>NZ_APNL01000013.1:0-129636 GCF_040361435.1 Salinisphaera sp. C84B14 | reverse complement strand
AACCTACTGAAAGATCACATCTAGGCAGCACATTCCAATCGCGACTCAGGCCCTCGGCACCGCAAGGTTCCGGGGGCTTTTTTTTGGTTTTTATCTGGACGGTTTTTTCGTGAACGCAGCACAAATGGTTTTGCAGAGTCTCGCGCAGCACGGGGTGGATACCGTGTTCGGCTATCCGGGCGGGTGCATCATGCCGCTCTACGATGCGCTGGTGGACGACGATCGGATATGCCACGTGCTCTGCCGCCACGAGCAGGCCTGTGCGCTGGCCGCCGACGGCTATGCGCGGGCCAGCGGGCGCGTGGGTGTGTGTATCGCCACGTCGGGCCCGGGCGCCACCAATCTGATCACTGGCGTGGCCAACGCCCATCGAGACTCGGTGCCGATGGTCGTGATCACCGGCCAGACGCCCGCCGCGCTGATGGGTACCGATGCATTTCAGGAAGTCGACGTGCTGGGCATGACGCTGGATATCGTCAAGCACAGCTACCTGGTGACCGACGCGAACACGCTGGCATCGACGCTCGATGACGCCTTCGAGCTGGCTGCATCGGGCCGAGCCGGGCCGGTCTGGCTCGATATCCCCAAGGACGTCCAGCTGGCCGAAGTGGACCCCGGCCACGCGCTGCCTTCAATAACGACGCGATCGGCCGAACCGGCCGTGGCACCACCGGCCCAGATCGATAAGGCACTCGCGCTGCTGCGTGCCGCCGAAAAGCCGCTGCTCTATAGCGGCGGCGGCGTGAGCCGGGCCAACGCCGAAGCTGAATTTCGGGCGTTTGCGGCCACCGCGGGGCTGCCGCACGTGAATACGCTCAACGGCATCGGCAATCCGGGCCGCGACGCGCCCGACCATCTGGGCATGCTGGGCCTGCACGGCTCGCAGGCCGCCAACCGGGCCGTGCACGACTGCGATCTGCTGCTGGTGGTGGGCGCTCGGCTGGATGATCGGGCAACCGGTCGTCTCGACGGGTTCGCGCCCGGGGCGCGCCTGGTTCATATCGATATCGACACGGCCGAATTCAACAAGCTGCGCCGAAGCGACGCGGTCGTGCGCGGCGATTTGAATACGATTCTCGCAGGCCTCACGCAGGCGCTCGATGCCCAGCCGCTGGCTATCGATGCCTGGCGCGGCCAATGCCGGCAATGGCGTACGCGACATGGTTTTGCCACGCCGCTGCCCGGCGACGCGATCAGCGGGCCGGCCTTCGTCAGGACGCTTTCGGACCGGGCACCGGCCGGTACGACCGTGGCCTGCGACGTTGGTCAGCATCAGATGTGGGTGGCCCAATACTTCGACTTCGAGGCGCCTCGCTGTCACTTGAGCAGCGGTGGGCTCGGCACCATGGGATACGGCTTGCCAGCCGCCATTGGCGCCCAGTTCGCCCACCCGCAACGTCCGGTCGTCAACGTGGCGGGCGACGGCTCGTTCCAGATGAATCTGCAGGAGCTGGCCACGCTCGGCCGCTATCGTCTGCCGGTAAGGATCGTGGTGCTCGACAACGCCTGTCTGGGCATGGTGCGCCAGCAGCAGGAGCTGTTCTACGCCAACCGCGAAAGCCAGATCGATCTCGACGACAACCCCGATTTCGTGGCGCTCGGCCGCGCTTTCGGCATCGCCGCCGAGTCGATCTGCCACGGCCGCGACATGGGCCCGGCCATCGACCGGCTCTTTGCCCACCGCGGCCCCTGTCTGCTGCATGTGGCCGTGGCCCGGGCAGACAACGTCTGGCCGACCGTACGTGCCGGCAGCGCCAATATCGACATGATCGACGCCGCGACCGTGGCCGGGCGCGAAAACACGATGTCCATTTCTCCAGCACAGGCCTAGTCCCATGCCGATGAACGATAGCCCGCTACATACCATCAACTGCCGGATGCAGCCCGAACCCGCGGCCCTGGAACGGGTGTTGCAGGTGGTGCGCAAACGCGGTTTCGCGATCGAGCGCTTCGGCGCCGAACATGAAGCGGGGCAGCTGCAAATCCGCCTGTCGTGTTCCGGTCGCCGTTGTCCGCACATGCTGCGCGCGCAATTGAACAAGCTCTGTGGGATGGAGTCGGTGTGTCTGACGCCTTCGGTGGCGACGGCCTCCAACGAACGATTGCCGGGCGCGCTGCAGGTTCAACCTGCGGTATGAAAGACCGCTCGGCGGCGTGATGTGGCAGGGCTTGTTGACGCGAACGAAATCGCCGCGCCGCGGGCCGTTTTTGTGCAAGACAACGCGCGGTGGGCGCGGTGTCGCTTTGCGAAATGGGCGCGCCGCAATGACCCATTGCACGCCTTGTCTGGCTTTCGTGTTGCCATGGCGCGGGTGGCAACCATGCCACCGCGGCGAATGCGTCCAGGGCCGCCTGCCGGTGAGCGGCGACAACCGTGGCAATGCGGATTGATCGCGAGCGGTTATCATCGCAGGGTTCGCGGCGCGCGGCCGATGGGTCGGCGCGGATTCTTCGATCAAATTCAAGGAGCATTTATGCCGGAACAGGGACTGGCCACGATCGATACCACGGTGCAACAGACCAACCGTTGGCTCGGCGCGATCATGGCGGAAATGGGCACCGACGATAAGCAGTTCGCCTTCCAGGCGCTGCGTTCCGTACTGACCACGCTGCGCGATCGCCTGCCGATTGATCTGGCGGCCAATCTCGGTGCACAGCTGCCGCTGCTGATCCGCGGCGTCTACTACGACGGCTACGTGCCGGCGGATACGCCCACCAAGTATCGTCGTGCGGCCGAGTGGAATGCGGCGGTGGCCGCTGCGGGCGACAATCTCGAGGGCGAGGACGTCGAGCGGGCATCGCGTGCGGTGCTCACCGTGCTGGAGTGCGAACTCGACAGCGGCCTGGTGACCAAGGTGGCACAGGAGCTGCCCGACGAGGTGCGTTCGGTGGTATCGCTGTAGGCGACGCTTTTAGCGGAACACCGCAGGGCCCGCCCGGGCCTGCGGTGGATGGGCGATTATGACGGGTCGAATCGCTGTTTGACTGTGGCAAAGTAGCGCCAGATCGCCACCAGCCGAGAGAGGGTTCGATGCCCGTTCAAGCCACGCCACACGTGCTCTATGGCGCGCCGCATTCGCTCTATACGGGCAAGGCGCGCTGCTATCTGCGCAATCAGGGCATCGCTTATATCGAGCGCCCCACATCGCATCCGGATTTCGCGGCTCGTATCGCGCCGGCGATCGGGCGTTCGATCATTCCGGTACTGGAGACGCCACAGGGCGATATCATCCAGGACAGTATCGATATCATCGATCATTGCGAGCGGGCCGGTACGCGATGGCCGGCCTATCCCGGTACGCCCCTGCAGCACGTAGTGGCCGTGATCATCGAATATTTCGGCGGCCAGGCGATGCTCAAGCATGCCATGCACTATCGTTGGTCCTATCTGGCCGAGCAGCGGGATTTCCTCTGGCATGCGTTCGTGAGCGGTTCCGGCGAGGCCGTGGCCGAGAAGGTGATGGGGCGGATGCATTCCTATCTGCCCATGCTCGGGGTCACCGATCGAACCATGCCCTTGATCGAGCGCTCGTTCGAGACCCTGCTGGATACGCTAGACGCCCATTTCGCGGTCATGCCCTATCTGCTCGGCTGGCGGCCGTCGATCGCGGATTACGGCTTGATCGCGCCTCTGTTCGCCCATCTGGGCCGCGATCCGGTGCCGGCGCAGATCATGAAAACACGCGCGCCACGGGTTTTTCGCTGGGTCGAGCGCATGAACGCGCCGGGCCTGGATCGGGTCGAGTACCCGGAACAGGAAGCGGTGCTGGTTGCCGACGATGCGATTCCGCCATCGCTGGAACCGTTTCTGGCCTATGTCGCCGAAGAGATCTTCCCCGAGCTCGACGACAAGCTCGCCTTCATCGACGACTGGATTGCAGAGCACAAACCGGGCGACGGCACGCCGGTGACCGACAAGCCGCATCGGCGCCAGCTCGGCACGGTGGCCACGCGTTATCGCGGCGCGCCCATCGACGTGGGCGTGGAGCCGTATCTGCTCTACGTGCTGCAGCGCGCCGCCGATACCATGGCCATCGTCAACGACGCCGCGTTGCAGCGCGTTCGGATGCGGCTCGAACAGCTCGGGCTGGCGCGGGCGGTGCCCTCAGGGCGTGGTTATCGCGTGGCGCGGGAACACAATATCGAAGTCTGGCGCTACGGCTGATCCGCGGGTTTGCACAGATCGGTGGCGGCCAGGGCCTGATGGATTTCGCCCTGGTGGAATTGCGCGCATAGCGGTGCGGCTTCGCGACGGGCTTCGGCGGACTGCCCCTGCAAGGCCAGACTCAGGGCGATGAACACGCGTACCTCGGGCTCGAAAGCATCGAGAAAGTCGTCGGCATGGGCCCGGTAGGCGGCCAGCGCGTCGCGAAACGCACGCTCGGCGTCGACATAGCGCTCGTCGATCAGCAGCCGCCGGCCCAGCGTGTAGTGGCCACGTGGATCCTCGGGATAGGCAGCGACGAGATTGGCTGCCTCGTCGGCGGACAGATCCGACCACCGATCCGGAATCGCATCGGCCGGGATGTACTCGACCACGTCGGCATAGCGCGGATAGTTCTTGGCTACCGCGGTGGCCGATCCGGCAAGCAAAAGCAGCGCCGCGCCGGCCACGAGCGCGGCCAGCGCCTGACCGGGCGGGGTCGCGCCATGACGGCGCCAGATCGCGCGCAGCAAAATGCCGATCAGCGTGCCGGCCAGCGCGCCGCCGAAGTGGGCGGCATAGTCGGTCGCGCCGCCGATAGCGTGGCTGGTCGCGCTCGGAATGAGCGACGGAATCAGCATGAACATCAGCCGCATCTGGACCTGCAGACGTTCGGCGTTGTCCACCAGCCGGAAACTGCAGATCAGGCCGGCCGCGAGCAGCGCCATGATGGCCCCCGAGGCGCCTACCACGACCATGCCCGGTGGGCCCAGGTACAGCGATAGCGCGGCGCCGGACGCACCGCCCAGCGCGAAGGTGGCCGCAAACCATGCCGAACCCATCAGCCGCTCGGCCGAGAAACCGGCCAGCAACAAGGCGACGAGATTGAACAGCAGATGCAGCAGGCCGCCATGCAGCATGATGGCACTGGCCAGGCGATACCACTCGCCGTTGCCGAACACGGCGGCGGGGTTCAGCCCGCCCAGTGCGAACAGGGTCTGGCTATCGAAGCCGGGTACGCCGTTGCCCGGTGGAATGGCAAACACGATCTGGAGGCCGTACACGGCGATGAGCGCAGCCGCTATCAAGAAGCTCAGCCAGGGCCAGCCCGGCGTCACCGCGCGCAGCCGCTGGCCGTCGGCATCGGGGCTGGCGGCCCGGCGCGGGCCCGCGAGCAAGCCCTTGAACCAGCGCCCCAGCCCCCAGCGCATCGGCGCCGGGGCATTGCTCCAGACCGAGGCGTTAGCGGTGCCGAGCGCCCAGGCGTTGAGCACACCCTTGGAAAATATCGAGCGGCGTTTGTAGGCCGCCAGACGCTGGCGCGTTGGTGTGTCGACCGCGCCGGCACGCACCTCGATCACATGCAGCTGGACCGGCATTCTCGAAAAGCCCATCCGGCCCGCGTAGCCACGGCAGGCATCGATGGCGTCACGCGCCTGTTCGACGGATAACCCGAAGGCATGCGTGGCATCCGCCTCGCAGTCGACAATACAAATCGCGCTGAACTGCATGCCGTCGTGTCGGATCAACAGGTAATCGCAGGCGGCTCGCGCGGGCTCGAGTTCGGCCACCGTCAGGTCGTGCGAATAGCCTTTCTGGGCAACCAGCTGACGGGCGAGATAGGCAGCAAACGGGCCCGTCTCGGGGGGCTGAGTCGTGTCGCAGTTGTGCACGGCGTCGTCCAAAGTCATCCAGTAGGTAGGGTGCCCGCGGCCAGCGTAGCTGGGGCCGGGCCGTGGGCGCACGCCGTTGTCCGCTGCCGAAACGGACTGCGTCCGGGTCAGCCCGCGGCCCGTTCGCGTAGTGTAGAGATATCAGCGATAGCCGTGCAGCCGTGCAGCCGAGCGGGGCTAGGGTCCGGCGCAACGACCCCTGTGCGGGAAACACCCAACGAATAACGATCGGTCGACGGCCAAGCCCCGGCAATCCGGCGCCATAGTCGATTTTCAGGGGCTCGCTTGCGTGGAATAACCACGCGCCGCTCGCGATGCCTTGTCTTGCCGCGGCTTGGCCGCCGATGCGCCGTATTATCTTATGACGACACGCCCTAGCGGCTGCGCGCCTTGGCCAGCAGACGCAGAATTTCCAGGTACAGCCAGATCAGCGTCACCAGCAAACCAAAGGCGCCATACCACTCCATATAGGCCGGCGCGCCGCGCTCGACGCCGGTTTCGATGAAGTCGAAGTCGAGCACCAGATTGAGAGCGGCGATGATCACGACCAGCAGGCTGAAGCCAATGCCCATCCAGCTGTTGTCGTGGATGAAGCCGATGGGCATGCCGAACAGGCGCATAACCAGATCGAAGAGATAGACCACGAAGATGCCGCCGGTGGCGGCGACCACGCCCAGCTTGAAATTCTCGGTCGCGCGGATCAGGCCCGAGCGATAGGCCATGAGCAGGGCGGCGAGGGTGGCAAACGTCAGGGTCGCCGCCTGCAGCGCGATGCCGGGGAACTCCATTTCCAGCAGCATGGAGAGCAGTCCGATCACCACGCCTTCGACGATGGCATACAAGGGCGCCAGAAACGGCGCCCAGTGTTTACGGAAGATGATGGCCAGCGCGATGACCAGCCCGCCGATCGAGGCACCCAGAATCCAGGGGCCGAGCGTGCCCATGGGCTGGTAGCTCGTCATCAGCATATCGAGGCCAACGCGCCAGCTCATGAAGGCGCTGGCGATGGTCAACAGCAGCAACAGCTCGGTTTTGTGGACCGTGCCGTTGAGCGTCATGCGCTCGCCGGTGCTCGGCAGCGCATCGAAGGTCTTTCGGGTCAGGGCCGGGTTGCCGGATGCCATGGGCACTCCATTGATGGTCATGCACGCGAAATGCGCGCCGGGGCCGGGCGGACGATGAGGGTTCCCCGGCGCTCGGGCCCTTGTCGCAGGTCGCCAAAGCGGGCTATGCAAGCGCGCCCGGCCGGGTTCGCGCCACATATTAATGTTTCGATGCGAGCACGTCCGCGATCGCTCGCACACGATTTGACCCGCGCGCAACTGCCTGGCGCGAAATGCATTGCTTGGGTCGACCCCTCGGCGACCCTTAAGGAAGCTCTGCATAACCTCTCGCGGTTCGCGTTCGAGTCCTCACAGACGGTGCGGCAAGGCGTCAAAGCGCAGCGCCTGCCGTATTGGCAGGTCAAGCTTGGCAACGCAGCCGCGGCGTCTGTGAGGCCGAACCCCTTGCGGGCCGCCGGCTTTGCGCGCGCTTGATCGGCGTCAGTGTTCGCTACCGTGCCACTTTTTTTTGCGCTTGGGCACGCTACGCTCTCACTTCCTTATCAATCACGCGCAAAGCACGCCGGCGCGACCGTGACAGGTTATGCAGAGCTTCCTTAAGTGAATTTATTGTGAAATAAAGGTTTTCGCTATCAACGTCGACTGACCCCGGTCGATAAAAAACCGGCGAACACAGAACGCGAAGCCATACACCGTGGGTAGATTGCACAGGGGCGCAGACATCGACATGGCGGTAACGGCCAGGTTTTCCGACAAGGCCAAGGGACATGATTTTCTTGCCGTACTCGCGCGGCATATCGACTACGCCTTTCAGCCGATCGCGAGCTTCAACAGCGGACGCTGCTACGGGGTCGAAGCGCTGATGCGGGGCTGGGCTGAGGCCGGGTTCGCCAGCATCGAAAGCGTGTTCGACCAGGCGTTCGAGCTCGGCTTGCTGCTCGAAGTCGATGCGCTGCTCAAGCAGATGGCGTTCGAGAAGTTCAGCCGCATACCGCACCATCGCGAGCTGCGCCTGTTCTTAAACATCGACAATCGCGTGTTCAGCGCGCCGGGCTACCGACCGGCCGCGACCGTGGCGATGCTCGAACGCTGCGGGCTGCGTCCCTCGTCGGTCGTGCTCGAGGTTTCCGAGCGCAAGGATATGGGCCGCGGTCAGGCCGCCTACGAGATCCTTCGGGCCTATCGCAGTCGCACCGTGCAGATTGCCCTCGACGACTTCGGCACGGGCTTTTCGGGGCTGGCGCTGCTATACGACGCGCACCCGGAGTACGTGAAGATCGACCGCTACTTTATCTGCGGTATCGGCAGCGACCACAAGAAGAAGGTGTTTCTGTCGCATGTTGTAAGCCTGGCCAAGACGCTGGGTATTCGTGTGGTTGCCGAAGGCGTGGAAACCGCGGCCGAGTTCTATACCTGCCGCGAGATCGGCTGCGACCTGGTACAGGGCTATCTCATCGAGCGACCCAGTCAGCGTGTCGAGCATATCCAACAGGTTTACGAGGTCGTGGCCGAGATGCGCCGCAAGGATCGCAGACGCGAGCGGCTCGAGTCGCGTTTCGTTTCGGACCAGCTCGATCATGCCCCGGCTATCGATGTCGGTATGCGCATGGAAGATATTTTCGAGTCGTTTCGCGTCAACCCGCAGCGCTCGTTCTTTCCGTTTCTCGGCGATAACCGGCAAGCCATCGGCGTGATCCGCGAAACCGAGCTCAAGGAATACATCTACTCGCCCTACGGACGCGATCTGCTGTCACGCAAGAAGGTCGGCGATCATCTCGATCTGTTCGTACGTCGCTGCCCGGTCGCCGATATCAACACGCCCATCGATATCATCCTGGAGCAGTACGCGGTCAGCCCCAGCCGCGACGGGGTCCTCATTACCGAAGACGGCCGCTATCGCGGCGTGCTCAGCGCGGAGGCGCTGGTGCTGGCCGTGCAGGAGCGCAACCTGGAACTCGCACGCGATCAGAACCCGCTCAGCGGGTTGCCGGGCAATCCCTCGATCGAACGTTTCATTGCCGAACAGCTGGCCGTGCCCACCACGCTTACGCTGATGTATTTCGATCTCGACAACTTCAAGGCGTTCAACGATGCCTACGGCTTTCGCATGGGCGACCGGGCGCTGCGCATGTTTGCCGACCTGCTGGGCAAGGCATTCGCCGCCTTCGATGGCCTGATCGGCCATATCGGCGGCGACGATTTCTTCGTCGGCCTGCGTGGCGACGCGGCCGGTGTCGGTGTCGAATCGGCGATGCGTGTGATCGCAGAATTTCGTTCAAGCGCGGAGTCGCTGTACAGCGACTCCGACCGCGAGGCGAGGCGTATCGTCGGTCATGATCGCAGCGGTCGGCGTGCGGAATTCCCCTTGCTCTCGGCCAGCTGTGCCGCGGTACGGCGCGCCGAGCATAGCGGCCCGCGCAGCGAGCACGCGCTCATGACGCTGATCACCCGGCTCAAGGAGGAAGCCAAGATCACCGGCAATACCGTCTGTGTCGCCAGCCTGCTCTAACGGCAACACCGGCATCGGCGCGCGCGGCCTGCCGATGTCCCGCTAGGTGGCCGCGTTCAGGGCCTGGTCCAGATCCGCGATCAGGTCGTCGATATGCTCGATGCCGACCGACAGCCGTACCATGTCGGGGGTGACGCCGGCGCTTTCGAGCTCGGCTTCGTTGAGCTGGCTGTGGGTGGTGGCGGCCGGCATGGCGGCACAGCTCTTGGCATCGCCGATATTGACCAGCCGTACGAACAGGCCGAGCGCATCGTAGAACTTCACCCCTGCGTCGAAGCCGCCCACGATCCCGAAGCTGAGAATGCCCGAGGCCTGGCCGTTCATGTATTTCTCGGCCAGGTGGTGATCGCGGTGGCTGGTCAGGCCAGCATAGCTGACCCAGGCCACCCGCGCGTGCGCATCCAGGTATTCGGCAATGCGCTGGGTGTTGAAGCACACGCGCTCCATGCGCAGGGCCAGGGTTTCCAGACCCTGCAGGAAGAGCCAGGCGTTCATCGCGCTCATCGCGCCGCCCATGTTGCGCAGGGGCACCACGCGGGCACGGGTGATGAAGGCGGCCTCGCCAACGTCCTTGGCATAGTTGATGCCGTGATACGACACGTCCGGTTCGGTCAGCAGCGAAAAACGCTCGGCGTGATCGAGCCAGGGAAAACGCCCGGAATCCACGATCAGCCCGCCGATGGTGGTGCCATGACCGCCGATATATTTGGTGGCCGAATGCACGACGATATCCGCACCGTGTTCGATGGGGCGCAGCAGCATGGGCGAGCAGACGGTGTTGTCGACCATCAGCGGTATGCCGTGGGCATGGGCGATTTCTGCCAGCCGCGCGATATCCGAGATGTTGCCCGACGGGTTGCCGATGGATTCGCAGTAAAGCGCCTTCGTGCGTTCGTCGATCAGGCCCGCCATGGCGTCGAGATCGTCCTTGTCGGCAAAGCGCACGGTAATACCCTGGCGCGGCAGCGTATGCGCGAACAGGTTGTAGGTGCCGCCATACAGTTCGCTGATCGACACGATATTGTCGCCCGCTTCGGCGATGGTCTGGATGGCCGCGGTGATCGCCGCCATGCCGGAGGCTAGTGCCAGCGCGCCCACGCCGCCTTCGAGTGCGGCCACGCGCTGTTCGAGCACGCCACAGGTGGGATTGGTGATCCGGCTGTAGATATTGCCCGCTTCCTTGAGATCGAACAGATCGGCCGCGTGCTGGGCGTTGTCGAAGGCAAAGGAGGTGGTCTGATGAATCGGCACGGCAACGGCGTGCTGTTCGTCCGGCGCATAGCCGGCGTGCAGGGCAATAGTTTCCGGTTTCATGATCGCGTCTCGACAGGCATGGGCTGAATTCAGCCCCGAGTATAGGGGCGTGATTCTCTCCTGTGCGCTTGCATTGTGGGCGACCGATCCGGCGCCACCGCACGGGCGTGGTCAGTCGCGTTCGGTCTCGCGGCATTGCTCGACGATGTCGCCCGGCCCGCCGTCGTTGCCGCGGGTAAACAGCGTGGCGTGGCGCTCGTCGTCCTCAGTCTGAATGAGCAGCTGTAGCTCGGTGCCGGCATAGCGCTGGCCGACCGGGCTGGGTGCGGCCTGCATTTCGATCAGGCGCGGGCCCATCTGCAGAATCGCCGTTTCGGGGCCGCGATAGGTCACGGTGAAGGGGCGTTCGCTTTTGCATTCGTAACGGGCCGTGTGTTCCTGCGGGCCGCTGGCACAGCCGGCGCCGACCAGTGCCGTTGCACAGAGTAGGAAAACGATAAAGCGACGATGCATGGCGAGCTCCGGCTGAAAGGGCGGTGTTATGGCAGGCCTTGCGGCCAACAGGCAATCGACGGGCGTGTGTCGGTCATGCGGCGCTATGGCGCGTGAGTGGCGCGTCGTAGGCCTGGCAGCGTACGCAATTGCGCCCGGCGTGCTTGCCGGCATAGAGGGCGACGTCCGCGCGTGTGATTGCAGCCTCCTGGGAATCGAGTTGATGCGGCGGCATGTCGGTGACGCCGAAGGTGAGCGTAACCGTTAACTGCACGTCGTTCTCGGGATCGATGCACACGTCCAGGTGGCTGACGGTTTGCCGCAGGTGTTCCGCGAGCTGCTCGGCCTTGTCGATAGGCGTACCCACCATGAGCACCAGAAATTCCTCGCCGCCCCAGCGCGCGACGTGGTCGGACTGGCGGGTCTTGCTCGCGAGCGTTTCGCTGACCACGCGCAGCACCTGATCGCCGACGTCGTGTCCATACCGGTCGTTGATACGCTTGAAATGGTCGATATCGCAGAGAATCACCGACATCGGATTACCCGAACGCCGTTGCGTGGCACATTCGAGATTCCAGATCTCGAGCATGCTGCGGCGATTGAGCAGGTGGGTGAGCGGGTCAGTGGTAGCCAGCTTGCGCAGCTTGTCTTCGGTACGCGTAATCAGGCCGAAGTAGAACGCCACGATCACCGCAAGAATGGTCAGATTGGCGATCAGGTTGGCGTAATGCAGGGCGTCCACGACCGACCGTGGCAATACATAGGCGGGCGCTGCGCCACGCGACAAGGCGTCGGTGACGACCATGAGCGCGATGACGAGGAAGATGGCGACGCCTTTCATCCGTTTGTCGCGGAAATAGGCCAGGGTGATCAGGGGGATGGTGAGCAAGGCGTAATAGTGAAAGCCCGAGTCCCAACCGATCAGATACGCGGCAAGTAGCGCATGGGCCTGAAATTCGAACACGAACAGGCCCAGCGCCAGGAAGCGGGTCCGAAGGCGCAGCATCAGCAGGCATATCAGCAGATACAACGCGCTGCTGCCGATATTGATGATGGCCAGCGGCTTGACGTCGAGCTCGTAGAAAAGCGCTACGAACAGAACGTGTGTGACGCCGGCCATGACCGAGGTGCGAAACAACAGTCGCCAGAACGAGCGTTCGACCTGGCGCGGCGCACCGTGCGCCTGGCCCAGCAGTTGGCTGCGATGCACGGATGTATTGAAGTTGCGGGCCGCCATGTCCGATTTCCTGAACGGCCCGAAAGCGACCGCCGATGTCGTGTCCGACACTATCGGCCGTGCGGATCAACGCTTGAAAGGCGGGTGCGGGCACCACGCTTGAGCTTCGCTGCAACAGGGCGTAGGCTCTTGCGATAGCTAAAGAGGCCTTGTACCGATGCGTTCAGAACAACACAACACGCTATCGATCACCCGCGGCGCGCCAGTGTGCGCGGCCCGCGCGTACTTTTACGGGTATTGGTTTAGCCGCTACGGCGTCTGATCCATCCCGGACAGGCGCCCGATTACGGGACGCCTGCCGACGAGTTTTTTAACCCCCGGTTGGCGTGCCAACCGGGGGTTTTTTCGTTCGGCCCCTTTTTATTTACGAACATCACGGAGTCATCCATGTATCCCGATATCCGCTACCGCGACTGGCTGTTTATCGACGGCGTCTACAACGCCGCGCCCGATTTCGAGCAATCCATGCCCTTGCGCAACGCGCATGTATTTCAAGGAAAAACCCATGACCGCCACCGCTGCCACGCTTGATCACGAGCGCCATAACCCGAGCCGAGCACGCCGCACCCTGGGGCTGAGCACGCCGGCGGCCCTGCGCCAGGCGCTGCCTGTATCCGCCGCGCTTGCGCATCGAATTCAGCAACACCGCAACGCGATTCGTGCCGTACTCGGCGGCCAAGACGATCGCCTGCTGGTGATAACCGGCCCCTGTTCACTGCATGACCCCGAGGCCGCGCTCGACTATGGCCGCCGGCTCGCCGCGCTGGCCGACGAAGTGGGCGATCGGCTGCTGATCGTCATGCGCGCCTACGTAGAAAAGCCGCGAACCACGGTCGGCTGGAAAGGCCTGCTGCATGACCCGCACCTCGACGAGAGCAACGACCTCGAAGCCGGGCTGCGCGTGTCGCGCCGGCTGCTGATCGAGCTGGCCGAACTGGGGTTGCCGATCGCCACGGAGATACTCAGCCCGGCAGTGGCCAACTATCTCGAAGACACCCTCAGCTGGGCTGCGATCGGTGCTCGTACCACCGAATCCCAGACCCATCGCGAGCTGGTCAGCGGTCTGGATATGCCGGTGGGCTTCAAAAACGGCACCGACGGCGAACTCGGTGCGGCCCTGGATGCGATCCAGGCGGCGTCATGCCCGCACCGTCATTTCGGCCTCGACGACAGCGGCCAGAGCGCTCTGGTGGCTACGACGGGTAACCCGGATGCACATCTGATCCTGCGCGGCGGACGCCAGGGCCCGAACTACGACGGCGCCAGCGTTCAGGCCGCCGCCCGTGCCCTGGTCGATGCCGGCAACAATTCGCGCCTGATCGTGGACTGCAGCCACGCCAACAGCGGCAAGGATGCGCTACGCCAGCCCGAAGTTGCAGAGCAGGTGCTGGCCCAGCGCCGAGAGGGGGCGCAGACGATTGCCGGGCTAATGCTCGAAAGCCATCTGGAAACCGGCAAGCAGCCGCTAGGCCCGGCGCTGCGCTATGGCGTGTCGGTCACCGATGCCTGTCTGGGCTGGGCGCCCACCGCAGCGCTGCTGCGTCGGTTGGCCCGCAGGTGATAGACGCCGCGCGACTCGATGTCGCGCGGTATCTCGTCGCCTAGAAGTAGTCCAGGTCGAGTAGCCGTACGGCCAGGTTGCGGGGCGCGTTCGGCGGCAGGGGGGTCGCGGCGCTTTGACGGCTGCCTCGAACCGGCATGGGCGTGCCTGGCACAGGCGATGAAACAGGTTTGTTGCGGGACGGCATGACGACGATCCTGCCTCGTTCGAGGCTTGCTAAGACGGCGGCGCCTTGTGTGCGCGGCCGTTTTTTCTAAAGGTTCTCGACCCACGGGCGCCGTGTGCATGCGCGCACTCCAGGCCCGGCATGAGCGTGGTCATGCAACGCTGCTAACGGCCGCGAGACGGCAAGACTTGAACCGTTGTCATGCCGCTGCTCGGCGTGCCCGGTACGCTAGAGGGGTTCGCAAGGTCGCCCGGGCTACGTCGGCTGCGCATTCATCGCCGCCGAACGGGGTGGGGCAATAGCCTGCGTCGTGCTTCGCGTTCGGCGCGGCGGGCTCGGGCAGCGAGCCCTGATGTCATTACCAAAGGCTGTATGGCTATGAATATCGGCCCCTATCGATTTTCGCCGCCCTGGTGGGGCGTGCTGCTGTTCGGCGTTGGCGCGCTTGTTTTCTGTTCGCTCGGGATCTGGCAGATCGAACGCGCCCACTACAAGGCGCGATTGCTTGCCGCGCAGACCTCGGCCGAGGCGGCGGCGCCGGCGGATATCGACACATTGGGCGGCGCGGCACCGATACAGGGGCGCACGTATTACGCGAGCGGCGTGTTCGAGGCCGACCGCCAGATTCTGTTGGCCGATCAGGTGCATGCCTCCAAGGTGGGCTACCGGGTATGGACTCCGCTGCGCCTGGACAACGGCGCGCGGCTGCTGGTCGATCGCGGCTGGGTGGCACGCTCGCCTGCCGATGCCGGCCTGCCGAATCCGTCCGCCCCGAGTCAACGCGTACGCATCGAGGGCGTATGGCATCCGCTGCCGGCGCCGGCGCTGAACTGGGGCGGGGCGCAGGCCTGCGACAAGACCGGCTGGCCGCGGGTTCTGAGCTATCCCAAGATCGCCGATGTGCGTTGTCAGTACGACGACGGACGGGTGCTCGACGGTCTGCTGTTGCTGGATCCCAACGTGCCGTACGGCTTCGTACGCGACTGGGCGGATGAAAAGGACAGGGTCGGCCTGCGTCCATTCGGCCACTATGCCTATGCCTCGCAGTGGTTTCTCATGGCGCTGGTGGCCGGCGTGATCCTCGTGGTGGTGAATCTGCGGCGCCGCTGATGGCAGCCGCGTGTGCGTTGCCGGAGCGCGCACGCATCGATAGGCTCGCCGGCTGCGTTCGCATCTCGAGTTTACTGCCATGCCCCTGAGCCCGGAACAACAACAGACCCTGCGCGATATCGCCGGGCGTATCGACGGCATCGACCGCGCCGTTTATGCGCGCTTCGACAAGGATCCCTTGGAGCCGATCATCGGCCTGGGCGATGCCGATACACGAATCGGCTTTTTCGGCCGTGACCCGGGGACCGACGAGGTCAAATACGGCGAACCGTTCATCGGCGCCGGTGGTCAGCTGGTACGCAAGACGGTGTATCAGCATCTTCACGGCGTGCCGCTGCCGGATTTCGACACCTCGCGGGCGCTGGGCGACGATTTTTTCTGGATCAACACGGTGCCGTACAAGCCGGTCGGCAACAAAGCCTGGTCGATGAAGATCAAACGGCTTTTTCAGCCCACCATGATTTCCTTGCTGGTCGAGGCCTGGCAGGGGCGATCCTTGATTACGCTCGGACGCGAGGCGTTTCTGTGGTTCGGTATCGGCCAATCGAAGGACGAGCGGGCCCGCATCGAGGCATTCTGGGCACGCGAGGACCGCTTCGAAAGCGCCATCGAAGTCGAACTCACGAGTCCGACCGGGCGCAAGGCCCTATTCGATATTCGCCCGCTGCCGCACCCGTCGCCCTTGAATGCGACCTGGTACAAACGCTTTCCCGACCTGCTGCGCCTGCGCCTGGAGCAACTGGACGCCCGCCTCGACAATCTGCGCCGCTGAACGACCGTCAGGCGGCCAAGCGGTGCTTCAGTAACCGGGCGGCCGCTGTCCCAGTCGGCGTTGCCATACACGACTGGCGACGCCGCGGCCGGCGACCCTCGCAAAGGCCACGCAGAAGCCGCTCAGGGCGGCCCAGGCCAGAATCCGCGGCCAGCCGGGATCCTGATCCTCGATATTGACCGGCGGCTCTTCCGAGAGCGTATGGCGCCAGGCCGACGCCACGCCGCGGCGTGCGAGCATGCCGGCCGCAATCGCGGTACCCGCGCCGAGGGCAAGCCAGAGAGTTCGTTCGCGATTCATGAGTCGTCAATGCCGGCAAAACGGGCCAGCGGTTCAAAGCCATGCCCGATCCTATCGCACAACGGCGCCCGAGGTGTCTTGAACTCGGCAACGCCGGCCTGCGCTTGGCGGCATGCCCCGGCACAAGGCCGGATTGCGTGTTTTCAAGCCAATACGATTTCGGCCGATAAGTTCACCGTCATTCAAATAGTGGATTCGAACCCGTATGACCGACACACAATGGGCAAGGGTCATGGCCGACATGGAGTATCTGCAACAGATGCTGCACGGCGCCTTGGCTTCGCCGCTGGTTTGGGTACCGATGGCGCTCTGCGTTGTGGCCGGCGCGGTGTTTGCCCTGCGCTGGTTCAACGAACGCCATAGCTATACACGGGTAGGCCGCAACGCTTCGCTGGCCTGTCTTGCACTCGGTTGCGCGATCGTGGCGGTGGGTACCTGGTCGCATGCCGATACTGCGGTAGACGCAGAATTGCCCGCTGCGCGTGTCAGCAACGACGCCCAAGGTGCCGTTACCGGCGGGCAAGGCTAGGCGGAACACGACGGGTTGTCTGGCGGTACCGTAGCCGTCGCCACTCCAGCCGTAATGTTGCGACCTATTAAATTGTATGCAGTTATTTCAGAACGTATATTAAACGTCCGGCGGTATATTATATCCTGGTAATTCTGCACCGTCGGTCGTTGGCTGTGTCAGCCTGGCCGGTTTTATCTCCGCGCGTTATTCCAATGCGGGATCGTGGAACTGAAGAGTACCCCAAGTCATGCAGGTTCCTAGCGTCCTCGATTGCTGCGATACGGTGCATCCGGACCCGCTCGGTCTGGTTCGTCGAAGCACCCAGCGCCTGCATGCTTTCGTCGAGCACGGTACGCCCATGGCGCGCCTGGTCGCGCCCGACTGCACGCTCGGAGACTATTGCGCCGTACTACGCCCGCTGACGCGCATCTATACAGCGCTTGACCGTAAGCTGACCGCGGGTCAGTGCTGGCGCCCCCGTACCGTTGCCCCTTACCGGCGACGTTCGCCTCTGCTGCAGCTTGAAACGGAGCGCTGGTGCGATGTCGCCGCGAAGGCGCCGGCCCACGCGCCGAAGTTGGATGGGGTAGCAGCCTATCTTGGCGTTCGATATGTCATCGACGGAGCCCAGTTCGGACATCGGGTCATTGCCGCCTCGTTGGCGCGTTCGCCCGCGGCGGTGGTGGTCGCACAGCGGCCGGGTTTCTGGTCCACTTCGTTCGTATCGCCCGCCGAGTGGCGGCGTTTATGCGCGGCGTTGCGCTGCCTGGGTTCGCGTGACGAGGCGGCGGCGGCTGCCCGCGCTGCGCGACAGACCTTCGAACTTTTCTCTTGCGAGTTGCAGCCACGTTTGCCGAGGTCGGCATGAACCCCTCGGTGGTCGCCGACTGTAAAGAGGGCGATCTGCATCTGATCGGCGCGTTGCAGCCGCTGGGTGCTCTCGTGGCGGTGCATATCGACACCGGCCGGGTGAACTACTGTTCGGCTAATATTGCGGAATGGCTCGGCGATACGCCGGATGCGGTGCTCGGTCGTTCGGCGCCGGCGGTGTTCGGCGCGGCCTGGCCAGAACTCGAAAGACTGGCCGAAGGCGCAGGCAGCAACCGTATCGGCCAGATCGAACTCGCCGCACCGGTCACGGCCGTGGCCCATCGTCGCGGTGAGTATTACGTGCTGGAGTTCGAGCCGGCTGCTATCCCTGCGCCCGACTGGTGGGACGAAGCGGCGCGTATCGACTTCATCAATCGTCTGTCGCACGCCTACACGCCCAAAGACGTGGCGGGCGTGCTCACCGCGACCATTGCCGACTGCACCGGCTACGACCGCGTCATGGTCTATCGTTTTCTCGAGGACTGGGACGGCGAGGTCATAGACCAGTGCTGCAAGCCCGGCGTGGAGGGGTTTCTGGGGCTGCGCTTCCCTGCCCACGATATTCCGGCAAACGCACGGCGTCTGTATACGCTCAACTGGCAGCGCATTATCGCTGACACGGAAAGCACCAACGTCGAGCTTTATGCCGCGGCCGATATCCACGAGCCGCTGGATCTGACCTTTGCCATGCTGCGTGCCGTACATCCGGTGCACATCCAGTATCTGCGCAATATGGGCATTCGCGGTTCTTTCAGCGTGTCGCTGCTGGTCGAAGGTCAGCTCTGGGGACTGGTGACCTGCCACGACTACTCGGGCAAGGCGCTCAACAGCGTTGAACGGCTGGCGTTCGAGGAGATGGCACGGCTGGCCTGCCTGCATCTGACCAATATCTGTCGTCTTGAAACCGAGTCGCTGCGTTCGGTGTTGCGCGAGCGGCTGGCGGTGATGAGCCGGGCGCTCGATCCGGCCGCCGAGCAGCCCAAGCAGCTGCTGGTGGGCCAGCTCGCCGGGTTGCAGAACATGCTCGAAGCCGATGGCGTGCGCTTGCGCTGGGGCAGCGAGGAATACTGTCAGGGCGAGCTGCCGAACGCAGACGGCCTGGCCGCGCTCGACGACTGGTTGCTTCAGACCAAACCCGGTGTCAGTTCGCATTTTGACGAACTGCCAAAACCGCTGCGCCACCACGATACGCTGCGCTTCAACGCGGCCGGTGTGCTAAACCTGCATATCAGTCCGAAATGCGAGCTGCTCGCGGTACGCAAGGAGCAGATTCAAAAGGTTACCTGGGCGGGCAAGCAGGCGTCGCCCGATGCCGATCCGCCGCCGGCGTTGACCCCGCGCAGTTCCTTCCAGGCCTGGGCACAGAACGTGCGTTACCGTGCCAAGCGCTGGGGCGAGGCGACGCTGGAAATAGCCGAAGAGCTGCGCGATGCGCTGGACGAATACCGTCAGGCCGCGCGACACAAGGAACTGGCCTATCTCGATCCGTTGACTGGCCTTGCCAACCGCTATGCGTTCGAACAGGCCATGTCCGATCGCATCAGCCACTGTCGCCGTAGCGGCGAGCGGTTCGCGTTGCATATGCTGGATCTCGACCGCTTCAAGCCGATCAACGATACCTATGGCCACGTCGCCGGCGACGAGTTGCTGAAGAAAGTGGGCGAGCGCATGAAAACGGTCGCCCGCCGCGAGGACATCGTCGCCCGACTCGGGGGCGACGAGTTCGCGATCATCGAATGGCATGTGGCGCACGACGAGGATGCCGAAGCTCAGGCGAAGCGTATCGTCGAGGTCATCAACGAACCGGTCACGTTCGGCGAGCATCGACTCGATATTTCCGCGAGCATGGGCACGGCCATATTTCCCACCAACGCGCAAGACGCCACCGGGCTTGTCGAGTACGCCGACCGGGCTCTTTATCTCGTCAAGGCAGGCCAGCGAAGACGGGCGTAGCCAATGCCGGGGTCGGGCAGCCCGATTCCGCGCCCATGCCGGTTGCCGTTGCGTTATCGAACGCCGTTGAGACTGAGCCGATCCCGCCGGCTCAGCCGCTAGGGTCCTCCGGCTTGCCAAGCAGGCCGCGTGCTTGATCGTAGGACAGCCCGTGGATGCCGGCGCGTTTCATCGAATGGGATAGCGAATAGGCCAGCGCGAACGCCGACGCACGCCGGTAGAAATCGAAGCCGCGTTCGTAGATCGGTAACACATCCTCGATTCGCGTCGCCGATCGCAGCCGCTGCTCGAAGTCGCGACGCTTTGCCTCGAGTTCGTCCAGGAAGACCGTATCGTTCCTGGCCTCGTCGCTGAGCGCGAGTGTCCAGGTCATGTCGGCCTGGAGCATACAGTCGCCGATAAAACGCCCGGCGACCGCCTCGCCAAGCATGCGCGGCGGCGTAAGACTCAGCCAGTAGCCGGATGCGTCGCGCCGATAGAGAAAATAGCGCTGGCCAGGTACCGGCTTGAAACGGAAGCGGCTCTCGAGCACGAACAGCGACGTAAATAGCTCGGCGCTGACCTGATCCACCGGCTTGGCCGGCAGCGTAGCGGCCAGGTCACGATGCGCATCGAGGGTGTTGAGTACCAGCGATCCGCCCTTGCCCTGGGGATTGGGATTCTTGGCCATGATTCGAACCGGCTGTAACAGTGCAGGTTATGCAGAACTTCCTTAACAGAACGACCCGGACAGAATACGACCCAGACGCGCGGCGAGTTGCAATATCATCACGCCGCCCGTACATCCACCGCACAGACTTTGCCATGCCGCGATGCGGCGAGGGTTTTGCGATGACGTCATCCACTCAGGGTTTGCACCATATCACCGCCATATGCGGCGACCCGGCCGAAAACCGGCAATTCTTCGTCGACGTGCTTGGGCTGCGCCTGGTCAAGAAGACGGTCAATTTCGACGACCCGGGCACTTATCATCTGTACTACGGCGACGAGCTGGGCCGTCCCGGAAGCGCGCTGACCTTCTTCGCATTTGCCGGCGCACCCCGAGGCCAGCCCGGTCTGGGCGCGGCGCTCGAGATTGCCTTCGCCGTGCCGGCCCATGCGATGGATTTCTGGCAGATGCGGCTGGCCGATCACGGTATCCAGACGCGTCGCGAACGCCGCCTTGGCGAACAGGCGCTCTGCTTCGAGGGCCCGCACGGCAACAGGCTGGCTCTGGTGGCCTGCGACTGGGCGGCTCGCATGCCGGCGTGGGCCGGCGCGCCGGTTGCAGACGAATACGCCATTCGCGGCTTTCACGGGGTTACGCTCGCGCTCGCGGAGCTCGAACCGAGCGCGGCCGTGCTCGAACAGGTCCTGGGTTTTCAGCGCATAGCGCACGAAGGCGATCGCCTGCGCCTGCGGGCCGCGGACGGCGACGGGCCCGGTTCGGTGGTGGATCTACATATCGACCCCGCGTTTGCCTCGGCGCGTGAGGGCGTGGGCAGTATTCATCATGTGGCGTTTCGTGCCCGCGATACGGCGCACCAGCTCGAGCTGCGTGAACGGCTCGCCGGCCACGGGCTGCATGCAACGCCCCAGATCGATCGGCAGTATTTTCAGTCGGTCTATTTTCGCGAGCCCGGCGGCGTGTTGTTCGAGATTGCCACCGACGGGCCGGGATTCACCGTGGACGAGCCGGCGCATGAGCTCGGCAGCTCGCTTAAGCTTCCGCCGCAGTACGAGCCGCGCCGCGAGCTCATCGAAAAAGCCTTGCTGGATTTCTAAACGCTAATGCCAATCGCCGCGTTGCTGCGCAAAATCGTGCCGGACAACGCGCGTGGCGCCGGCCCTGGTTATTCCACAGCCAAGCCGCGCAACGCCGTATGGCAGGACTTTGGGCGCAACCCGCGCGGCCGCCGCACGTGTTGCACGGTCGGTTCGAATAGCCGCACGACAGGCCGCGCTGGCCCGGCGGTCATGCATTGACTAGAGTGCGCGATATTTGCCCTATATTTTCAACGGATGCCCGTATGAGCGACCCCACACTCGCGGATATGCTGCTCGCACAGCCGCATTTTGATGGCCTGGTGGCCGACGGCCAGCGGCTCGTCGAAACCGAAATCGATCGCAAGGGGATGACCGTACGCACGGCGGTGCGCATGGTTAAAAAGATCAAGCCCGAGATCGTGCAGCGCACGGTGCGCGAGCTCATGCCGCAGTTCCTCGCCGAGCTCGAGCCTTGCCATGCCGAGTTCAAGGCCACCGATGGCAGTGATTTTGGCGCCTATCTGGCAGCGCGCGATGAGCGCGTGGCCGAAGCCGTACTGCAGGTGGCCGATCGCCGGGCCGAACGTATCGGGAGCCGGCCAATACGCTCGGCCTATGCGCGCATGCGTGCCCGCGCGATCACGGAGGTGCGATCGGCGGTGCCGGCGCTGGCCCGCATCATCGAAAAACACCGTCGCGAGGCGCTGGCGGATTGAAGCCGAGGATTGATCGGCCGCGATGCCGCGGCGCTATTCGCCGCAGTGATCGGCGACCTGGCGTGCAAGCACCTGCTGGACGCCGTTATCGGCAATCCATGTGGCGAGGTCGTCCGGGGCAAGCGGGCGGCTGAACAGAAAGCCCTGGGCCTGCTCGCAGCCCCATTGCGACATCATCGCCAGCGTGGTCCGGTTTTCGATCCCCTCGGCAACCAGCTCGTAGCCCAGATCGTGGGCGAGATTGACGATCGCACGCGTGAGTGTCTGCCCGCGCGTGTCGAATTCGAGGTTCTGTACGAAACGGCGATCGATCTTCACCCGGCTGGCGTTGAGCTTTTGCAGATACGACAGGTTGCAGTAGCCGGTTCCGAAGTCGTCGATTGCCGTGGATACACCGAGCATGTGCAGATGCCGCAATTTGGGCAGGCTGGCATCGAGATCGTCGATGAGCGTACTTTCGGTGAATTCCAACTCCAGGTTTTCGCCCGGCAAGTCGTGGCGTCGTAGACGCTGGGCGACCCGTTCCACGATATGGTCGTCGGCCAGATCGTGAGCCGACAGATTAACGGCTACGCGCAGATCAAGGCCCATGTTGCGCCAGCGCGCGCATTGAGACATGGCCGCGTCGAGCACCCAGTCGGTCAAGCGCTGAATGAGCGCGGTCTTTTCGGCCGCTTCGACGAGTTCCACCGGGGACACAAAGCCAAGCGTCGGATGTTGCCAGCGTAGCAGTGCTTCGACACCGACACAGCTGCGGGTGCGCAGGTCGATCTGGGGCTGATACACCAGATACAGCTGTTCCTGCGACGCCAGCGCGGCCGGCAGCTCGGTGAGCAGCTGGAGCTTGCGCTGGCGCAACACGTCGCTGTCGGGTTTGTAGAACGTCCAGCAACGACAGTGCTGCCAGGCATCGTCGGCGGCCACCGAGGCCTGGCGCAGCAGTTCTTCCGCGCCGGCGCTGTCGTGTTCGCGCAGCATCGTGACGCCGAGCTTCACGCTGGGCCGAAGCAGCAACCCCACACGCGAATCGAAGGGCTCACGCAGCGCCGCAACGAGCGCATCGAGCCGGCGCTGAACGCCCATGCCGAGCTGCTCCTTCATCAAGAAACCGAATCGATACAGGCCGATACGATAGAGTGCGCGATGCGCGCCGATCTTGTTGGATAGGCGGTCGACGCATTCGACGATGAAACGTTCGGTCTGGTCGTGGCCCATGACCAGCGTCAGTTCGTGCATCTGCTTGGGCACGGTGATATCCGCGATACCGATCAGGCGCATCTGCAGGTTGCCTTCGGCCGGCGGTTTGGCCAGTTCCTGTTCAAGCACGCTCAGCATGCGCTGGCGCGTGAAGATGCCGGTGCTGGGATCGCGATAGCTCGGGTCGCTCGCCGCCGGCAGACAGCGCTCCAGAAACGTGGCTAGTTGCCGCAGCAGATTGATTTCGCGTTCGCCGATATCCGGTCGTGGCGCGCTATCCAGCACGCAAAGCGCGCCCACGTTGTAGCCCTCGAACGTCAGCGGTATGCCCGCATAGAAACGGATGAACGGCGACCCGATAACGTACGGGTTGTGGGCGAAACGCGGATCCTTAAGCGTATCGTGGACTACAAACGCCTCGTCGCTGGCGATGGTATACGAACAGAACGAATGCTCGCGTTCGACGCGATAGTCGGCGTTGCGCGTGGACGATTTGAACCACTGGTGGCGTGCGCCGACGATGGTCACGCTGGCGCTCGTCGTGTCCAGAAGCTGGCGCGCCAGTTCGGTGATCTGCCCGAACATCGGCTCGTAGGCGTCCTGAAACCACGGCGTACGATCGAGCGCGGCAAGGCGCTCGCTTTCGTGCTCGAGTTGGGGGCGCGAATCGATCATTCGATACTTATGTGGGCGAAAGCAGCGGCTTAGTCGCGGTTAGAGTTCGCAGAGGGGCTGCCGCAGCGTTTCACGGGCCTCAACTTTCATTAATCGGCCCCGATGCACGCAGCTTAAGGCGCAGACGGGTATCGCCGATTGTTCCTGCCGGCCAGGCGCCGCCGTACGCGGCGAATCGCACCGCAAGAATCTGCAGGCGCAGATCGCTTTTGTTGGATAGGCTTCGGGGTAGCCCGTGGTGCGACCTTCATTCCAGCCAGGAGCGTATGGTGAAACAGGATGATCGCGTGATGCAGGACAGCCGGCGCTGGCAGGCGGTCAGCACAAACAACGCCGCCGCCGATGGCGCTTTCCTCTACGGCGTACGTACCACCGGCATTTATTGTCGACCAAGCTGTCGATCGCGCACGCCGCGCCGCGAGAACGTGTGCTATTTCGAGGATTCGGCAGCGGCCCTCGCGGCCGGTTTTCGGCCCTGCAAGCGGTGTCGGCCGGATCGTGTGCAGGGCAGCGACAGCGTTGACGCACGCGTGATCAAGGCCTGTCGCTATATCGCGGCGCGTCAGGACCCGCCGCGCCTAGACGAGATCGCGGCGGCGGTGTGCCTGACGCCGTTTCATTTTCAGCGGCTTTTCAAACGTGAGCTCGGCGTTACCCCGGCCGCCTATGCGAACGCCGAGCGCCGTCGACGTCTGCACGCCCATCTGGCGGCCGGCGAAACGGTGACCTCTTCCGCGCTCGCGGCCGGCTATGGGTCCGCCGAGCATTTGCATGCCCAGTCACAGTCAGCGCTGGGCATGACGCCGGGGGCATTCCGCGCCGGTGCGCCGGATCAGGTCATCCGCTTCGCGCTGGGTGAATGCTGTCTGGGTACCGTGCTGGTGGCCGGCAGTGAACGCGGTATCTGTGCCATCAGCCTCGGGGATACGCCGGAACAGCTGCTCAGCGAACTCGAGGCGCGCTTTGGACAGGCGCGGCTGATTGGTGACGACAGCATGTTCGCTAGCTATGTCGCGCAGGTGGTCGGGTTCGTCACCGCGCCCGGGTCCCAGCTCGCTCGGCTGCCCCTGGATATTCGTGGCACGGTGTTTCAGCAGCGGGTATGGCAGGCGTTAATGCATATTCCGCCCGGCCAGACGACCAGCTATGCCGAGATCGCAGCCCGACTCGGCTCGCCGCGCGCGGTACGGGCGGTCGCCGGCGCCTGTGCGGCCAATAAGCTGGCGCTCGCCATTCCCTGCCATCGCGTGGTGCGCAGCGACGGCGGCCTGTCCGGGTACCGCTGGGGCATCGAGCGCAAGCGTCGGCTAATCGACGCCGAAGCCCATTGCGCCGGCGCTTCTGACGGCGACTAGCCCGCGCGCCGCCGGACTCGCTTGCCTGAGGTTCACGGAACGGCCCGACGAGTATCGATCCGGCGCCCGAAGCGCCGAGCTGGCGGGCGGTTTTCGTGCCGGATCAATAGTAATCCGGTCGGCGCCGCTGGCCACGCAAGGTGATCGCGAGGTATCGAAAACCGGCTGCCGGGCCGGTCTCGGAGCGGTTGCTATATTCATATTATGAATGGCGAATATTGAGCGCATTTACTGTTCGCATCGGGCGAACGACCTTAGAATGCGCTCCGTCAGCGGCCGATCGGCTCGATCCTCAGGTTGTTACCATCGGCTGCGCTCGCTTCTACTCGTCAATTGTTGAGGAATGAACATGTCACAGTATTCGAAGGACGTTGATGCGATCGCGTCGCTGCGCGACGCCCAGGGCAGCGCCTGGTCGGCCATCAATCCCGAGCACGCTGCGCGTATGCGCGCCCAGAACCGTTTCCATACGGGCCTGGATATCGCCAAGTACACCGCGAAGATCATGCGCGAAGACATGGCGGCCTACGATAAGGACAGCTCCAAGTACACCCAGTCGCTGGGTTGCTGGCACGGTTTCATCGGGCAGCAGAAAGCGATCTCGATCAAAAAGCATTTCGGCAGCCTGAAGCGCAACTATCTGTATCTGTCGGGCTGGATGGTCGCGGCCCTGCGTAGCGAATTCGGCCCGCTGCCGGATCAGTCCATGCACGAAAAGACCACCGTGCCGATGCTCATCGAAGAGCTCTACACGTTCCTCAAGCAGGCCGACGCCTGGGAGCTCAACCACTATTTCCGCGATCTGGAACAGGCCAAGGAAGCCGGCGACGACGCCGCGGCCAAGAAGGCTCAGGAAAAGATCGACAACTTCGAAACCCACGTGATTCCGATCATCGCCGATATCGATGCCGGTTTCGGTAACGAAGAGGCCACCTACCTGCTGGCCAAGAAGATGATCGAGGCGGGCGCCTGCGCCATCCAGATCGAAAACCAGGTCTCCGACGTCAAGCAGTGCGGTCATCAGGACGGCAAGGTCACCGTGCCGCATTCGCAGTTCCTGGCCAAGATCAACGCCGTGCGCTATGCGTTCCTCGAGCTGGGTGTGGACGACGGCATCATCGTCGCCCGTACCGACAGCCTGGGCGCGGGCCTGACCCAGCAGATCGCCGTCTCCAACGAGCCGGGCGACCTGGGCGACCAGTACAACAGCTTCATCGCCGGCGAAGAGATCAAGGACGCCTCGGAAATCAACCCGAACGACGTCGTGATCAAGCAGGGCGGCAAGCTCGTGCGTCTGCAGCGCCTGGCCTCGGGCCTGTTCGAGTTCCGCAAGGGCACCGGCGAAGACCGCGTGGTCATGGACTGTATCGCCAGCCTCAAGAACGGCGCCGATCTGCTCTGGATCGAGACCGAGAAGCCGCACGTCAAGCAGATTGGCGGCATGGTCGATCGTATCCGCAAGGAAGTGCCGGACGCCAAGCTGGTCTACAACAACAGCCCGTCGTTCAACTGGACGCTGAACTTCCGTCAGCAGGTGTACGACGCCTGGGCCGAGGAAGGCAAGGACCTGTCGGCCTACGACCGCGACAGCCTCATGGACGTCAAGTACGACGAAACCGAGCTGGGCAAGGTCGCCGACGAATGGACGCGTGATTTCCAGAAGGAAGGCTCGGCTAAGGCCGGTATCTTCCATCATCTGATCACGCTGCCGACCTACCACACGGCCGCACTGTCGACCGATCAGCTCGCCAAGGGCTACTTCGGCGATCTGGGCATGCTGGCCTACGTGGAAGGCGTGCAGCGCAAGGAAATCCGCGAAGGTATCGCCACCGTCAAGCATCAGGACATGGCCGGTTCCAACATCGGCGATGACCACAAGGAATTCTTCTCGCGTGAAAGCGCGCTGAAGGCCGGTGGCAAGGACAACACGATGAACCAGTTCGGCTAAACGCCGGCGGCATCGTGACATCGCGGGCTCGCCCGCGATCGTCCACTAAAAAAGCGGGGCTTCGGCCCCGCTTTTTTTATGCGCGTCTGGGATGGATCGTCTTTAGTCCAGGCAAGACAGACGAACCGCGCTCCCGGTTCAATTCGTAGCGGTACGGCTCGGTTCGGGATGTCTGCCGCGCCGACGCACCAGCGCACGGAAGAATACGGCGCCGAGCACAATCCCCAGCAGTCCGCCGATGGCGTGGGCGGCCACGAGCGCGACCAGGCAGATCAGCATCACCAGGGCGGCCGCCGCCAGCACCAGGCTGCGATTATCGGCGCTCGGACGAAGATAGAAATGGCGGAACACGGCACCGCTGACCCCGGTCAGAAAGGCGAGTCCGAACACCCCCGGTGCACCGAGCGGCTCGGCCGCCGACCAGCGCATCATCACCAGTACAGCGAATGCGACCAGACCGTACCCCAGACACACGACGAAGAAATCGAGTTCGCGGCGAAAATGGCTTGCACTGGCCTGATCGCCGTGGTCACGGCGGGTCTGGGATGCCTGCACCGCCTCCCGCATGAGCTGGCGTTCGCCGGCGTCGAAACGCGAGCCGTCGCCATCCGGGGCTTCGAGGTCGATTTTTTCGATCAGTGCTTGCAGGTCGTCGTCTAGTCGCATGGTCCCTCCGATGCAGTGATTGAATGGTCCGGTATTGGGTTGTGGAAGTTTACTGTCGCATGCCGGGCGCAAGCGCGCGTCGAACGCGACGCGGCGGTGGAGCGGCCTGCCGAGTCCGGTACGGACTCAGGTCAGGTGGCGAACGCGTCCCGCTGCATCCGTGCAGTGTGTATATGCGTACAGTAAAAAGACGATCTACTATCGACAGGTAAATGCCATGACCGATGACAACAAACCACAGGCCCAGCCGGACCACAGCAATACCGAAAAGGATCCGTCCAACTGGACGACCGGTAACGAAGCGATGACCGGCGCGCAGAAGTCCTATCTGCAGACGCTGTGCGAGGAAGCCAACGAAAGCTTTGACCCCAACCTGACCAAGGCCCAGGCGTCCGAGCGCATCGATCAACTACAGACGATCGCGAACCGCGGCGAATAGCGCCGACGAATCAGCGCGTTAGATCAGCGCTGGCGTTCCAGCCAGCGCCGGATCACGCCGACCACATAGGACTGCTGGGCCGCATTCAGAGCGGTGTTCTTCGGTAGTCGGTGCCATTTTTCCAGACAGCTGCGACAACAGGTGGCGGTGGCGTGCTGGGCGATGAATACCGGGTGGTTGCGCATGGGCGTCTGGCGGCCATCGTTTTTCGGTTGGGCCGGTGCCAGCCGCTCGGCAACAAACGTTTCGGCGTGGTCGAGCACGGTATCGAGCCCACGCCGTTCCAGGTAATTAAGTTCGCGCGCGCCAAGTCGGAAGCGACTACGAAAACGCGAACGGGCAAGCTGAGCGAACAGGTCGTCGGAGTCACGCATGCGCACAGGTTAAGGATGAATAAACGGGTGTGCGACCCGTCGGCCCCTGTCCTGGCAGCGTCTGCGCCATCGACTCGCCCGTGGCCTTGCATGGGCCCAGCCGCACCGCGCCGTCAACGCGGTAAGAAGTTGATGATGTTTCGGGTCGATGCCGGGCGTACGCGTGAGGCATACGTGCGGCGGTGGTCGGCCGTGAAGCCCTAGCAAACGGCCAACTGGCTCGGCTGTCTTGGCGCCGAACATATAGCTCGAGTTCAGGCCAGCGGCCGCAGCGGCTAGCCGGCTGACGGCCATCGCGCCTGGCGAGTGCCCCGGCTCGTTGGCACATCGCAGCCAAATCAATAACATTCGCTAATGTTGAAGTTTATCCGGAACGCGCCGATATCGTTGTGACGATAGTTCGGGGTTTTCAGACCCCTCGCAGCCGCGACCACGTGTGTGCGTGCCGCAATCCGGACCAGAGGCGGCGATGACGGATAACAATAACCCGCAACCCGCTGATCTCGGGCACCTGGTAGCGCTCGTGTCGGACTTTTACTGGCGCTGCGATCAGGCCGGTCGCTTCGTCGCGTTACAAGGCGCAGCGGTCGAGCGTGGAGATATCGATGTACAGGCGTGGCAGGGGCGTCTGCCGGCCGAGGTCGGCCTCGGCGTTGTCGACCGGGCCGGCTGGCCGCTGCCTGAACAGGCCGTAGCCGATGCCTCGGTGAGCTGGATACGGGCAGACGGTTCGATTCGGCACCTGAGCATCGCCGCGCAATGCGAACGGGACGAAAACGGGGTCGTTCGCGGTTGGCAGGGCCTGGCCCGCGATGTCACGCGGCAGCATCGCGGCTACCGCGAGCTCGAGCAGCTGCGCACGGCCATCGATGCCTCCCACGACATGATCTTCGTGGTCGATCGCGAGACCATGCGTTTTCTCTACGTTAACGATATTGCCTGCGAATTGACCGGCCACCCGCGGGAAACGTTCATGGCGTCGACTCCCGATCAGATGTTGGGCGTTGACCGGGGCATGCTCGAGGCCGAATACGACCGCGTCATCGCGGTCGGGCGGCTTACCGTCGAGGACCGCAGCCGGCTCGGCCGCGGCGGCTCCATGATCGTCGAGCGCCGGCGCTGTGCGCTGTTTGTCGAGGGGCGCTGGGTGATCGTGAGCATCGTGCACGATATTACCGATCGCAAGCTGGCCGAACAGGCACGCGATCGGCTCAGCCGGATGTATGCCACGCTCAGCGCCACGAACGAGGCGTTGCTGCGGGCCGATACGCCGGAGGAGCTGTATCAACAGGTGTGTGAGGCGGCCGTGGCCAACGACGACGTCGTGATCGCGGCCGTGCTGCGGGTCGACGCGGAGAAACAGGCGTTGTGCGTGGTGGGCGCGGCGAGTTCAATCTCGGCCGATGTTCGCGAGCTGATCATACCCCTGGACCCGCATAGCCGGCTGGGCGACGGGTTGGTTGCGCGGTGTTATCACAGTGCGCGTACCCAGGTCGCCGATGACTATGTCCACGACGGCCGGCTTCTGCCCTGGCGTCGCTTTGGCAGGCGCATGGGGTTGAAATCGGCCGCGGCTGTGCCGGTGATCAAGGCGGGCACGACCATCGGCGTGATGTTGTTTGTGGCCACACACAAGGGTGCTTATGGTCGGGACGGCGTCCGGCTGATCGAACGCATGGTCGCGAACGTGGTTTTCGCGCTGGAAAACCTCGAGCGCGAAGCCTGGCGTCGGGAAAGCGAAAAGCATATCGAATTTCTAGCCACCCACGATGCGTTGACCCGGTTGCCCAACCGAACCTTGTTCAACCAGTCGTTGACCATGGCGATCGCCGCCGAGCATCGCTTTGCCGTGCTCTTCATCGATCTGGACCGTTTCAAGTTCATCAACGATTCGCTGGGCCACGAGGCCGGTGACCAGCTGTTGCAGACGGTGGCCTCACGATTGCGTGCCTGTACATCGCCGACGAATATGGTGGCACGCCTGGGCGGCGATGAGTTCGTCGTACTCATAGAGCAGGACGAGCGCGCCGGCGCGCTCGAGGCGGTCGCCGACACGATCCTGGATACCATTCTGCAGCCCGTCTGTTTGAACGGCCACGACTACCGGGTCACGGCGAGTGTCGGCATCTCGATCTATCCGCAGGATGCCCGCGACGCATCGAGCCTTCTCAAACAGGCCGATATGGCCATGTACTGTGCCAAGGACGAGGGCAAGAACAACTATCAATTCTATGCCGCGGAGCTCGAGCATCGATCGCTGGTTCGCATGCGCCTGGAAAACAACCTGCGCTGTGCGCTGGAGAAAGACCAGTTCGAACTGGCTTATCAGGCCAAGATCAGCCTGGCGGACAGCCGGATCGTCGGCGTGGAGGCGTTGCTGCGGTGGCACTGCGAGGAATTGGGCACGGTGATGCCGGGTCAGTTCCTGCCGCTGGCCGAAGAGCTTGGGCTGATCGTGCCCATCGGTCGATGGGTACTGGAAACCGCCTGCGAACAGAACATGGCCTGGCAGCGCGCCGGCCTGCCGCCGGTTCCAATCGCCGTGAACATCTCGGCGGTCCAGCTCAGCGATCAGACCCTGGTTTCACATGTACGCGCTGTTCTCGAGCGCACCGGTATGGCGCCGAACCTGCTCGAGCTGGAAATTACCGAAACCGCGGTGATGCGGGATATCGCCAGAGCGCTCGCCCTGTTGGCGGAGATGAAGAAACTGGGCGTCATGATCGCGATCGACGATTTCGGCACTGGTTATTCGTCGCTGACCCAGCTGCGCGAATTGCCCGTCGATACGCTCAAAATCGATCGCTCATTCGTGAGCGAGCTGGCCACGAACCGGACCGATCAATCCATCGCCCGGGCGATCATCACCATGGGCAAGAACCTGAGCCTGAACGTGATTGCGGAGGGCGTGGAAACGGCAGAACAGGAAGCGTTCCTGCGGGCCGAGGCCTGCGACAGCATGCAGGGTTTTTATTTCAGCCGCCCGACCGCGGCGACGCTGTTCGCCGAGTTGCTCGGTGCGAGCACCACCGCACAGACCTCGGCGTCGGCGCGAATGCAGGCCCAGCCGGCCGTCGAAGGCGCAAAGCGAGTACGCAGCGGCTGAGGTCAGAGAGCCTTAAGTCGCCTGCACATGTGCCTGTGTAACGTCGTGCCATCGATTACACACGGCGCCAGCATGGATGCCGCGCTGCCCGTTATCTCGGCGCGTTTGCAGAGGCGTCATGCGCAGCCTCGACACACGGCGAGACCTGGTTTCGCCCGGCGCGTTTGGCGTCGTAAAGCGCCGCATCCGCGCGCGTGATGAGTTCGGCCAGGGGCTGATCGGCCAGACGCCCGGCAGCCGCGCCGATGCTCAGGGTCACGTGCGTGTGGCTTTGCACATGCGGCATTCGAAACGTCTCGATAGTGTGGCGCAGTCGTTCAGCGATCACTGCCGTGTCGGCCAGGGTGGTGTCGAACAGCAGGACCAGAAACTCTTCGCCGCCGTAGCGAACGGCCAGATCGTCGTCGTTACGCAGCTGGGCTGAAATCGCAGCGGCGATTCGCTTCAAACAGGCATCGCCGGCCGGATGTCCAAAGTGGTCGTTGTAGGCCTTGAAGTTGTCGACATCGAGCATGAGAACGCCAATGCTCGTGTTCGACAGGCGTCGATCGGCCTGCAGTCGGGCACTGCGCCGATCGAATTCATGCCGGTTGGCCAGTCCGGTCAACGGGTCATGGGTCGCCGCATGCTCGGAAATTTCGTATTCCAGGCGGTCATGCGTGCGGCGTAGAAAAGCGTACCGGGCATCGCGTTCCATGCGGTAATTGGCTACCAGGGTCACATAGCCCACACCGCTCACCAGCGACATACCGACCAGCAAGGTCGGGAAATCGGTATGCGCGGCGACCAGCACGCTGCAGTATCCGGCCACCAGGATGAGGGTGCTGACCAGGGCAAAACGAAACGGCGGCTTCTGATTGACGTTGGCATAGGTCAGGATGCCGGAAATGGCGTACTGATAATGCTCGGCGTTATCGACACCCCGGTTGAGATAGAAGATGAACAGCAGCTGGGCCGCCATCGCCAGCGGCATGCTGGCCGACAGGCATTCACGCACCCACAAACCGGGGCGCTGACGCACGACGAGGTCGGCGACAAGCAACAGCGGTGTGACTACGAGCAGGTGGCAGAACAGGGCGATTGCGAACGTGCTGGGCAACAGCAGGTAGTCGATCACCAGGAACAGGTTGTAGATGAGCAGCGATGGGACAATCGTGCTGCTCATCACGCGTGCGCGATATTCCCGGCGGTAGCTTTCGTAGGATCGCTCCAATACCGGCGGAAATCCCAGTCCGCCACTGCGATCGTTCAGGCAGCGCTCGATCAGCCGTCGATCGATCGCACCCGGCTTGGTTGTCGCGCGCGGCTGGGTCAAGGCAGAACCTGTGTGGTCTGGGCGAACGGGCCTTTTATCACGTTAGTCGGTTGCAATCAGCGGGCTCTACGAATGTAACCGCTCGCAAGGGCAGCCACGATCCGGCGGGCCCGTTGGCGTCCGAAAACTTGGCGCGCCGAGCATCCCTCTTTTGTTTTCAAAGACGTAGCCAATCTCCGGCCACGCCGGGGATGGCTTGAGCAGGCCCATTTTCAACCGGCCCGATCCCGTCGACCTCGTTTTGGTTCGATTACGTCGGATCCGCCACGATACCCTGCGCGCGCGCCATGGCATACGCGGTTTTTGGCCCCGTCCAGAGGGAAGGCAGCAGTACCAGCGATACCGGAATGGCGGTGATCACGATCAGCTGCTGCAACGCGCCGATCTGGCCGCTGCCCATGGTCAGGAGTACGCCGGCCATCACCGCCATGATGATGCCGCACAGCGCGCGCATGAGCGGGGCGGGCTCGTCATGGCCGGCTGCCACCACGGCAATGGCATAGCTCATGGAGTCGCCGGTCGTGGCGACGAAGATCGAGGTAAGCACCATGATCGCCAATGCCATGGCAGCGCCCCCCGGCAGCGCCTGGGCCACGGTGAGGGTAGCGACATCGAATTTGAAATCCGCCAGCGCATCGCTTAGATCGAACACGCCGCTCATCTGATAATGAATGCCCGATCCGCCCAGCAGGGTAAACCAGACCGTGGTCGCGATCGGGGCCAGAATGGCCACCGATATGATCATCTGCCGGATGGTGCGCCCGCGGGAAATACGTGCGACGAAAATCGCCATCAGCGGGCCGTAGCCGATGAACCAGGCAAAGAAGAAGATCGTCCACCATTTCATCCACCAGGCCGGTGCGGTCTGGGCGTTCATCGTGGCCATGGTCATGAACGAACTGATGTAGTCGCCGAAGGCCTGGCTATAGGCGTTGACCAGAAACAGCGTCGGCCCGAACACGAAGATGACGGCGGCGATGCCCAGCGCGAGAAATACGTTGAAGCGGCTCATCAGCTGAATGCCACGGTTAATGCCGGTGACCGCCGATGTCACATAGACCACGCCGAGTACGACCAGAATCGACAGCTGGCTGGGCAGGCCCTCGGCGAGACCGAAGATTTCATGCAGCCCGTAGCTGACCTGGGTGGCCAGAAAACCGATCGGCCCGACCGTGCCTGCGACCACGGCGATAATGCAGACCGCGTCGATCACGCTGCCGATGGGTCCATGGACGACACGCCGGCCGAGCACCGGCAGCAGCAGGCTGCGCGGGCGCAGGGGCTCGCCGTTGTCGTAATGGGCATGGGCGAGCACGATCGCAGTCAGCGACCCCAGCACCGCCCAGGCCAGAAACCCCCAGTGCATGAACGACTGCGCCAGAGCGTCGGATACTGCGGCGGCCGTGCCGGCCTCGCTATCGAACGCCGGCGGCGTGGTCAGAAAGTGATAGACGGGCTCGCCGGCCGCGAAGAACACGCCGCCGCCGGCCAGCAGCGTGCACATGATGATCGATAGCCACTTGAAGGTGCTCAGTTCCGGCGTATCGACCGCGCCGATGCGGGCCCGCGCGGCCGGTGTGCAGGCTACGCCCATACCGATGAAGAACGTGGCCAGAAGCAGCCATTCGAAATACGTGCCCAGCGAAGCCGCGGTCCAGGCAAAGCCGGTCGAAATGGCGTTCGCCACGCCGTCCAGATCGTAAAGGGACAGGCCGAGAAACACGGCCACGAAACCCAGGCTGAGAATCAGCGTGATCGGATCGCCCCAGCGCGATGCGTGCGCGGCGCCCGGCGCCGTTGATGATTGATTCATTGAGTCGATATATCGTTGTCAACATGTCCGCTATCGGCACGAGGCAGTATCGATTGACCCCACGGCATCACCGGGGGCGCTCGCCTACAGACTCCATGGCCGCATGGTGCGGTGCAAAATAATAACCGGCCACCCTACATCATTACCCGGCGTGGAAGCAGAGAAGGTCCCGGGCGATAACGCGGGTGTGCGAACGCAGGCGCCACGGTGAACGGCCGTGAGGCCATTGAAAGAAACGACGGACAGGGGCCAACGGTTATCTTTTGATGGCGTTTGAAAACATTCGAAGGCAGCTGGCGCAGTCGGCAGCTTTGGTGGCGGATTAACAGGTCTGCAAGCCCGTGCCTCAATCGTGGCGTGAGGGCGGCGTACGCAGCGCCTTGGTCCGCCCGCGTCGTGTCTTGTCATCCACGCGTTTGCGCTTGGCGCGGCGCGAGGGTTTCGTTGCCTTACGCCTGCGCGCTACCGCGGTGGCCCCAGCCACGATCGATTGCAGACGGGCGAGCGCATCCTCGCGGTTCTTGTCCTGGCTTCGAAACTGCTGTGCCTTGATGACGATCACGCCGTCGCGTGTGATACGGCGATCGCGGCGTTGCAGCAGTCGCTCCTTGTAGATATCGGGCAACGCAGACGCACGAATATCGAAGCGCAGGTGTACGGCCGTGGCCACCTTGTTGACGTTCTGCCCGCCGGCGCCGGAAGCACGTACGGCATGCCATTCGATATCCGAATCAGCGATCGTAACGCGGTTGGAAATCGTAAGGGCCATGCGATCTAGGACCTGTTAATGCGAATGAAATCGTCGCCCCGCGCCCTATCGTAAGACAAGGCGCGGTGCGCGTTGTATAGCAACGCAGCGATTGGCACGAGTGTTCACAGACCCTAGTCGAGTTCGAGGCGAACCTGGCCATAAGCCAGCAGCGAAAACAGAACCGTGCCGCCGAGCACGTTGCCGATCAGCGCCGGCAGCAGGCAGCCCCAGAGCGCATCGAAGATCGCGATTTCGCCGGCCAGCACCAGCAGGAATGCCTCCATCGAACCCACCACCACATGGGCGAAGCCGCCGATGGCGATGATATAGGTCGCGATCACGATTACGCCGATCTCGGAGCCGCGGGCATTGGGCAGCATCCACACCATGGCGGCAACGAAAAAGCCTGCCGGAATACCGTGCAGCAGCGTATCCAGCCAGTTCTTATCCAGCAGCGGCCGCGATACCTCGTGAAATGCGGCAAGCTGCTCGGGCGTGGCAAAACCCACCACATCGGTAAAGGTCGCCGCAACGAGCGTACCGCACATGTTGGCGATGAACACCACGCTCCATAGCCGCGCGATGCACGCCAGCGCTTCGCGGTTGGTGCGGGCCATGAGCGGCAGCACGGCGGTGATCGTGTTCTCGGTGAACAGCTGCATGCGCCCGAGCACCACCAGCACGAACCCTACGCAGTAACCGAACGCCGCCAGCGGTTCCCGCCAGGGGCTGTCAGGCAGGCTGGTTTGCAGCAGGCCCTCGGCGATTACCGATGTGGAAATCGCGATGCCGGCCGCCACGCCGGACCACCACAACGAGCCCATGGGCCGGGCCATTTCTTCTTCGCCGTCGCGGCGAATGGTCTGGTAGATCGCGCGGGCAGAAACGCGCGCGTTGGGAATGGGACGCGGCTGTGAATCGGGCATTGAATTGTGCGCAAGGCAATCGAGACGGCGGGCAAGACTATCAACCCGGCCTGACGATGGATAATTTTTCGGGCTGATGATGCGCGTGTGCGAACGTACGCGCGCCACGGCCGGCGGCCGCGAAGCCATTGAAAATAAAAACGCACAGCTGCCGACGTTTAGCCTTCGATGGCGATGGAAACAGCTGACGCAGGCAGCTGTCTTTATGCCGGGTTGGCCATGGTGGCCGAATGGGTGAGTACGGGACACGTGGCTACGTTAGCCGCTGTGGCCAACCCGGGCGCCACTTGTCTCGGGCCTGAGTCGACCCATGTTCTTGAATGACTATTCGACAAGAGAACGCGTTATGGCATTTATTGAAGTCGATCGCGAAAACGATGCGCCGGTAGAGCTGTATTACGAGGACGTGGGCAGCGGCAAGCCGGTGGTGCTCATCCACGGTTGGCCCTTGTCCGGGCGCTCCTGGGAGAACCAGGCGCCGGCGCTCGTCGACGCCGGCTATCGAGTCATCACCTACGATCGGCGCGGGTTCGGCAAATCGTCGCAGCCGTTCGGCGGTTACGACTACGACACGCTCGCCCGCGATCTGAACAGGCTGGTCGAGCATCTGGACCTGTCCGACATGACGCTGGTCGGCTTCTCCATGGGCGGTGGCGAAGTCGCCCGCTATATCGGTACCTATGGCAGCGATCGCGTGGCCAAGGCCGTACTCGCCGCCGCGGTGCCGCCTTATCTCTACAAGGCCGACGATAATCCCGACGGTGGTCTGGACGATGCCACCATCGCCGACTTCGAGAACGGGGTTAAGAGCGACCGGCCGGCCTTCTTCGAAGACTTCTCCGGCAACTTCTTCTCCACCGAACAGGGCGGTCTGCTCGTGAGCGACGCCAATCGCCAGTATCACCGGAATATCGCCTGGTTCGCCTCGCCCAAGGGCACACTGGACTGCATCGCCGCATTCGGACGCACGGATTTTCGCGACGATTTGGCGAAATTCGATGTGCCCACGCTGATCATCCACGGCGATTCGGACGGCATCGTGCCGTTCGAAGTCAGCGGCAAGCGTTCGGTGGACGCCATCGCCGACAGTTCGCTGAAGCTCATCGAAGGCGGCCCGCACGGCATCAACGCCACGCACGCCGACGAGTTCAACGAAGCGCTCATCGGCTTCCTCGCCTAGAGCGCAGAACGCAGAGCGCAACAAACGGGGCCGGTCGTCGGCCCCGTTTTCGCAAGCAGTGACCACTCGACCGTCGGACCCACGGGCTGTCTTGAACACGCTGATCGCGTGCCGGCACAGCGTCCGTGAATACAGCGATGCCCCCATCAGCCGGGCAGCGCTCGAGCGTATCGTCCACTGCGCACAGGGGCGCTCGAGCTCGGGCAAACGCAACGCGCCGTCGGCGCATGGGCTCTATCCGCTACGTCTGTTTGCGGTCGTCCAGCGGCTGGAAGCCTCGAAATCCGGTTTGTACGCGCTCGATACGCCCGACGCGCGGCTTGGCGAATGGCTGAAAGCGATTTCGCCCGAAGCACTAAGGGAGACTTCGCTGGCCGACGATGCCTGGCTGGAACACGCGGCGGCGGTGCTGGTCGTGGCCGCTGATTATGATGCGGCGAACGCGCATTTTGTGGATCAGCAGCCCGACGGCCGACGCGGTGAACGCTACGTGCATATCGAAGCGGGCGCAGTGTTGCAGAACATGCATCTGGCCACGCTGGCCGAAAGGCTGGATGGCGTTATCGTGGCCGGCTTCGACGACCGCCGTCTTGCCGATCTGCTGGCACTGCCGGCGCCGCTGCGACCGGTGGCACTTTTCTGTATCGGCGCTTGCGCCGAAGCTTCAGCCGGGCGTTGAAGGCTCGTTTGCGACCGGAATCGGCGCGCGGAAATGCAGCGTTCGATAGGGGTAGGGAATTTCGATACCGGCCTGATCCAGGGCCGCCTTGATCGCCACCACGACTTCGTTACGCGATTTGCGCGTACCCAGCGGCGTCGAATCGCACCACCAGCTCACGTCGATATCCATGCTGCTGCTGCCAAAGCCGGTGGCAAAGACCTGTACGGGGTAATCCTTGACCCGGCTCTCGCAGGCGCGCACGGCGGTCTCGATCAACTCGAGTGCGACACCCAGGTCCTCGTCGTAGGCCACGCCGGTGGCGACATGTATACGGCGTACCGGCTGATTGGTGAGTACGAGCACCGAGTTCTTGAACAGGCTCGCATTGGGGACGATCAGCAGTTCGCCAGTGACCTGGCGGATATGGGTCACCCGGACGTTGACCCGTTCCACCCGGCCCATGATCTCGCCGCTTTCGATGAAATCCCCGCTTTCGAAGGGGTATTTCCAGAGCATGAGCATGCCGGCAAAGAAATTCTCGAAGGTGTCCTTGAAGGCAAAGCCCACGGCCACCGACAGCAGCCCCAGACCGCCGAGCGCCTTCGCCGGCGACAGGCCGGGAAACACCACGACGGCGGCAAGCGTCAGCCCCAGCGCCCAGATCCCCAGCGACAGCAGTCGATCGATCAGGCGGCGCAGGGAAGGGCGGGTTCGTTTGCCGGCCAGACGCGCTGCGAACAGCGTGCTCAGCCAGGCCCCGAGCCAGGTCAGCACGATGATCGCGAGCGATATTCCGATGAACGGCAGGTGTGCGACGAAGTCGCCCCAGGTGGCGACAACGGTGTCGTGTACCGAAGCCACGACCTCGTCGAGGCTGGTGGGGGCCGCAGCGGCTTCTGCATTCATTGCCATGCCCGAATGCTAGCGCATGTCGAGCGCCGGTGTATTGGCTGGACGTGGCCAGAACAGCCGCGCAAGCGGCCGCCGTAAGTCACTGCAGCGGTCGTTATCGCGACCTCGCCACGGTGCCGCCCGGCAATAAAGTTTTGGGCCGACGCGCCGATTTGTACGCCAACGGTGTCGTAGCGCGATCGAGCGGTTTTTGATCGGCTTGTACGTCGTCAGAACACTTTACTGCCCTATCAACACAGGCGGACTTACATGACTGATTCTTCTACCGTCGCGACAGCCGAACTTGAGGCGCTCCGTCACGCAATCGGTCAGGCCAGCGCCGTGATCGAGTTCGATCCACAAGGACTCGTGCTCAACGCCAACGCCAATTTCCTGGAAACGTTGGGCTATAGCTTCGATGAAATCGTGGGGCAGCATCATCGTATGTTCTGCACGGCCGAAGACGTCGAGCAGCCCGAGTATGCCGAATTCTGGGAGCGGCTCGGCAGCGGCCATTTCGATAGCGGTGAATACCGGCGGGTGGCCAAGGACGGCCGGGAAGTCTGGCTGAGTGCCACCTACAACCCGATCCGCGACGAGGCCGGCGATGTCATCAAGATCATCAAGCTGGCCACCGATATTACGCGCGAAAAACAGATCAGCGCGGAGCATGCCAGCAAGCTCAGCGCGCTGGATCGTTCGCAGGCAGCGATCGAGTTCGACCTCGACGGGATCATCCTGGACGCCAATCGGAATTTCCTGGCCGTCACCGGCTATACGCTGGACGAGATTCGCGGTCGTCATCATCGGCTGTTTTGCGAAAACGCCTATGTCGAGAGCGAGGCCTATCGCGAATTCTGGCGCGCGCTTGCGCGCGGCGAGTTCATGAGCGGCGAATATTGCCGGCTCGATAAGTACGGGCGTGAAATCTGGCTGCAGGCCAGCTACAACCCGGTGCTGGACGCCGATGGCCGGCCGTACAAGGTGGTCAAGTTCGCGGCCGATATCACGGCACAGAAGATGCAGGAAGCCGAGTCCCATAGCCTGTTGCGGGCCATCGATCGTTCGCGTGCGGTGATCGAGTTCGATCTCGATGGCAACGTGCTCAAGGCCAACGCCAACTTCCTTGCCCTGATGGGTTACAGCGAAGCCGAACTCGTCGGCGAGCACCACCGCCGGCTGTGCGATCTGGAATATGCGCAAAGCGAGGACTACCGCAATCTGTGGGCACGTCTTGCCCGCGGCGAATTCGTGTCCGGCGAATTTCAACGCTTCACGCGGGACGGCCACGAGATCTGGTTGCAGGCGATCTACAACCCGATTCTCGACGCGCGCGGACGGCCGACCAAGATCGTCAAGTTCGCCAGCGATATCACCGACGAGCGCCGGGCGCAGGCCGAGGCCGATGGCAAGTTCGCCGCGATCGACCGCGCCCAGGGCGTGATCGAGTTCAACCTCGACGGCACGATCATCACGGCCAACAAGAACTTCCGCGACGTGGTCGGCTATCGGCTCGACGAAATAGTGGGCAAGCATCACCGCATGTTCTGCGAAGAGGACTACGCCGACAGCGAGGATTACAAGCTGCTCTGGAAGAAGCTCGCGGCCGGTGAATACATCGCCGCCCAGTTCAAACGCGTGGCCCGGGGCGGGCGCGAAATCTGGCTGCAGGCCAGCTACAACCCGATTTTCGATCTGCATGGCCGCCCCTACAAGGTGGTCAAGTTCGCCACGGATATCACCGACGACAAGCATCGCAACACCGAGTTCGAAGGCAAGGTCAACGCCATTGCCCGTTCGCAGGCGGTGATCGAGTTCGATCTCAAGGGCTATATCCTGACCGCCAACGACAACTTCCTGCATACGCTGGGCTATCAGCGCGACGAACTCATCGGCCAGCATCATCGTCTGCTGTGTGATCCGTCCTATGTCGCCAGCGGTGCCTATCGCGATTTCTGGCAGACGCTCGGCCGCGGCGAGTATGTAAGCGACCGCTTCATGCGTATCGGCCGTTTCGGACAGCGGATCTGGATTCAGGCGACCTACAATCCGATCTTCGACGCCGACGGTGAGCCCTACAAGGTGGTCAAGTTCGCTACCGACATCACCGAACAGGTTGAGCGCGAAGAGCATATCCAGCAGCAGTCGCAAGCGATGCGTGCCGCTGTGGAGGAACTGCATGCCTCGATTGCCTCGATCGTGGAGAACACTCGGCTGACGCGGGAAATGGCGCGTACGACCCAGCGCGAAGCGGCCCAGGGCGTAAAGGCGCTGGAAAACTCGACCGAGGCCATGGCAGCGATTCAGAAATCGGCCGAAGATATCGACGAAATCGTCAAAGTGATCGGCGAAATCGCCTCGCAGACCAACCTGCTGGCCTTTAATGCGGCCATCGAAGCCGCGCGTGCCGGCGAGCATGGTCTGGGGTTTTCGGTGGTGGCCGACGAGGTGCGCAAGCTCGCCGAGAAATCAGCCGACGCCACACGCCAGATCAACCGCCTGATCAGCCAGTCGCTCAAGCGTATCGACAGCGGCAACGAGGTGATCCACGTCGCGCACGATGCCTTCGGCCGTATCGCCGAAGGCGTTGAGCAGACGACATCGTCGGTCGAAGAAATCGCGACCACGACCGAAGAACAGCTCAGTACCGCCGATCAGGTGGACCGTCTGATCCGTGAACTGACCGATTCCACGCGCAAGGACGAGCGTTCCAACACGCCAAGTCGTTCGGCGCCTGCCCGGCTCAAGGCAGCCAACGAAGGCTGATGGGCACGCACAAGTTCGGAATTCTCGGCGTTGGCGATAGCGAAATTGCCTTCGAGGTCGGTTCGCTGCGCGAGGTCGTGTCATTGGCACAGCCGCCGGCGCCGATGCCCCGGGTCGCGGATTGGCTGGTCGGCAGTTTCGCGCTGCGCGGGACGCAGATACCCGCCGTGGACCTGGCTCGCATGCTCGGTCTGCGTCGAGAGCCGGCACCGGTCGAACACGGTCATACCGTGGCGGTTCTGGCCGGGCGCGGACGTCGCTTCGGCGTGGTCGTCGATCGGGTGGAAGACGTGGTGACCCTGGACGAGTCGCAGGTGAGTGCGATCGATCAGGAAAACGACGCGATCGAGCTGTTTGCGAATCGCGTGTTCTGCCGTTCGGGGAGTGACAGCCCGGTCTATGTTCTCGATATCGACGCCATGCTGGATATCAAAGGCATGGTGCATGTCGGTGACGAAGCCGGGCGTGGCGCCCGCGCCGCCCGTACCGGCTGGTACGCGCGCGGGGCTGCCCGCCAGCGTGCGGTGATCGCGAGTTCGGGGGCGTTGACGCTCGCTATCGATGCCGACGTGGTGCGCGAAATCGCGGATTGCCATACGTTGATCGAGCCGGCTTTGGCGCTACCCGGCTATCTGGGCAATCATCGCCTGCGTAAGAACATCGTGCCGGTGTTCGACGCGCGGGTGCTGCTTGGCCAGGCGCCGTCGGCGAGTCGACTTGAACAGATGGTGGTGCTGGATACGGGGCAGGGCAATCTGGCGCTGGCCGTCGAGCACATCATGAGCATGGTCGAATACCAGCCGCAGGATTGCCTGACCCTGGCCATGCCTTCCGATCAATCGACCGACAATTGCGTTACCGGGTTGTTGTCTCGCCCCGGCACGGCCGATGCACTGCTGGTATCGCATACCGCGCTTTTCGCTCGTGAAGAGCTGGCCAACATTGCGCGCGTGCACGCCGAACTCAACGCCGACACGGAACAGCGCGAGCGAAGCAGCGTCGTGTGGCGGCGTTTTGCTTTCCTGCACTTCCAAGCCGGCGGAAAATTCGTGGTTTTCATGGATCAACTCGACGCCGTTCTGCCGATGCCGGAACACTATGCGCCGTTGGGTGGTTCGGGGGTATTCGAGGGCGTATTCCGCCACCTCGACGAGCTCGTAACCCTCGTGGATCTGCGTCGGCTGATCGGTGACAAGGCACCGGCAGGAGCCGCCAGCCAGGTGCTCGTGGTGGCCGCGCCCGGCGGGCGTATTGGCTTCATGGTGGATATCGCCAGCGATATCGAATACATCGAAGCGCCGGCCGATAGCCTGCACGTGCATCGCTATGGCGTGAACAAGCCCAATCCGACGTTGGCCGAGCGCCAGTATCGGCTGACGTCGGTCGGTGAAGGCGAGAGGAAACAGTTTCTGTCGCTGTTCTGCCTGGAATCGCTCGCCGCACAGCTGCTGGGCGGTGCCGCGCCGGCGCAGGAGCGCGTGTGCGGCGAGTCGTCCGCCCGGTACAAGGCGATCGCTTGAAGCAGGCTCGACTGCGCGCCGTGTATGCTGGCGAAAATCACCGGTAGGTGAATCCAAACCGCGTGTAGCTGTATATAGTTACACTTATGGAGCTGCTCAAGAAACTCGAAATCCTGGCGGATGCCGCGAAATACGATGCCTCCTGTGCGTCGAGTGGCACCCGCCGGCGACACTCGCTGGACGGCAAGGGCGTTGGTTCGAGCGAAGGCTCGGGCATCTGCCATGCCTATGCGCCGGACGGGCGCTGTATTTCGTTGCTCAAGATCCTGCTGACCAACTTCTGCGTCTACGAATGCAGCTACTGCATCAATCGTAATTCGTCGAATGTGGCACGGGCGCGCTTCACGGTCGACGAAGTGGTGCGCCTGACGCTGGACTTCTACAAGCGCAACTATATCGAAGGCCTGTTCCTGAGTTCGGGGGTGATCCAGAGCCCGGACTACACCATGGGCCAGCTGGTGGAAGTCGCGCGCCGGCTGCGTATCGACCACGATTTTCGTGGCTATATCCACCTCAAGACCATTCCGGACGCCGACGGCCAGCTGCTCGCCGATGCTGGCACCTATGCCGACCGGCTGTCGATCAACGTCGAACTGCCCACGCGGATCGCGCTTGCCGATCTCGCGCCGGAAAAGGACCATCGAACCATCAAGCTGTCGATGGCGCGTATCCGGGCGCGCCAGGACGAATATGCCGACAGCCGGCGCGAGGCGCGTCGAACGTCGAGTCTGTCGCCGCGGCGAATCGCCGCGCCCCGGTTCGCGCCCGCCGGTCAGTCCACGCAGATGATCGTGGGTGCCGAGCCGTCCACCGATGCCCAGATCCTGTCCACCACGGCGAATCTGTACTCCGCCTACAAGCTCAAGCGGGTGTATTTCTCTGCCTTTTCGCCTATTGCCGATGCCTCGGCCAAGCTGCCGGCCCGGCGTACGCCGCTCATGCGCGAACACCGGCTGTACCAGTCGGACTGGCTGATCCGCTTCTATGGCTATGGCCACGACGAAATAACGGCCGGCAGTGACGATCTCGCGGCCGCCGGCATGCTCGATCTCGATGTCGATCCGAAGCTGGCCTGGGCGTTGCGCAACCGCGGTTATTTTCCGGTGGATCTCAACCGAGCCCCACGCGAACAGCTACTGCGAGTTCCCGGTCTCGGCGTCAAATCGGTACAAAAGCTGCTCAAGATTCGACGCTGGCAGAAGATACGCCTCGAAGATCTGGTCGCGTTGAAGGCCGGGGTCAAGAAAGCCATGCCGTTCGTGGTCTGCGCCAATCACCAGCCGGCCTTGTCCGAAGCACCCAGTGCCGTGCTGCGAGCCCGTTTTGCGCCCGCCCGGGCCGCGCAACAGGCCTTCGATTTCTAGATGAGTTTCCAGGTTTCGCTATTCGACGCCGCATCCACCGCCAAGGATCAGGTCGTCGCACGCTTTACGCCGGATTTCGCCGGCTGGCAGGGCCGGGCGCGCCAGCTGCTGGCCGACGATACGCCGCCGGAGCGCGTCTGGTGGCAGCCGAGCGCGCAATCACAGGATACGAAAGTCTCGCTGCCTGCCGACAAGCCGCCAGCGCGGCCGGCGGGGCGGGTGCCCAGGGCCTTCGTCGACCAGGCCCGCGCGGTGGCCTGCCATGTTGACGATGATCGCTGGGCGCTTTTGTATCGGCTGCTGTGGCGGCTGACCCACGGCGAACGCCATCTGTTGCAGCTCAGCGGCGATCGCGACGTGGTGCGCCTCACGGCCTATGCCAAGGCCGTACGGCGCGACGTGCACAAGATGAAGGCGTTCGTTCGTTTTCGCGAAGTCGATGAGCCGGGCGCTGCCGATGCCGAGCCGCGCTATGTCGCCTGGTTCGAGCCCGAGCATTTCATCGTCGAGTACGTCAGCGGCTTTTTCAAACGCCGATTCGCCAACATGCGTTGGTCAATTCTCACCCCGTTCGGCTGCGCGCACTGGGAAGGCGAGGGCGATGTCTGGTTCTCGCCCGGCACCGACAAGTCGGCCGCGCCCGAGGGCGATCGGCTGGAGGCTGCCTGGCAGACCTATTACCGCAGCATATTCAACCCCGCACGGGTCAAGATTCGCGCGATGCAGTCGGAAATGCCGCAGAAGTACTGGAAGAACATGCCCGAGGCGCATCTCATTCCATCGCTTCTGCGCGATGCCGACCGGCGCGTGCAGGCCATGGAGGCCAACCGCAGGCACAGCGACGAACTGCGCTGCGGGCCGCGCCCGGCGAGCCCGGACACCGACAATGCCGCGGCGGTTGAAGCCAGCGCGCCCGCCTCGCTGGAACGCCTCGCCCTGCAGGCGACGACCTGTCGCAGCTGCCCGCTCTGGCAGCCCGCCACCCAGACCGTGTTCGGGGAAGGCCCGGCCCATGCGCGCGTGATGCTCGTAGGCGAACAGCCCGGCGATCGCGAAGATCTTGCCGGCCGGCCATTCGTCGGCCCGGCCGGCCAGCTGCTCGATCGCGCGCTGGCAGCGGCCGGGATCGCGCGTGAGCGGGTGTATCTGACCAACGCCGTCAAACATTTCAAATTCAGTCCACGCGGCAAGACGCGCCTGCATGCCACCCCGAGTGAAACCGAAGTCATGGCCTGTCGCCCCTGGCTGGACACCGAGATCGGCCTGGTGGCGCCGGAGCTCGTGATTTGCCTGGGCGCCACCGCCGGGCGCTCGCTGCTCGGTGCCGACGTGCGCGTCAGCCGTGATCGCGGCCGGTTCATCGACCACGACGGTCGGCGCTATCTGCTGACCGTGCATCCGTCCTATCTGCTGCGCCGCGGCGCGGCTGCGGCGAACCATAGCGAATACGCGCGTTTCGTTGCCGATCTGGCAATGGCCGTCGATTGGGTCTGATTCGAGGATCGAAAGTCCCGCCGTTTGTAGTGAGCGCCTGGACCTCGACTGGCGCGACCGCATGCCCGACGAATCGACAACGCGCTCGGTTCGACTCGCGCACCGCACGCCGGGCGTGCATGATCAGCGCTGCAATACAGCCGCGGATGGTCGAATCGTATGGCAGACAAAGGCGAAAGCGCACGCAGCAATCTGTTGGGGCAGTTCGCGAGCCTCAGCGGCAGCCTGTCGAAGAAGGCGCTGGGCGCGCTCACCCGCCGCGTGGGCGGGCTGACGCTGGATATCGGGCGCACCATCATTCTCGATCGCGCCCAGCGGCGGCTGTTGTCCGACGAGCAGCGCGCCTGGATGAAACGCGCCGGCGAGGCAATTCAGGATGCCCGCCAGACCGCGGGGCTGTCGCTCGACGAACTTGCCAACGCTTTGGACCTCGAGGACAAGACCGTGCTGCAGGCCATGGAGCAGGGCTCGGCGACGGTGTCGTTCGATCTCATCCTGCGGCTGACATCGCTGCTGGCCCGCAACGATCCGATTCCGTTTCTCATCCAGCTGGTGCGTGGTTTCAACCCGCGTCTGTGGGCTCTGGCCGAGGACTGGGGCGTGGGCCGGTTGCCCGGCATGGTCGAACGCGATCGCCAGTGGATGAATATTTATCGCGGCAACGAAGCCGCGCGCCAGCTGCCCCAGGCCGATTTCGAGCGGGTCATGGCGTTTTGCGAGAGTGCGCTCACGATGGCGGTGCAGTTCCAGCAGAGCACGGCGTCGCGCGGCACGGACGACGACACCGCCGGTAGACGCCGCGGCTAGCTGCGGCTATGGCGGCGGTTACCGGCTTGAAACCGGCGTAAGCAACGGCACTATCCGTACATAAATCCTGTCACGAGCCGAGCGATGCAAACGCTCAAGATCGATCTGGTGTCCGATGTGGTCTGCCCTTGGTGTGCCATCGGCGATGCGCGCCTGCAGCAGGCGCTGGCGCTGCTGACTGATGAACTCGCGGTGGAAGTTGAATGGCATCCGTTTCTGCTCAACCCGGACGTGCCGGCCGAAGGCCGCGATATTCTCGAGCATCTGAGCGCCAAATACGGCCGTAGCGAGGCCGAGATGAAAGCCTCCCAGCATGAGATCACCGCCGCGGCACACGAACTGGGGCTGAATTTCGAAAAGGCGCTCGAGCGCCGTTCGTGGAACACGTTCGCAACGCATCGCGTGCTGGCGTACGCCAAGGAGCAGGGCTGCGACGCCGGGTTCAACCGGGCGCTGTTCGAGGCCTACTTCGGTCGCGCGCAAAACCCCACGGACCCAGCGCTGCTGGCCACGATCGGCGAATCGCTGGGGCTCGATGGCGGGCGCATCCGCGAAATCGTTGCCGGCGATGCCTATGCCGAGCAGGTGGAACACGAAATCGGCTACTGGCAGTCGCTGGGCGTATCTTCGGTGCCGTCGTTCATCGTCGCCCAGAAGTATCTGCTGGCCGGCGCCCAGCCGCCCGAGACATTGGCCGATGCCCTGCGCCAGATCGCGGCCGAGCAGGTCGAACAGGGCTGACCAGGGCTGATCAGGCCTGATCGGGCGTCGGGTCGGGTGGGCGTGACGGCTCGGGCACTTCGTCTTCGTTGATACGGGCCCGCACGTTCGGCAGATAGTCCGGATAGTCGCGCTGTACGAAATCCAGCAGCGCCTCGCGCATGCGACAGCGCAGATGCCACAGCGCGATGGAATCGTTCGAGCTCATCAAAAAGCGTATTTGCATGGCGTGCTCGCCGGCCTCCACCACCTGAGTGGTGCCGATGAGTTCGTCCCAGGCGCTGTCGGCCTTGAGCAGGCGTTCGAACTCGGCGCGCAGCGGCGGCACCGGCATGCGGTAGTCCAGCCACATGAATACCGAGCCCATCAGGCTCGTGGGCCGGCGCGTCCAGTTCTCGAAGGGGTTTTCGATAAACCACTGCAAAGGCACCACCAAGCGGCGCAAATCCCAGGTGCGCAGCACGACATAGGTGATGGTCACTTCCTCGACCCAGCACCATTCGTCCTTGAACTTGAGTACGTCTTCGATCCGAAAGGGCTGCGATAACGCGATCTGCAAGCCCGCCAGCAGGTTCGACAGCACCGGCCGCGCGGCAAAACCGATGATCAGGCCGCCGATACCGGCCGAGGCGAGCAGGCTGGTGCCCAGCTGGCGAATCGAGGGAAAGGTCATCAGCGCGGTGGAGATGCCGATGATCGCCACCAGCACCGTCAGGCCGCGGGTGAGAAAACGCGCCTGGGTCTCGAGCTTGCGCGCCGAGTGGTGCCGGCCTTCCACGGCCGGGTTAAGGCTGACGATGAGATCGCCGATGGCCGTGATCGCACAGAGCGCGGCCCAGGTCAGTGCCAGGATCAGGCATAGGCTGTTCATATGCCGAATGGCCGCGATCCAGGGGATATCGTCCGGGCTGGCATGCCAGACCGCCTGCAGGGTCAGGAAGAACACCACCACCGCGCCGGGCTTGTCGCACTGGCGCAGGAATTCCCGGGCGACGGTATGCCGCAGGGTCAGCCGATAGGCCACCTTGATCAGCAGGACATAGACGATGGTCACGACGATTGCCGAGGCGGCGCCCGTACACAGCGCCAGCGCCCAGCGCCCGGCCGGGGTATCCAGACTTTCTAGCATTCGATACGTTTCACGTACGCGGACTCCGCGGTAACGGTACGGGCGCCGCGATGCTTGAAGCGCCCGATCCGGTTTTCACTCACGACAGCTGTCAGTTAGCGAAATCCGTGCCAGGCGTCTCCCGCATGTGACGTTCGCCCCTGCGAAGGGGGGTATCGCCCATTATGACCGCAGCGTGGCTCGAACGAGCACGCGCCGGCCCGTATTCGTTCGCGCATCGACGCAGGATTTCAGCCCTCGTCGATGTCGGGCGCGCCCGGCCGGCCCCGGCCGGTACCGGCGCGGCGATCAGGCAAGCGCGGTGCCCAGCGAATACACGGCCATGCAGGCGCCCAGCAGCAGGCCGCCGGCCAGCATGACCAGTGTCGCGTTTACGCAGTACTTGATGGTGGTGTAACGCGCTGGATGCGTGTGCTTGAGTTCGCGCGTGTTCGCCAACACGGGTGCGAGGCCTGCGAATACCCGATTGGCCAGGCCGCGCTTGTCCTCGGCGGTGTTGGGCACGAGCGTGGCGCGCATGATGGCCTTGTAGAAGAAATTCACGACCGGGCCGACCACGCGCGTCGGCCGCTCGACATCGCACATCAGGATGACGCGATCCTGTTCGGCATCGTTATGGGCGTAATGCAGATAGGTTTCGTCGAACAGCAGCGTCTCGCCGTCGCGCCAGGAATAATCCTCGCCGTCGATATTGATATAGCAGGCGTCGTCGTTGGGCGTGGCCAGGCCCAGGTGATACCGCAACGAACAGGCCGCCGGGTCGGCATGACGCGTGAGTTTGGAACCGGCCGGTAACACCGAGAACATGGCGCCATTCACGCAGGACACGCCTTCGAGCAGGCGCGTGGTCCGTGGGCACAGACGCTGGGCCGAGTTGTGGGTGGTGCCATACCAGCGCAGATAGAACTTGCGCCAGCCGTACTTGTAGAAGGTACGAAAGCCGATGTCGTAATAGGCCGCCGACTCGGTGGACTGGGTGTCTTCGAAGGCGTTGCTGCGATACAGGGCGAGGGCTTCTTCGCGAATCACCGGCCAGTTACGCTCAATCACGTCCAGCTCGGGAAAGCGCGCCGTATCGGCGATCGGCTTTTGTGCCCGGGGCTCGGTAAACAGATACAACAGGCAGTTGAGCGGGCTGAAAATCGGCCAGCCCTTGCGCAGATACTGTTTGAAGCTGTCGTATCGTACGTTGCCGCGAAGGCGGTACACATAGAACATGGAGCCGGTCACAAAGACCAACAGCCCCGCAAACATCCACAATAAGGGCATAACAACTCCTTTTTCGTGGCCTGCGATATGTCCCGGTCGACCACTTGCCTCGTACGAGCCGCTACTTTGCGACGGCCGGTGTTAGTGCGGCGTCAAGCATGTACAGGCCAATGACCGCGTGGGCCGACAGCGCGGCGATCTGGGAGTAAACGCAGGCGGTGCGGCGCCGTTTCGTTTATTTTTTGCGCGCGAAAATGGGCGTGGCCCGCTGCGCGTGGGCAAAGCCGCGTCGCCGCGAGCAACGCGAACAAGGAGTCAGAGCGTGGGAATAGCAAACAGTCGGCGGGCACGTGCCGCGGGCTTGGTACTGGGTGCTTGCGCGGCCGTGTTGGCCAGCGGCTGCGCCTGGCAGGCCGCCCAGTTCTGGGTGGCGGGCGAACAGGTCGAACTACGCGACACAGATGCCGACGCACGACCGGCCGCCCGCGAGGCGCCCAAGCTGCTGCTGGTGGCCATCGACGGCATCGATCGGCCCCTGCTCTACGACATGCTGCGCGCCGGCGAGCTGCCCGAGATGGCGCGCCTGCTGGGCGACGAGGGCAGCCACGAGTTCGCCCATGCCTGGTTCGAGGACTCGATCGTCAGCGTGCTGCCCTCATCGACCGCCGTGTCCTGGGCCACCACGGTCACCGGCGCCAATCCGGCCGAGCACGGCGTGGCCGGCAACGAGTACTTCATTCGTGCGACCGGCGAGTATGCCGCGCCCGTGCCGGTGACGATTCCCGAAGCCACGCAGGTATTCAAGATCTATACCGACGGCTATGCGAACGATCTGCTGGAAGTGCCGACCATCTATGAACGCCTGCGCGAAACCGACCCGGGTGCGCGTATCTGGGTGGGCATGCATCAGTTCTATCGCGGTGCTGATCGTCTGATCCTCACCGACCGTACGGCCATGCTGGATGCCTTTCAGAGCCTGTTTGCCGAACATGTGGCCGGCCAGCTCACCGGCGCGCAGTCGCTATCGCTGTTCGAGGAGCTGGACGCCGAGGTCATCGAGAACATGGACGACCTCATCGAGGACGAACTGGCCGCCGATGTCATCACGATCTATCTGCCCGGGCTGGATCACTATGCCCATATCACCGACGCGGATCCGGACGTTTCGCGCCGCGACTACCTCAAGAAAGGCCTCGAGCCGATGATGGCCGACCTCTACGAAGCGCTGGAAGAGGCCGGCGAGCTCGACGATCGCTATATCGTGATCACCTCGGACCATGGCCATACCGGCGTGCTGCACGACGACGCGCACTCGCTTTCGACCGACGGTGCGGGCGAGCCGCCCAACGTGCTCGAAGCCGCCGGCTTTACCCTGCGTCCCTATGCGCTGGATGTCGATGACGACGTGTTCTTCGATGCCGTGATCGCCTACCAGGGCGCGCTGGCCTATGTATACGTGGCCGATCGCACCACCTGTGCCACCCGCGATACGCCCTGCGACTGGACCCAGCCCGCGCGCGCCGCGGATATCGAAACCGCGGCCGAGGCGTTCTATCGCAACAACGAAGACGGCCTGCTCGTACCGGAAATGCGGGATACGCTGGACATGATCCTGGTTCGTACCGCGGCGTCCGACAGCGACGCCGAACAGGTCTTCGAGGTCTATACCGGGCACGGCAAGACCCAGCCGATCGCGGACTATCTGGCCGCCCATCCGCATCCGACCTACGTCGATATGCCGCAAAGGCTGCACGACCTGACGGTGGGCCCGCACGGTGATCGCGCCGGCGATCTGATTCTGGTCGCACACAACGGCGATCGCGAAGACCCGGCCCAGCGTTATTATTTCGCACCGCTTTATCATTCCTGGCACGGCAGCCCCTCGGCGCGGGATTCCGAACTGCCGTTGATCGTCGCTCGGCACGGTGGAACGCGCGAGGCGCTGCGTCGTATCGTGGAGACAACGTTCGCCGGCCGCCACGACCAGCGTTTGATCGCCGATCTGCTGCTGCGTCTACGCCAGGGTGAGCCCGCCGGCGACGCCGCGCAGGACCCTTAAGCATGACCGATTCTGCATACAACGCGATCGAAACTGCGATTCTTGAGGGCGTTGACGCACGTCGGCGCGGTGCCACGATCTGTCCTTCCGAAGTCGCGCGGGGCCTGTGGTCGGCGAACGAGTGGCGAGGTCATATGGACGAGGTGCGCGCAGCGGCCGCGCGGCTGATCGATACAGGCGAAATCGTTGCCACGCAGGGCGGCCGGCCGGTGGATATTCGCAACGCGCGCGGGCCGATCCGTCTCGGCCGCCCGGCCTAGGGTCGCCCCTAGCCGGTACCGGGCACGGAACGAGGCCCGGCTCAGTCCGGGCGCGTGTTGTCCGGCGCGTCGTCGCCGCTATCAACGGGCGGCTGTGGGGTGGGCGGTAGGCTGCGATGCCAAACGTCGAGCTGCGGAAAGGCGATGGTGACATCGTGTTCGCGAAAAGCGGCGTCGATAGCGAAATTCAGGTCCGATACCACGAAGAAGCGCCGGGTCACATCGCGGATGAAACAGCGCAGCTCGAAGTCGAGGGTGGAATTGCCAAAGCCGCGGAACAGGGCAACCGGCTTCGGCACGCCGCCACGCCCATCGCTGATGACGTCCTTGTGCTCGTCGGCGACTTCCATCAGGAGCCGTTCCACCAGTCGCACGTCGCTGCCGTAAGCCACGCCGACCGGGCAGCCGATTCGCCCGTAGCGATCACGCAGGTTCCAGTTCTTCAGGTGCAGGGTCAGCAGCTCGGAGTTGGGCACGACCACGGTCGTGCGTTGCAGCGTCTCGATCTCGGTCGCACGAATACGAATCCGGCGGACGAAGCCTTCGGTTTCGCCCACGGTGATGTAGTTGCCGCGCCGCACCGGCTGTTCGAACAACAGGATAAGCCCCGAGACGAAGTTGTTCACGATCGTCTGCAGCCCGAAGCCGATACCCACCGACAACGCGCCGGCGATGAACGCCAGCTTGGTGAGGTCGAGGCCCACATAGCTGAGCACCACGAGGGCCGCGATCACGAACAGCACGTAGCCGGTAATCGTGGCCACCGCCTCGCGGGTATGGGTTTCCATGGGCGTGCGCGCCAGCCACTGGTTCTCCATGCGCCCGGTCAGCCAGCGGATGACGGTGGCCAGCAGTACCAGCAACAGGGCACCCATGATCAGCTGGGCCGGCACGATCTGGACCTGGCCGAGGTTGAACCCGGTCCAGGCGAGATGCCGGAGCATGTCGAAGCTGGCCCGGGACAGCCCCCAGATACCCAGTAAGGCGAGCGGCACGGCCAGCCATATCGCCAGATGCAGCATCGCGGCGACGAGGTCGGCTTCGCGAAAGCGTTCGCCGTCCTCCACGTTGAGCCAGCGCCGCAGACGGCGCTGCCATACGCGATGACCTTCATTGAGGCCGGTGGCGAGTCGGTCGGTCCAGCGGCTGGCAAGCCATGCCAGCAGAACCGTGGCCAGCGTCAGCGCAATTTGGGGGATCGGCAGTCCGTTCCAGTGATCGGTACGCCACCAGCCATACAGGGCAGCCGCAGCCGCAACGCAGGTGGCAACAAATAGCAGGGCCGTGATGCCCGCGCCCAGACGTTTATACATGCAGGTTATCGATACCCCGAAAAAGCCGATGACATACAGATGATACGACCGTAGCGGCCTGCGCGGTGGCCCACAAGCGCAGCGGCGCCCCGCCGACTGCGTCGTTTGCAGCCGGGTGTCGCGCCGACCAATCGCGACGGGTATGGCAAGTATCTTGCAGTGAGCGCTGTCAATGTCGCACCGGTACGCGGCGGGGCGCGCGTTACAACGCCCGGGCGACAGAAACTCACGTCATCAAGGGGAACACTGTGGAAAAGAAAGACATGACCCGGGCCATTCTGGATGCCAAGAAAGCCAAGGGGCTGCGTTGGGATGAAATCGCCGCCGAGATCGGCATGGCGCCGGTATGGACGGCCACTGCCTGCCTGGGCGAAGCTTCGGCGACCGAAGAACAGGCCCAGAAGATCACGGCCGTGCTCGACCTGGGCGACGACGTCGCCGACGCACTGCAGGAATGCCCTCTGAAAGGGCAATGGATGGACAAGACCATCCCCAGCGATCCGCTGCTCTATCGCTTCTACGAGATTCTGTCGGTATTCGGCCCGGGCGTTAAGCAGTGCATTCACGAAGAATTTGGCGACGGCATCATGTCCGCCATCGATTTCACCATCGACGTGGCGCGCGAAGAACATCCCAAGGGGGATCGCGTGAAGATCGTCATGAACGGCAAGTTCCTGCCCTATGTGCGCTGGTAGCACCGCGATGCAGCGCTCTATTCCGGTGCAGTCACCTCGTTTCAGGGAGAACCCATGTCGTATCTAGAACCGGCGGAATTCGTCAAGAAGATGGTCGATTCCGGCGAATCCAAAATCTATATGGGCCGACGCGACACCATCGTGCGTGCCTATATGGCCGGCGCGATCCTGGCGCTGGCCGTGGTCTTTGCGGTCACCATCACCGTGAACACGGGCAACCCGCTGCTGGGCGCGGTGCTGTTCCCGGTCGGCTTCTGCATGCTTTACCTGATGAAGTTCGACCTGCTCACCGGGGTGTTCATGCTCACCCCGCTGGCCTGGCTGGACAAGCGCCCGGGCGTGACTATCCCCCGGGTGCTGGAAAACTGGGGGCTGGTGTTTCTCGGCAATCTGGCCGGCGCGCTCACGGTGGCCGTGATCATGTCGATCAACTTCACCTACGGCTTTTCCGTACCGGTCAACGAAGTCGGCCAGACGATTGCGCACGTCGGTGAAGGCCGTACGCTGGGTTACAAGGAGCACGGCTTCGGCGGCTGGATGACGCTGTTCATCCGCGGCTGTCTGTGCAACTGGATGGTGTCGATGGGCGTGGTGGGCGCCATGGTATCCACCTCGGCCACGGGCAAGATCGCAGCCATGTGGATGCCGATCATGGTGTTCTTCTATCTCGGCTTCGAGCACTCGGTGGTGAACATGTTCCTGTTCCCGCTGGGCCTGATTCTGGGCGGCAGCTACACACTGGGGGACTACATCTTCTGGAACGAGATTCCAACCGTGCTGGGCAATATCGTCGGCGGCATTTCGCTCACCGGGTTGACGCTGTATTCCACCCACGTGCGTACCCAGGCACGGCGCGAGATCGTTTGATCGCCGCGCGTTTATGCCGGCAACTCACGGGGCGGGCCACCGGTTCGCCCCGTGATCCCGTATCGAGCGCGTTGCGCCAGCGAGTGATGCGGTCGTGAACACGTCGCTTGCCATCACCGCCGGTCAGGCCACTCAGGCCGGCCGCAAACCGCGCAACCAGGATTTTCACGGCCTGCGCCTACCCGAGGGGACGGCATTGCAGTCCAAGGGCATTGCCCTGGCCATCGCCGACGGTATCAGCAGCAGCGATGTGGCCCATATCGCCAGCGAAACCGCGGTGTCGAGTTTTCTCGAAGACTACTACTGCACCTCGGATGCCTGGTCGGTTCGTAATTCGGCACAGCGCGTCATTACCGCCATCAACGCCTGGCTTTATGCCCAGACGCGCCAGAGCCAGTATCGCGAAGATGCGGATCGCGGCTATGTGTGCACCTTCAGCGCCGTGGTGTTCAAGGCCGCAAGCGCCTATCTGTTTCATGTCGGCGATGCGCGTATCTATCGCCTGCGCGATGGCGCGCTCGAACGCCTGACCGAAGATCATCGTATCCGCATGTCGCGCCATGAAAGCTATCTGGCCCGGGCGCTGGGCATTAACAATCAGGTGGAAATCGACTACCAGCGCCTCGCGATCGACGTGGGCGACGTGTTCATCCTCGCCACCGACGGCGTCTACGAATACACGGACGATGCCACCCTTATCGATACCGTGGCCTGCCACGGCGATGCGCTGGAAACCGCGGCCCAACGCATCGTGGACATGGCCTACGAACACGGCAGCCACGACAACCTCACCGTGCAGATCGTGCGCGTCGACAGCCTCGACGAACAGGACCCGGACGATATCGCCGAGCGGCTCACCGATCTGGCGTTCGCGCCCACGCTCGAACCCCGCATGACCTTCGAAGGCTACGAGATCGTGCGTACGTTGCATATCAGCGGGCGCAGCCATGTGTTTCTGGCCTGCGACAACGACAGCGGGCAGGCGGTGGCCCTCAAAGTGCCGGCCAGCGACCTCAAGGCCGACCCGCTGCTGCTGGAGCGCTTTCTGCTCGAGGAATGGATCGCCCGGCGTATCGACAGCCCGCACGTGCTCAAGGCCTCGCCGCCACGGCGCAAGCCGGCGCATGTCTATGTGGCCATGGAATATGTCGAGGGCCAGACGCTCACACAGTGGATGATCGATCATCCCCGCCCCGATATGGCCAGCGTGCGCCCCATCGTGGAGCAGATCGGCAAGGGCGTGCTCGCCTTTCATCGCCAGGAGATGATCCACCAGGATCTGCGGCCCGACAATATCCTCATCGACAGGCTCGGCACGGTTAAGATCATCGATTTCGGCGCCGTCGAGGTCGCCGGCATCCGCGAAAGCGCCGGGCGCCATGGCAGCGACGACGTGCTCGGCACCAGCCAGTACGCCGCGCCGGAATATTTCATCGGCGGGCAGGGCACGACCCGCTCCGACGTGTATTCGCTGGGCGTGATCGCCTATCAAATGCTCACTGGCCGCCTGCCGTACGGGCCGAACGTATCGCGGGCGCGCAGCAGCGCCGATCTGAACCGGCTCAATTACCCCAGCGCGATCGCCTACAACAGCGATGTGCCCGCCTGGGTGGACGGCGCCCTGCGTAAGGCCCTGCACCCGAATCCGAACCAGCGCTATGCCGAAGTCGCCGAATTCGTCTACGACCTGCGCCACCCGCGCGGCGGGCTGGTGTCCGACCATCGGCTACCGCTGATCGAGCGCGACCCCAACCGGTTCTGGAAGGGCTTGTCGGCAGTGCTTGGCGTGGTGGTCGCCGGTTTATTGTTTTATATCGCGCGTGGATAGAGAACGAAAGCCCACGTGTTTCAGACCGCCAGAACGACACCGGCTGGAGCGGCGGCCGCGCAAGTCGGGGCCCGGCTTATGAACCGAACCCGAATTTATCCATTACTCACGGCGACCCACCGCTACGAAAAGACCGTCTCTACGCGCCATCGCGGCTACGGCGTATATATCGATGCGCCGATTCCGGCGTATCTGATCGAAACGCCGAACGGGCGCATTCTCTTTGATGTGGGCTGCGATTATCACAAGATCGTCACGCCCGAACTGCGCGAGCAATATCTCGAGCCCATGCGGCCGACGTTCGAGGTGCCCCAGATGTCGCAGACCCAGCGCATCCCGCACTATCTCCAAGCGCTGGGCCTGAGCGTGGCCGATATCGATCTGGTGTTCCTGAGCCATCTGCATTTCGACCACGCCGGCGGGCTGTGCGACGTGCCCGGTTGCGATGTACATATCCATCACGCCGAAGTCGCGGCCGCCGATACCGGCGAAGTCAGCGGTATCTTCGAAGACGAGATCGCCGATCGCGATCGCTGGAAAATCCAGCACGGCGATTACGATGTGGCCCCCGGCGTGCATGCCTTCGAAACGCCAGGCCATACGGCTGGCCATATGTCCCTGTTCATCGAGCTGCCCAAGGGCCCGCCGGTGATTCTATGCGGCGACGCCGCCGACCTCACCGAAAACCTTGCAGACGAAATCGCCCCCGGTTACTGCTGGAAGGATCGCGAAGCCGAAGCCCTGGCCAGCATCCGTCGTATCAAGCAGATGGGCACAACCGAAAACGCCGAGCTCTGGCCCAACCACGACTTCGACTTCTTTCGGTCGTTGCCGGCCTTTCCGGCGTATCGCGATTGATTAACTAAAACGCACGATGGCCAGCGCGTCAGTCCGCCAGTCGAAACGGCTCGTATTGTTGCTCCGACGGCAGGCCCCGCAGCGCCCATAGCGTGCGCTTGGCCGGGTCGGCGATCACCGCACCGCAGGTGGCTTCCCGCACCTTGGGCGTGGCCTGTACACAGATCGCTTCGGGGTCGCGGGTGATTGCGGCCAGCGTGTCGATATCGTGTGAACTCGTATCGTCGAGCAGCGCCTTGGCACGTGCCAGACGCTTCTCACTGGATGCCTGAGAGCCTGGCAAGCGTTGGCGTTCGACCGCCTGCGTCGCCTCGGTCAGGCAGTGGTTGGTATGCACCACTGGCCGGTCTTCGAGCGGGGTAATCGCATGCCGGCTCGGCATGGCTTCCACGTTAAAGCCACGGCCGTTCGCATCCAGCATCAGATAGTTGTGGGCGCCGGCCAGCGGCGTAGCGGTAATACAGGCCAGGGCGTCCTCGATATTGCTTTGGCGCAAAATCGCGCGCACCACGAAATTCCATGTCACGCCCGGCTGGCCGTCCACGGCCACCAGGTTGTTGATGCCCACGGTAATGCCGTGCTCGTTCATCCCGATCATGCCCGGGCAGCCCATGCTGGTGAATGCCGTAAAGGCCGGGGCATCGTCGGGCCGCCCGTCGATCATCACCACATGCTCGGCCGCGCTTTCGTGCATATCCCAGGTCTGGGCGAACAGCGCGTTGCCATCGGTACAGCATTGGCCGGGCACCAGCATCGCCGTGCATTGATCGGCGGCCCGTGGCGCAGGCGCGGCCAATGTGTTCGCCGGGTTGTTGTAAACCGTATCCACCAGATCGGTGAAACCGCTCACCACCAGCAGCTCGGCGATATCCAGCCCGGCCGCATCGGCCATGGCCCGGAGTTCGTCGGTCAACGCCGGATCAAGCCGCTCGTGGGCCGGCAGGCACTGTGCGGCCATATCCAGCACCGCCTCCCGCTCCAACTCGCGCCCCACCCAATAAGCCGAGCCGAGCATACGTGTGCGTTCCCCGGCGAAGTGCTGAATGGCGTCGCGATAGCGTCTGCCGTGGGCGGCGCCCATAGCGGCGGGTGAGCCGGTAAGTGCGATTGGTGTAAGTGTCATCGGCGAGAGGGGATAGGTTTGTCATCGGCAGCGTATGAGCTTGTGACGCTCGCGACAAACCAAGAGGCCCTCGTCGCCAGCTTCGACTATCGAGCGATTTCTCGCGACCGCCGTCCGTGCGATATTCAATGCAGGGCGGCATTGGCAACCCAGGCGCGTGACGGACGATCTATCGATGATCTGTGCGACCTAATATGTCGGCCTATGATGCGACCATTGCGCAAGCTATTGATATTAATCGGCGCAGCGTGGCGTTAGGTAACAAAGCGGCTGCGTGTTAGGTAGACAAATTTCGTCGAATTGGCGTTAGCGGGAAATCCAATGATTGAAGCGGAAGTCTCACAAGCACTTAAGCAGTTCTTCGAAGACCGCGGGCTTAACCCTCTTGGAAAGCTCAACGCGTTTGATCATGCCGACGACGCAGCCGAACGATCATTTGAAATTGATTTGGCAATCGGTCCCTGTGGAACTAAAGGCAATCGAGCGCCAGAACAAATTTGTGAGGACAGAAAGCTATTTGAATCGGGATCTGAAGTGATAGATCCAGTCATTCGAGAATTAGCTGAAGTCTCCTTGTTTCCGGCGGGTAGGTCTCAAATTCAAAGCTGGACTGAGGCACCTAACCCGAACCCGCTGTTCGGCATCGCTGTCGAAATTGAAAATAATTCATCCAAATATCTTCTTGGTAGCCTTCTCGCCGCAGCTATTGCAGGCCGCTGGGGAATGCTCATCGTCCCAAATCGTGATGGCGCTGATAGATGGATTCGGACTATAGATAGGATGATGCATAAAGGTTCACAGAGTCCCGTGCCCTCAAATATCATAATTTTTGCTTGGGATGAATTGAAGCAAAAATTAGACGATGGCTAACAAACGGCTACAGTTGACCGGCCAAAGCGCTGCCGCGCTTTGGTCGGCAACTGAGCTTGGGCGTTGGGTCTAATGAATAAGAAGTGGTACAGGGAAACTATCGAGGCGCTCGGAATGATGGCGCCGAAACCCCGGATAGTGAACAAGCTCAATGCTGTAGCTTCGCATTCTAATGATCCGGCGCTTCGAGATATTGCAGAAAGTCTCATCGGTGAAATAAAGGTTTGTGGTGCTAACTTTTCAGCACAAGCGCCAAGGGACATGAAAACGGCAGTTCCGTCGGCGAGTAGAGCGCTTGAATATTGTTCCCGTCACGCATATAAGGCTGGAGATGCGTGACCACCAATTTCGCCAAGAAGGCACCCAACAGGTCGCTGCAGTTGACCGCCCAAAGCGCTTCCGCGCTTCGGCCGGCAACTGAGCTTAGGCGTTAGATAATGAATAGAAATTTTGCACTTGTTCTTATTACGTGTGCGCTGGCTCCCGGCTGCGGCACGATGATGTCAAAGAACGCTGAACTTTGGGAACAAGATTGTGCTCAGGACGAGCGTGTGTCTCTACCACGTGTGTATAGCGGCACGGCTCTAGATTTGTACGCAGTGGGTAAAGATTTACCGCGCGGCGGCCAAATTGGTGCTTTTTTATTCTGGGATATACCGTTTAGCCTTGTGGCGGATACGGTAATTCTTCCTTATACCCTCTACGGTCAAATTTGGCACGGTAACCATACTTGTCAGGTCCGTGGTGAGGAGAAGGCGATTGATGCCTAACGAATCGCTGGATTTGACCGCCCAAAGCACCGCGGCGCTTTGGGTTCCTTACGCAGCCTCCGGCCGCTCCGGCGGCAACTGAGCTTCGGCGTTAGGTTCTCACAGTATGACCGCTTCGACAGGAACAGTCCTTTTCGAATTAACAGTTCCAAGCACATGGCCTCCGGATCACGAAATTTTGGTTTATCGCGGGAGGTTTAAAGGCGCCAGAATCAGCGTAGTCATCAGTCCAGATGCAACTCTCAAATTTTCCTCTATCCATAATGAAGAGACTCACGAGCTGTTAACTCCGGTTATCGATATGCCTAATCATGCCAGCCTTAAGGTTGCCTTCGGTTGGGGCGGAGAATGTGGCCCATCAGCGGCAATAAACGGTACTTTGTTTAATGATCGGCTGGTGTCTCAAGAGCCGATTAAAATTTCATCACTTAACCATATGCCTACGGGGTTGCGTAAGCAATTAGACTTCGAGCTTCCAAATGGATTATCCCTACAAGAAGAAAGGCTCGCTCGATCGGTTATTGAACTCCAAGAAAGAATAAGTCTTCCAGACCGTATCCACATACTAGAAGCATCGGTAATTCTTCGTCGAATTTTATTGGATGCGCATCCTCTTGCTCATTGTGTAAACAGGCAATATCGATGTCGACTTGCTTTTCCTGCAGTTCGCGATCATGTCGATAACCTGCCTGTAGAGTCGGTATTTTCGTACATAAACCTATCACCCTTGTTCGCTGCTGAAGATGACGTTTGTTTGCTGAGCTGGGACCAATTTTTATCACTGATTGCAGTCCGGGGCGACGATATCGATTTCACGGTTAGAGAAGTGATAGATGTGTGCGCGAATACAAAGGGCGGAGTTCATTTTGACAGCCCGAAATCAGGTTCTTCGGCAAAACTTTTGAAGTTGGACGATTCATTTCAACCCGCGTTAATAGATGCCAGTTTGCACGCATTAGCCGACTTATCGTGGTGCGTGGTGCAAGCTTTAAAACCTTTGATTGAAAAGATTTGTGCTAAATATGATAGCCGGCCGCAAACCTAACGATCGCTGCATTTGACCGTCTAAAGCGCTGACGCGCTTTAGGTTGCCTTCGCAGCCTCCGGCTGCTCCGGCGTCAACTGAGCTCAGGCGTTGCGGATTCGGGGGCAGTATTTGGAACTTTCGGCATGGCTCTAAGCCGTGGAGCAAGCGCTTAGCGTTCTATGGGGCTGAATGTGTTGTACGCGGGCATCCTAAACGAGCATCGGTGCTAAACACCGGTGATCGCGAAATCGAGCGCGCCTTGAATCTGATCTCGAAAATGGGCTAGTGAGCCGACTGGATTTTGGAGCTGTATGGCAGGTATCGAGGAGATTTGCGGCGTCAGCAGCAGTAGTTTCTCGTCCTCGAAGTCGATTTCAGGCGTCAAGCCTTGCATCGCGTTATCTTGAAACGACGCACGCTTGCCGAGTGGGATCACGATGCGTGTGCCAGTTCTGAAAGGTGCGGGCTCTGGAAGTCCACCAAGTACGGATAGAACGATTTGCTCGTTTTGCTTTGGGTGGCGTAGACCTCGAACTGGGCCACTAGAACGCCCGGAAGTCGTCGCCGAAGCATCCGTGTTGCTCAACGAATTCGTTGTAGCTTTTAATGGCGGCCTGGTTTTCTTCTGCCCATTGACACGCCCGGCGTTTCGCAAGCTCTTCTTTCAAGGCCTTTTCCAGGGTCGCTGAGAGGTTGATGTTCAACGCTCGGCTTTTTGTCAGCAGGTCGCTATTGACCGATAGGTTGGTGGCGTTTCTCGGGGCGGCTTTATCGTAGAGCTCTGGCATAAATGTCTCCACAGGCGGCATTACGGTTTTATACATGCTATGCGCATTGTGATGCGCATTCAAAAGCGTTTAACGGGTGTGTTCTGCGCCTGAAGGGTCTTTGTCAGACGCTCTAACAATGCTGAGAGGCAGATGTGAACCGCGCACCTATCAGCAAGCGTGAATCGGCGCCGAGAGATGCTGGCAACGCCAACAAGTCGCAAAGAATCGTAGGCTGCGCATAGCTCGCCATAGCCCCAGCGGCACGTCCACTGAAACCGAACTTGTGCGAGCACGCATACTGGCCCAATGGAATTGACCTTCATTGGCGGCGCGGACGGTGTCACGGGCTCGGCCAGCCTGCTTACGGATACGCGTCTGGGGCTGCGTGCGCTTGTGGATTGCGGTGCCCATGCCGAGCGCGAGCTGATGCGGCCCGACGGGGCGCCGCAGCTGGGTTTCGATGCGCGGGCGCTGAGTTGTGTGTTTTTGACCCATGCCCATCGTGACCATTGCGGGCGGCTGCCGCAGCTGCATCGGGCCGGGTTTCGCGGGCCGGTGTACTGCACCGAAGCCACGGCGGCGATGACGCGTATCGCGTTGATGGATGCCGCCAAATTTTCGCGCGAGTATGACGCGGACGATGTCGAGATGATCGACTTCCAGCCGCTCGATCGCCGGGCCGATTTCAAGTTCGGCCAGCCCATGCGGTTGCACGGCGTCGCGGTTACCTTTCATCGCAGCGCGCATATTCTCGGCGCGGTGGCGCTTACGATTGCCTGGCGCAGCCGCACAAGCACGCGGCGCTCGATCTGTTTCAGCGGAGATATCGGCGGTAATACGCCGGGCAATCCTTATCAATCGCTGCTGGCCGGTCAGCAAACGCCCGGCGCGGTGGATTATATGGTGGTGGAATCCACCCGCGGCGCCGAGCCGGCGCGACCGGCGCACTATAAATCGGCCGCCGGTCGCGAGCAGGCGTGGGCCGATGTGTTTGCCGACAGCGACGCCCGTGGCGGCGGGCCGGTGGTGGTGCCCTGTTTTGCGATCCATCGGGCGCAGGAGCTGTGGTTCGATCTTCATCGGGTGCTGCGACATACCGCGGCCGGCGCGCCGGATGCGGCCGGTCGGCCGCGCTGGCTGTCGATGGATGCCCCGCTGGCAGCGCGTATGACCGATGTTTATGCCGAGCTGCTGACGCGGCGCAACGAACAGGGCGAGCAATCGCCCTGGCGTAATCCGACGTTGGCCGACCGGCTGGGGCTGGCCGATGAGGCCGCGGTCGATCGGTATCTCGTGGACCTATGGGCGCGGGTGGGCCGCAATCGGGCCCCCGGCGGTACGTTGCGTGCGATGCATGACCCCGAGCTGTCGCGCGTGGTTGCCCTGGCGGGCAGCGGTATGTGTGAGGGCGGGCGCATCGTGGATTTCATTACCGATCAGATCGGTGGCCCGGCGGCCACGATCGTGCTCTGCGGCTATGCGCCGCCCGAAACCGGTGCGGGGCGACTGCGACGCTTGATTGCGGGCGATTGGCCGAGCGATACGCCGCTTGTGCTCGGCAAAGCCCGTATCGACCCGGCCCGTATTCAGGCCCGCCTCGTGGATTTTGGCGACTACTATTCCGGCCACGGCGATATCGATGCGCTGTGCCGGTTCGTATTCGAAATCGATGAGCCGGCGCCGGCGGCGACGGTGTTTCTCAACCACGGGGATAGCGCGATGCGTGCCGGCTTTGCGTCCACGTTGCATGCGCGCGCGGCGATGAAGCAGCCGGGCGATCGGCCGCTTGCCGACGTTGTGCTGCCGGGCACAGGCGAGCAACACGATCTCGACGCGGCCGACCAGAACGCCCAGGCGATACGGGCACGTCTACGTGCGCAGGCGCTGGCCAGCCTGCGCCGTGCCGACTAGCGCGGGCAGGATCGGCTTTCAAACCGCGAGTTCGAGCCGTCGGTAAGCGCCAGTTGAGCAGCGCTCGTTGAATTCCGGTGTGCGGTCTGGAAGCAGCGCATGAAGCGGGTCGAGCTGGGCCTGCGAGCCAGCTCGGCAAGAATCGAGCACCGGCGTGATAGGCGAAGTTGCGCAACGGGCGCGGGATACCAGGGCGACATCCATGCGGGCGCCGGGTTTAGGCCCCCAGGCTATGCCGCGACGCCGACCCCGGGGCGCTTGAGCGCAATTCGAAAGAGGGCGTACTAGCGCGCGTCCGGTTCCGGGTCGTGCCAGCCAATCCGCCCGAGCCCGGGCCACTTGATCGCCAGGTCGGCCGGGTCGATGCCCCAGACCAGACCGAACAGGTTGATCTCGATGCCTTCGTCCCAGGCAGCGAGCACCCCCAGCGCACCGAACAGCGACAGCTGATAGCCGGTTGCGCTCGGCGCCCGCGCAAAGACCGTATCTTGCAGATAGTCCTTGCCGATCGCGGTGGGCGGCAGCTCGACCTCGAGCGCCGGCACATGCCGTATCAGCCAAGCAACGAAGGTATTGCTGTTGGGGCCCGGCCATATTCGATAGACGTCGTAGGGGTAGTTGGCTACGGCGGTTTCGATCTGGGCGATCGCCTGGGCCGCCTGCGCCCCGCGCAGGTCGAGCAGGCGCTGCGGCATGGCGCCGACCCAGCGCCGGTCCGGGATATCGGTGCGCGAGCTCAAGGGAGGATGATTCCAGCCGGCGACCTGGTGCACGGTGTAGTGATCGGCATCCGCGGCCTTGGTGGCCACCCATGTATGCACCGCAAAGATGCCGCGCCAGCTGAATGCCCGGGCGCCGTAGACCTGCACCACCGCCCGCGGCTCGCTGGCAGGCGCCGGCGCCAGCTGCGCCGAGCTGCGATCGGCATCGCGCCAGTTCTGGCCCATGCGCAGCTCGTCGCTGGCCAGCATGAGCACCGGGCCGGATGCCACAAGCACAACCGCGGCAATGAAAACGAGCAGCCCGCGTTTCATGCGCCGAGCGTTTTCATTCTATTAAGGAAGCTCTGCATAACCTGTCGCGGTCGCGCCGGCGTGCTTTGCGCGCGATTGACAAGGAAGTGAGAGCGTAGCGTGCCCAAGCCAAAAACAAGTGGCACGGTAGCGAACACTGACGCCGATCAAGCGCGCGCAAAGCCGGCGGCCCGAAGGGGTTCGGCCTCACAGACGCCGCGACTGCGTTGCCGAGCTTGACCTGCCAATGAGGCAGGCGCTGCGCTCGGACGCCTTGCCGCACAGTCTGTGAGGACTCGAACGCGAACCGCGAGAGGTTATGCAGAGCTTCCTTAAGGCGGTGCCTGTACAAGCGCACCACAACACAGCCGGTCGAGAGATCCGTCATAGAACGTCTGTATGCCATGTCGTGCGCCCGCTGGCCAGCGGCCGGCAAAACCGCGACCCGTGGCTGTCGTTCTTGCGTCGAACGTCTGCGGCCGCCGGCGCGGTTTGAGCGGATGACTCAAGTCCGGACGCGGTAACGCCGATAGTTATCGACCTGCCTCGAACGCCTGCCTACATGAGCCGTACGCGCCCGCCTGATACGTCGAGTCGTTCGGCGGATGCACCATCGCAAGCGGCGTCCGTTGCCCCGCGCAGTGCACCGGCGACGCTGACCGCGCCGTATCGGCTTTCGTTCTGGCGCGCGGAGTTCATCGACCGCGAGACCGAGCAGCGCTATCGAGGCCATGTCGAAGCGTCGGTTGCGGTCTATGTCAGCCGGGCGCTGGTGGTCTGGGGCGTGCTGTGGCTGTTTTTCGGGCTGAGCGATTACTACCAGTTCGGCATGTCGTTCATGCTCGGCTGTGCGTGGGCGGTTCGAATCGGCCTGTTCTGTGCGCTGTTCGGTGCAGCGATACTCGTGCGGCGACGCCCCGCGCTCGCCACATCGGGGCTGATCATGACGCCGGCCATGCTGCTGGGCATCACCTCGTTCTTCGGGCTGTATTTTGTCAGCCCCGACGAACATATCCGCTGGCTGGCGGCGGTGACCATGGCCTTGATCATCGAACTGTTCGTGCTCTTTCCGAACCGGGTGGTCTACACGGTGGGCGTGGCCGGCTATACGATCGTGGGCACCCTGGTTTGCGTTGCGCTCAACATCAGCGAAACCGCTCCGCTACGGATGCTCATCCTGGCCGAGTTGCTGCTGATCCCCGCCGTATCCGGCTGGTTTGCCGCGCAGCGATTCGAGACCACTCGGCGGCGCGAATTCATGGCGCTGGAACAGGCCGAAGCAGAAATCGATCGGCGCACGGCTCTTGAGATTCAGCTCCAGAAGCAGGCCCGTACCGATCCCCTGACCGGCGCCGGCAACCGCCGTGCCTATGCCGACGCGGCCGAGCGAGAAATGGCCGTGTCGCGCGCATCGGGCCGTGCATTGTCTTTCGTGATGCTCGACCTCGACCACTTCAAGCGCGTCAACGACACCTATGGCCATGCCACGGGCGATGCCGCACTCGTAGCCACCGCCAACCTGTGTCGCGACATCCTCGGCGCACGCGATATCTTCGGCCGCCTGGGCGGCGAGGAATTCCTGATCATTCTGCCCGGCACGGATCATGCGCAGGCCTGCGCTGTTGCCGAAACCATCCGCGCTCGTCTGGCTCGCCGCGGTATCGTCGACGCTGCCCCGGGGCTTCGCCTGACCGCCACGCTGGCAGTCACCGAACTCGAGCCAGACGATCAGACTGTGGACGACGTGCTGCGCAGGGCCGATGCCATTCTCTATGCAGGCAAGAACGCCGGCCGCGATCGTGTCCAGGCGGCCGAGCATGTCCCTCTGCGACCGGCGGCCACCGTCTGAAAATTGATCGAGATCAAATTGTGGCGGCGTCGACACCGCTAACCTGCGCAGCTCATATCATCGCGGACGTACGCCATGGGCTCATCGCTGTCTTTCGACCTGGATCTGATCCGCCGCTACAGCGGTAGCGGGCCGCGTTACACGTCCTACCCCACCGCACCGCATTTCGCGGCCGAGTTCGGCGAAGCCGCCTACCGCGAGCGCGCGGGGGCGAGCAATGCCGTCGGCGGGCCGCTATCGCTCTATCTGCACCTGCCGTTCTGTTCCAGCCCGTGCTTCTATTGCGCCTGCACGCGAGTGATTACGCGCCAGCCGCAGGTCATCGACCGGTATGTCACCGCCCTGCGCCGCGAGATCGCCCTGCAGGGCGGGTTATACGACGAGGGCCGTCGCGTGTCGCAGCTGGCCTGGGGTGGCGGGACGCCAACGTATCTCACCCCCGCCCAGATGACGGCCCTCATGACCGATCTGGACACGCACTTCGAGCTCGACAGCAGCGATGGGCGTGAATTCACCATGGAAATCGATCCGCGCACGGTGGATACCGACTCGATCGGGCTCATGGCCGAACTCGGCTTCAATCGCGCCAGCCTGGGTGTGCAGGATTTCGATATCGACGTGCAGCGGGCCGTGAACCGGATCCAGTCGAAGGATCAGGTCGCGCGCGTGCTCGACGAACTGCGCCGCGTGGGCTTTCAGTCGGTCAACTTCGATCTGATCTACGGGCTGCCGCGCCAGTCGGTGACGGGCTTCAACGCCACGCTCAGCGAAGTCATTCTGCGCCGGCCCGATCGCATCGCGCTCTACAGCTATGCCCATATGCCGCAGCTGTTCTCCGCCCAGCGCCAGATCCACGATGAAGACATGCCCAGCGCCGAAACCAAGCTCGCGCTCATGGCGCTGGCGATCGAACGGCTGACCACGGCCGGCTATGTATATATCGGCATGGATCATTTCGCGCTGCCCGACGACGAACTGGCCGTGGCCCAGCGCGAGGGCCGGCTGTATCGTAATTTCCAGGGTTATTCGACGCACCGCGGCTGCGATCTCGTGGGCATGGGCATGAGCGCCATTTCCAGCGTGGCCGACAGCTACAGCCAGCACGGCAAGAGCATTCCGGATTACCAGCAGGCGCTGGCCGAGGACCGCCTGCCGGTCCAGCGCGGCGTGCAGCTCAGCGACGACGATCGCCTGCGTCGCGACGTCATCCAGGGGCTGATGTGCCACAGCCGGCTCGATTTCGCGCCCATCGAGGCACGCCACGGCATCGTCTTCAACGAGCATTTCGCGGACGAACTCGAATCCCTGCGTACACTGGCCGACGATGCGCTGATTCGCGTGGACGGCGAGGGTATCGACATTCTCGATCGCGGGCGGCTGCTATTACGCCCGATCGCGATGGTCTTCGACGCCTATCTCAAGCAGCGCGAAACGCCGGCCCGGTTTTCGCGGGTGATCTGAATAAGCCCGCGCCCGAGAACGTACAAAGTTCAGCATGCGGCGTGAATATAAGCCCATCGGGGCTTCGAGCGATCGGTCTTTTGACTTGTTTGCGTGTCGTCGCGTTCATTAGCGGACAACCTGCCTGATCGAGAACAGCCCGCTGCGTTTAATACCCAACCAAGAGTCCGGTTCTTTGTTCAGGCGGCCTGGCATGAGCCGCTTTCCTGGCCGATACGCGCCTGAACGACGGCGCGGGCGTGCCGGTTCAGCCGGCCGCGACAGCGTTCAAACAGCCCCGCCAAGGGCCTTTGTCTGACGCGGTAGCGATCAAGCACGCCGCAGCCGCACACGCGGGGCGATGTCGTGTGATCGGCCGGTACGCCTGCGCTGCTTTGTTGCGCTGAGGGCGCTTATCCCGAACACTCGGGGTTATCTGAATAACCCTGGGGGTCGCGCTGTCGTGAAACGTTTGTCTTTAATTCTTGTTGCCGTGGTGTGCGCGTTTTCGACGCTGGTGGGCGGTAGCGCGCTGGCCGCACCGTCCGAGCCGATTCGAATCTATGTCGACGAATATGCCGAAGGCCAGGTGATGAGCCATGTGGCCAAGCGTGTCATCGAATCGGAATACGATATCCCGGTGGAGCTCAAAATGGTGGCCGTCGGGCCGGCATTTCTGGGCGTGGCCAACGACGAGCGCTCGCTGTTTCTGGTCGCCTGGCTGCCGCGTACGCACGGGGCCTATATGGATCGGGTGGGCGACAAGGTCGACAACCTCGGCGAGCTGTTCGACGGCGCACGTCTGGGCTGGGCGGTGCCGGCCTATGTGCCGGAAGATCAGCTGGCGAGCATCGCCGACATGAAAAAGCCGGATGTGGTCGAAAAACTCGGCGGTAAAATTCAGGGTATTTCCGCTGGCGCGGGTCTGATGCAGGTCTCGAGGGAAACCATCGAGGGCTATGGTCTCGACGACGACTATCGCCTGATCACCGCCAGCAGCGCGGCCATGACGGCCTCACTCAAGCGTGCCATCGACGACAAGGAGTGGATCGTGGTCACGGCCTGGAGCCCGCACTGGATGTGGGAGCGTTTCGATCTGCGTTATCTCGACGATCCGAAAGGCGAACTGGGCGCGCGCGAACATGTCGACGCGATTGCAAGTCAGGGGCTGGCCGAAAGCGAACCCGAGGTGCACGCCATGCTGAAACGCATGCACTACAGCCTGGAGCAGATCGACACCATGCTGTTGAATGCCGAGCAGACGTCCTACCAACAGGCGGCGCAGGCGTTTATTGAAAAGCACCCGGATGTCATCGCTGAATGGACGGGTAAGGGCGAAAGCCGAGCGAGCAGGCAGTAAGTCTCGCTGATCGCTTCGGCATGAAAGGCGCTTCATGCCGGGGCGATCGCTCAGGCGACGAGCGGTCGATTCTCCTGCCAGGGCCGGGTGGATAGCCGAACCTGCCAGGTCGCGCCGCGGCGCCGCACATAGCGGATATTGACCGCCATGCGCGCCTTGAGAGCGGCCGTGCTCAGCGCGAACGGATTAGCCAGCAGATCGGGTTCGTGTTCACCTGCCGAGCCCGCGTCGATTGCCATGGCATGATCGCCGTACTGTAGCCATCGGGGCAGTCCGGACGCATCGCGTTCAACGATCGGCTCGTGGCTGTCACCGGCGCTGATACGTCGCCAGACTTCTCGATAGATGCCGCTCGGATGGCATTCTTCCAGCGTGTCGTCGTCGATGAAGCGCATCACGCCGATGTCCTTATCCAGCCCCGGTGACAGGTCGACCAGCCTATGCCAGGTACAGAAGGGGCCCTGAACGCGGGTGATGCCGGCAAACGCGGTCTGTCCGGCCAGCCACTCGAGTTGATCGCGGCTGCATTCGTCGAGCGAATCGATGCCGGCGAAGTCGGGCCGGTTGGCCGGCACTCGCAGATCGGCATGCCAGTCGCCGGCCTGCAGCCAGAAAACCTGCGTATCGTCGTCGATATGCTCGGGTTCACCCTCGGCCGGTTCGGCGTAGAGCGTGCGTTGCCACAGGCCGTGGTAGATAGCCGGCACGAGACTCACGAGGCCGTGTCCTCCTTATGGCGTGCATGCTGGCCCAGTGTGCCGGCACCGCGCGCGCCTTCGGGCAGCTCGATGTCGCCGTTGGCCAGCCGTTTCTTGAGATAGTTGAAGGTCTGGATCGTCTGTGCCCAGAGGTGATCGCCGGCGGACAGCGGTTCGTAATTGGGCGTTTCCCCGTCTTTGAGCAGTTGCGGCAGCGGCGCGACTTGGCTGTGGTAGTCGGCGGCGAAGAACAGCGGAAAGCTGTAGCGCTCCTCCTTGACCTTGCGTACGCGGTGTGAGGTGGCGACAAACGCACCGTTGGTCCATATCTCGAGCATGTCGCCGATGTTCACCACCAGCGCATCCTCGCGATAGGGCACGTCGATCCATTCGCCGGCGCCGTTCATCACTTCCAGGCCGGGCGCGGTCGGGCGCAGCAGGGTGAAGCACTCGTAGTCGGTATGAGCCCCGATGCCCTGGGCGTCGGTCGCGTTCGGGTCGAACGGGTAGTGGATCAGGCGCAGCTGGCTCGGCGGCTCGGTGACCTGGCCGAGCAGGGTATTGGCCTTAAGGCCAAGCGCCTGTTCGAAGCCGCCCATCAGCGCCCGGCCGACGTTGAACACGTCCTGGTAATAGGCATAGACATCATCGGCGAAGCCGTCCAGATCGGGCCAGACGTTGGCGCCGAGCATGGGCGTGCCGGCACGCACCTCCGGGTGATCGTCGGGCAGTTCGAAGGACAGGTCGAACGCCTCCTTGGCATCGGCCTTGGACGGGTCGGGCGCTTCCTCACCGGCCGGCACATAGCCGCGATGGTTATCGGACTTGCCGATGTAGTAATCCATCTTGCGTTCCAGCGGCAGTTCGAACAGGCGTTTTGTCTGATCGAACAGCGCCTGCTGACGCGCTTCGGAAATACCGTGGTTGATGACGTAGAAGAAGCCCACGGCACGGGCCGCGCGGCCCAGTGCTTCGGCGGTGGTCTGCTGTGCGGCCGTATCGCTGCCGAACAGCGGCGCGATATCGATCGCCGGGATGGATTCGAAGGCGGTGGGTTGGCGGGTGGTCATATCAAACCTCTTCAAATGAATACTGAAAGCCACACGGGTTCATGCATTCGAGTGTTGAATCAACGTTGCCGGTAAATTCAGGCTTGGGTTTCGCACTGCTGTGCGAGTCACTTCTCTTGATTGCCCAAGAGAAGTAACCAAGAGAAGGGCACCCTGTCTTGCGCCGATGCTTCGCATCGATTCCCTGCGCGGCTCCGGCGGCAAGCGGGACGGCCGGAAACTCGCTGCGCTCAAACATCCGGCCGTCTTCTTCCGCTTGCCGCCTCCACTGCTCGGCGCTACGCCCAAGGGGACGAATACAGGCAAGCGCGCTGGCGCTCGCTCAAGCTCACGATTGTTGTAGGTTGGATTCGCGCAGCGTAATCCAACAGAGAACGCAGCCCGCGCGTCCGATTGGACCTGCGCGGTTCGTGTCGTTTGGGAGAGCCTCGTTGTCTGTTGGCTTACGGCCTGCGGCCTAAGCCAATCTACATGGCTACGGGTCACACGGCCTGTATTCGACTCCGTTAGTGCAGCAACGCAGACGTGTCGTGGCGCCGTGTGTCCGGCGCTGTGCCGGGTGTCTTTTTCGTTGTCTGCCTTCGTTTGGACAAGCAAACGAAAGTGGGTCGCGCCGCAGCGCGAAACCAAAGGTCCGATAAACCGGCGACTCGCAACGGCCCCACGCATCAGAACCGGCGATTGCCGGATGAAAAACGCGACGCCATCCATGCTGCGGGTTCTATTGGCGTTTAACTGCGGACGCATGACTTAAGCGATCAAGCATCGCCCGTATCAATAATCACCACCGGCTGCCCCGCAGCCACAGCCCCGCCTTCGGCGATGGGCAGCCGCGCAACGTGCCCGGCCTGGCGGGCGACGATCTCGACTTCCATCTTCATGGATTCGACGAGCGCGACGACCTGGCCGTCTTCGACCGCATCGCCCTCGGCGACCTGGAGTTTCCACAGGCTGCCGGACACCGGGCTGTCGACGCCGGTTTCGTTGGCGGCGAGTTCGGCGGTTTCGCTGACTTCGGGCGTGTGATCCTCGAAGGTGAATTGGCCGTTGGCCCGCCAGCGCGCCATTTCCTCCTGGAAGGCCTGCTCGCGCTGTTGCCGAAAGGCGTCGATTTCGTCGCGGACCGGGTCGAGTTCGGCTTCATGCTCGGCCAGCGAAAACTTGACCGTTTCGGTCTTGAGGTCGAAACGCCCGTGGATGAATTCGCGCCGGATCTCGGTGAGCTCGTCGTGGCTGACTTCATAGAAGCGCAGCTGGTCGAAGAAACGCAGCAGCCACGGATTTTCGAAATGGCGGGTTTCGCGGTAGCGATTCCACATCTGCAACGTACGGCCCACGAACTGATAGCCGCCGGGGCCTTCCATGCCGTACACGCACAGATAGGCCCCGCCGATGCCCACCGAGTTTTCGGCCGTCCAGGTTCGGGCCGGGTTGTATTTCGTCGTCACCAGACGCTGGCGTGGATCGAGCGGGGTGGCCACCGGCGCGCCGAGATAGACATCGCCCAGCCCCATGACCAGATAGCGCGCATTGAACAGGATGTCGCGGATATCCTGATGGCTTTCCAGGCCGTTGATGCGTTTGATGAAATCCAGGTTGCTGGGGCACCAGGGCGCATCCGGGCGCACGCTGCGCTGATATTTGTCGATGGCTTCCTGGCAGGCCGGATCGTCCCAGGACAGCGGCAGATGCACGACCCGCGATTCGATGGTCAGATCTTCGACATCGCGCAGTTCGCGCTCGGCGCCTTCCAGATGCGCGAGCAGCGTATCGAGCGCGAGTACGTTCGGATCGTAGTGGATCTGCAGCGAGCGTATGCCCGGCGTGAGTTCGGCCATGCCGTCGAGCGGATGCTCGCGCAGCCACAGCATCCAGGCATGGGCACGAAAACGCAGGGCGATCTCGAGCTGCATTTCGCCGAATTCGATCAGCAGGAATTCGTCGCCCGCTCGGCGATAGACCAGCCGCTCGCCCGCGGTTTCGGCGTCCAGTTCGCGCAGTATCGGGCTATCGCGATCTTCTGCGAACGCCGGCTTCGGCGTTTCGGCCAGCGTTTCCAGCACCGTTTGCTGACGCTCGTCGATGGCGCGCGCGGTGGCCAGAGACACCGGTACGAAGCGTACGGTATCGCCCGCGGTGAGCTGACCGAGCTTCCAGCGCTCGGCACGGACCGTGGTGGCAGGGCAGACGAAACCACCCAGCGAGGGGCCGTCCGGGCCGAGGATGACCGGCATATCGCCGGTGAAATCGATGGTGCCGAAGGCGTAGGCGTTGTCGTGGATATTGGACGGGTGCAGGCCGGCCTCGCCGCCGTCCTCGCGCGCCCATTCGGGCCTAGGACCGATCAGGCGCACGCCGGTGCGGTTGGAGTTGAAATGCACCTCCCAGTCGGTGGCGAAAATGGTGTCGACGTCGTCTTCGGTAAAGAAATCGGGCGCACCATGCGGGCCATAGAGCACCGCGATCTGCCAGTGGCGGCCGCTTTCATTCGGGGTGCCGTATTCAGGTTGCAGCGCGGCCGGCAAGGCACGGGCCTCGATGGCATCGAGCGCAGCCAGTGGCAGCACGTCGCCGCTGCGTAGCGCGCGCCCGGCATGGCCGCCGAACTGGCCGAGGGTGAAGGTCGAACGCGAGCCCAGATAGGCCGGGCAGTCGATACCGCCCCGAATAAGCAGATAGCAGCGCGCGCCGCCATCGATCTTGCCGAGCTTGAGTTCGGCACCAGCGGCCACGTCCAGCACCTGCCAGTTGTCGACGGCTTCGCCGGCAAGCGTGGCCGCGATCGGCGCCCCGGCGATCACGATCTGGGTGGCCCGGTTGAAGCGCAGGGTCGGCCCGGTGAGGGTGATTTCCAGCCCGGCTGCGTCAGGCGCGTTGTCGAGCAGGCGGTTGCCGAGCTTGAACGACCAGTCGTCGAACGGCCCCGACGGCGGCACGCCCACGTCCCAGTGGCCGGTACGGCCGGGCACGTCCTGAATGGTGGTCATCGTGCCGGCATCGAGCACTTCGATGGTCGGCGGCGCCCATTCGAGATCGGCCAGCCAGCGGGTATGGATATCCGCCTCGGCAAAGCGCGTATCGCGCAGCACATGGGCCAGCCAGGTGCGGTTGGTTTCGATACCGTAGACCGCGCTGTGTTCCAGCGTTTCGGCCAGCCGGGCGCGTGCGCTGTCGCGATCGGGCGCATGCACGATCACCTTGGCGAGCATCGGGTCGAACAGCGGCGAAATTTCCAGCCCGGCCTCGATGGAATGATCGATACGCAGATCGTCGCCCACGGGGAACTCGACCTGGGTGAGCAGCCCGGCGCTGGGGCGAAAATCCTGGTGCGGATCTTCGGCATAGAGGCGTGCCTGAATGGCATGACCGCGGGGCGCGAGATCGGCCGTGAGCGCGTCGAGATCGCCCAGCTCGGCCGCACCCAGGCGCACCATCCAGTCGACGATATCCACGCCGTAGACTTCTTCGGTGACGCCGTGCTCGACCTGCAGGCGCGTGTTCATCTCCAGGAAGAAGAAATCCTCGCGCGTCGCGTCGTAGATGAATTCCACCGTGCCGGCGCTGCGGTAATTCACGGCTTCGCCCAGGCGTACGGCCGTGTCGAGCAGGGCCGTGCGTACGGTCTCGGGCAGGGCGGGAGCCGGGCATTCCTCCAGCACTTTCTGGTTGCGCCGCTGGGTAGAACAGTCGCGCTCGCCAATGGCGGCCACCTTGCCGTTGCCGTCACCAAAAATCTGGACTTCCAGATGACGAGCCTTGGCGATATAGGCTTCCACGAACACGCCGGCATCGCCGAAGTTGCGCTGGCCCAGGCCACGTACGGAGTCGAAGGCGCGGGCCAGTTCGGCCTCGGTTTCGCATACCTGCATGCCGATACCGCCGCCTCCCGCGGTGGATTTGAGCATCACGGGATAGCCGATACGCTCGGCTTCAGACTGGGCCTGTTCGACATCGTCGAGCAGGCCGGAGCCCGGCACGAGCGGCACATTCGCGTTCTCGGCGATCTTGCGTGCTTCGTGTTTGAGACCGAACGCATGGACCTGTTTGGCGGTGGGGCCCAGAAAGACCAGCCCTGCGGCTTCGCAGGCGGCGATGAAGTCTTCGTTTTCGGAGAGAAAGCCGTACCCCGGGTGAACCGCCTCGGCGCCGGTTTCGGCGGCAATGGCAAGCAGCCGATCGCGATCGAGATAGGTGTCGGTCGCGCCGCCGCTGCCCAGGGAAAACGCCTCGTCGGCTTCCTGGACGAACAGCGCATCGCGGTCGGTTTCGGCATACACGGCGACCGATGCGACGCCGAGGGCCTTGAGACTGCGTTGGATACGACGGGCGATAGCGCCACGGTTGGCGATCAGGACTTTGGAAAACATAGGGTCATGCCTTCAACGGCGGGCCGTCCCGCGGGTTGTCATCAGCGGCGCGGGTCGTCCCGACGCCGTCCCTACTGGGCCCGGCCGATCAATCCCAGACCAGCACTTCCAGCGGCGTCGGGTTGAAGCCGCTGCAGGGGTTGTTGAGCTGCGGGCAGTTGGAAATGAGTACGACCACATCCATTTCGGCGACCATTTCCACATACTTGCCGGGCCCGGAAATGCCGTCGTCGAAGTACAGCTCGCCGTTGGCGGTGACCGGCACGTTCATGAAGAAATTGATGTTGTGGGCAATGTCGCGCTTGGTGATGCCGTACTCGGGATAGTTGGCGATCGCCAGCATCCAGTTGTCGCGACAGGAATGCATATGCCGCTTTTCCAGGTCGTAGCGCACGGTGTTGGATTCGCTGGCACAGGCGCCACCGAGGGTGTCGTGACGGCCGCAGGTATCGGCGCTGATGGTCAGCATGACGTTGTTGAGGTTCGAGCGCAGTTCGCTGCCGGTGGTCAGATAGACCTTGCCCTGTTCGCGCACCGTATCCACGGCGCTATAGCGCTCGGACGGATCGTTTGCATTGAAGAACAGGGTGTCGGCCGCTTCGTTGCCTTCGACGTCGACGATACGAAGCGTCTGCCCGGCTTTCACCGTGCCGATGTAATGGTCGCCGGCATCGATGAGCTGGCGAAAGACGGCGTTTTCTTCGCGTTGCTGGCTTGCGATGGTCATAAGTGCTCCTTGTCGTATCGTCGGCTTCAGGCCGCGCCGAGGTAGTACAGGCGGTTGTTCTCGAAGCCGCGGGCGTTTTCGTCGCAGTGGGTCAGGCAGACATCGTCGGCGGCCACGGGGGCGGCTTCGCCGAGTGCGATATCCACGCCGCGCTTGGGGTATTCGGCGGCCGGATCGAGCGGGTGGGGGCAGGTATGCAGGGCCACCAGCGTGTCCATCTCGAAACGCAGCGTCACCGAATCGCCGGCCTTGCAGTGGCCGGGCACGAACGACAGGTTGCCGTCGTCGTCGGCCACGACCTTGGAAAACAGATTCAGGTTGGCGGCCAGATCCCGCTTGCCCAGGCCATACTTCGCCAGCTCGATCAGAAAGCTGTCGTGGCCGGTCTGGGTGCGGTCGTTGAGCGCGGACTGAAAGCTCACCGGCTGCCAGCCCTTTTCGATGAGGTGACGCTCATGCAGATTGCCGCCGACGGCGTCGTGCCAGCCCAGATCGTCCTCGACGATGGAGGCGAAGATGCGGCCCATGTCGGAATACAGGCAGTTGCCGCGGGTGAGCTTGAAGGTGTGCTGACACTTCAGGCTGTCGGGCAGGTTCAAACGCTCGAGCAGGTTTTCCGGGTTGTACATGAGCATGCCGACATTGCTATCGGGCTTGCTCGCGGTGAGGGTCATGGTGGTGCCACGGCGCAGGCGCAGGGACCAGTGCTGGCCGCCGGGCAGATGGGTGGTATAGGCGGGGTTGCTCATGCGTGCATGTCCTCCTGGATTTGCTTGGCCTGGGAAGGCGCGTCCTCGCGGTTGCGTTCCACGTCCAGGTCGTAGGTGATGGTGGCGCCGTACGCCTGCGGCGCCTGTGGGTCGTCACGCCACTTGTCGAAAACCCACACGCGCGTACCCAGCGCGAAGGCTTCTTCGATGTCGTGGGTGATCATGAAGATGGTGAGCTTCTGCTCGCGCCAGAGCTTGCCGACGAGTTCGTGCATGTCCTGGCGAATACCCGGATCGAGCGCGCCGAACGGCTCGTCGAGCAGCAGGATGCGCGGTTTCATCATCAGCGCCTGGGCAATGGCCAGACGCTGCTGCATGCCGCCGGACAGTTCGTGCGGATACTTGTCGAGCGCATGCTGCAGGCCCACCTGGGTGAGCCGTTCCATGGCGACGTCACGGGCTTTGCGCCGGCCGGGGCCGAACAACTTGCCGAACATCCGCGAGCGCGACAGTTCTTCGGCAATGATGGTGTTGCCGAGCACGGTGAGATGCGGAAACACCGAATAGCGCTGGAACACCACGCCCCGATCGGGGCCGGGTTCGCCCGGAATGGGCTTGTCGTCGACCAGCAGCTGGCCCTTGGTGATGGACTCGGTGCCCAACATCATCTTAAGGAATGTGGTCTTGCCACAGCCCGAGGCGCCGACGATGGTCACGAATTCGCCCGGCTCGACGCTGAAATTCAGCCGTTCCAGCACGACGTCGTCGCCGTAGTGTTTTTCCAGCCCTTTGGCTTGAACGAGACTCATCAGGATTTGCCCTCGTCGACGTGATACCAGGGAAACGACAGGCGTGAGATCCACAGCAGGGCCTGGTCGATGATGAACGCCAGCAGGGTGATCCAGGCCACATAGGGCAGGATCACGTCCATGGACAGATAGCGGCGCACCAGAAAGATGCGATAGCCCAGGCCGTCCTGGGCGGCGATCGCTTCGGCGGCGATCAAAAACAGCCATGCGCTGCCCAGGGCCAGCCGGGTGGCGGATATCAGCCTAGGGGTGAGCTGGGGCAGCAGCACGCGCAGCATCACCTGCCAGGAATTGGCCCCCAGCGTCTGTGCCTTGATGCGCTGCTCTTCGGGCAGGCGCAGCGCCTCGCCGGTGAGATCGCGAATCAGAAACGGGGTGATGCCGACGATGATCAGCACCACCTTGGCCAGCTCGCCGGTACCGAACACGATGAACAGAATCGGCAGTACCGCCAGCGGTGGAATCAGCGACACCACGGTGATCAACGGCGAGAACGGCGCACGAAACAACGGCAGCCCGCCGCTCAGCAGGCCGAACACCAGGGCCGCGAAGGCGCTGATACCGACGCCGATGCCCAGGCGCTTCAGGCTCGCTGCGGTATCGGCCCACAGCGGAATGCTGCCGGTGCGCACGTTGGGTTCGGTGGCCAGACCCTGCATGGTATCGGCCATCTTGGCCGGCGAGGGCAGCAGGCGATCGTTGGGGTTTTCGGCCAGCCGTGCGCTGGACGCGCTCAGATAAACAAAGGCGATCAGCAAAAACGGGAGCAGCGCGAGGGCGACGCGCGCCGGGCGCGCCGGCTTGAGGTTGATCAAGCGCTTCATGGAGTCAGTCCTTGGGTGAGGCCGGAACGGCGGCGCCCGCGTTTACGGACGCCGCGTGGGCAAAGGGCTCAGCGCGACTCGGCGTAGTCTTCGGTAAAGCTCGGGTCGAAGCGCATCATCACGTTCGACTCGTTGCCGTAGGTGCCCGCGGGCGACTCGATGCCGACGAAATCCGGCCCGGGCGCGGCCGGGCCCAGCAGCCCGTGGTCGAAGCTGAACTCGGCGATACGCTGCATGGTGTCCAGCAGCTCGGCGCTGTTCATGAGCTCGGCCGCCGCGTTCGGATCGGTATAGAGATGCGTGGCTCCAAGCTGCTGCTTGTAGCCGGCCACGTCGGTGCCGGCCGCTTCGGCCATGGCGGCAAGCGCGTCTTCGTCGCCGTCGGCGATATGCTGCATCACTTCATACCAGGCACCGACCATCGCCTTGCCGAAGTTCGGGTTGTCCTCGAGCGTTTGGGTGTTCACCACCAGCATGTCCAGGATCTCGCGCGGAATCTCGGCCGAGGTGTAGACCAGGCTGCTGTTGGGCATGGCATCGATAGCCTGCAGCTGCGGGTTCCAGGTCACCACGGCGTCGACATCGTCGTTGGCGTAAATGCCAACCATGTCGGCATCCGTGGTGTTGACCGTATTGATGTCGCGTTCGGACAGGCCGACCGATTCCAGCGCCCGGGCCAGGAAGTAGTGCGACACGCTGAACTGCACCAGATTGACCTGGCGGCCTTCGATGTCCTTCAGCGAATCGGCGTTCTTGAGGATGATGCCGTCGTTGCCGTCGGAATAATCGTTGACGATCAGTGCAGTGGAATCCACGCCGGAAGCCGCCGGGATGGTGAGCGTATCCATGTTGGTGATCGCACAGCCATCCATATTGCCCGAGGTGTACTGATTCACCGACTCGATATAGTCGTTGATCTGAACCAGATCGACAGAGATGTCGTACTTGTCGGCCCATTTGTCCATGATTCCGGAGCTCTCGGCATAGCTCCAGGGCATCCAGCCGGCATAGATCGACCAGCAAACGCGGAAGTTGTCCTTCGCCTGGGCCACGCCGAGCGGCATGAAGGCACAAGCGGCAATGGCAAGCGATGAAACAAGACGGGACGTACGGGGCATGGCGGTCTCCAACTTCGGCGAATGACACGGGGGTACCGGACGCAGAGAAACTGCTGGGTGACCTCCCGGGCTTTTATCCCGCCGTGTAACCTGCCCCGATCGCGTGGTCGGTGTTGCAGGTCGACTGCTCTCGGACCAGTCATCGGCGCGTGTCTGTTGCGTCGACCGGAACCCTAGCCGTCTATTGGAAACTGATTGTGGGGCAGCCAATGCTGCCGATACCCGATTAACTCGTTGCCAACATCAATGCAGGAACCTTGCCAGGTCGGCCGCGGTCAGCGTAATCAGGGGGTTGGAGGGGAGCGGCGCGTGTTGTAGAACTCAGCGTGGCGGATTGCCACGGTTTGCACCAGAACGGGGCGCAATAAAAGCGCGTCAGTCTCTGGAGCGTTCGACGCGCAGGTGCTGTGCGCGCATATGCCGGGCCAGATCGACCAGTTCGCCGAGATGGTCGACCACGGCATCCGGCCGGTGCGGGTGACGCACGGTGCCGGGGAAGATCTTGTCGATCCATTCCTGATCCCAGCCGGCGCCGTTATAGAACACCGCGGTCACGCCGGCGCGTTTGGCGGCGATGACGTCGGTGGTGGAATCGCCCACGTACCAGACGTGCTCGCCGGCGTCTCGGCCGAGCTGGTCAAGAGCCTTGAGCAGCAGATCGGGGTGCGGCTTGCGGTGCGGCACGTCGTTGCCGCAGGTCATGGCATCGAACAGATCGGCCCAGCCGCTGCCATCCACGATCGCCAGTTCGTGGTTCATGAACTCGCGGTTACGGTTGGAGATCAGCCCAAGGGTGATATCCAGGTCGCGAAGGGCCTGCAGGTTGGCACGCGTATCGGGCTCCAGCGGCGTGACTTCGCCCACATACTTGCGATACGATTCGTCGAAGGCACCGTGGGCGCGCTGCTTGGCGTCCGGATTGTCGCCGAACAGCACCTCGAATATGTCGGTTCGAGAGATCTTGCGTTCCGCGACGATGCGCGGATGCAGCGCGCGATTATCGCGCACGTACTTCACCAGCTTGGCGTCCTCGATCGTCTTCGACTGATCCGGGGCGAGCAGGTGTTCGAGCAGGCCCAGCTCATCCAGACGCGGCAGCACATCGTCGACCGCGTGATACATGGCGTCGTGGGTATCCACGAGCGTCGCATGCCAGTCGATCAGGATCACGCAGGGGTCGCCGGTGGGTAGCTGCAGGATGCTCATGCATGCACCGCCCAAGGGGCCGGGCCGCTCAGGCCATGCATTGGGCGGCCCTGGCGGTCAGCGCGGATACCGTGAAATGGATTCAAGCCGCGTCGGCCTGCTGTTTTTCGCGAATGAAAGCTTCAACCAGGTCGAGCAGAATCCGCGCGCTTTCGGTCTGGTACGCGTCGATTTCATCCTTGTCGCGGGACTGGCCGGTGAGCTCCTGTTCCTGCGGGTCCTCGCCTTCTTCGCTCTTCTCGAACGCGGCGTAGTCTTCGAAGGGTTCTTCGCCGGTCGCTTTGCGGTGGGTATTGGCGAGCCGCAGGCTCTGCTGTTTAAGCGCTTTCTGCTCCGCGCGACGCTCTTCGAGGTTTAGCGACACGCGGGTCTTTTCGCTCTGCTGGCGGGCCAGGCGGATACGGTCGACGCGGTACTCGTAGTCCGGGTCTTTATTCACGCGCATCTTATGCCCGCGTTCCAGGGTGTCGAGCAGCTGCACGATCTCGTCCGAATACGGGTAGGTGGTCGGCTTGATGCGATCCCAGGGCAGGGCGTTGGGCAGCGCGCTTTCGCCGATCTTGCTGGGGTCGATAGCGGCCGGGAAAGTCAGATCCGGGGTCACGCCACGATCCTGGGTGGATTCACCGGTCACCCGATAGAACTTGGCCTGGGTCAGCTTGATCTGACCTTCCGAGAGCGGCATCAGCGTTTGTACCGTGCCCTTGCCGAAGGTCTGACCGCCCAGCACGATCGCGCGGCCGTAGTCCTGCAGGGCGCCGGCCACGATCTCGGAGGCCGACGCGGACAGGCGATTGACCATCACCGCCAGCGGCCCATCGTAAATCGGGCCGTCGTTGCGATCGCCCAGCACCTGTACGTTGCCGTCGGCATCGCGAATCTGCACCACGGGCACCGAATTCATGAACAGGCCGGTCAGCTTCATGGCCTCGCCGAGCGCGCCGCCGCCGTTGTTGCGCAGGTCGAGTACGATGCCGGCAAGGTCTTTGTTCTTCTTGAGCTCGACCACCAGGTTCTTCACGTCCTTGGCGGTGCCGTTGTAGAAAGAGGGCAGAGTAATCAGCCCCACGTCCACGGTCTGGCCGCCGCGTTCGAGCTGGATGATCTGCTTGCGGGCGGCCTGATCCTTGAGCTCGATCTTGTCGCGTACCAGCGTCACCGTCTTGGTCTGGCTGCCGTCCTGCGACGAGATCTGCAGGCGCACGGTGCTGCCTTTTTCGCCGCGGATGAGCTGTACCGTTTCGTCCAGGCGCATACCCACCACGTCGGTGAACTCGCCGTCTTCGCCCTGGCCCACGGCGATGATCTGGTCGGTGGGCTTGAGCTTGCCGGATTTCGCCGCCGGCCCGCCCGGGATCAGGCGTACCAGCTCGGCATAGCCGTTCTTGGAGCGCAGCTCGGCACCGATGCCCTGCAGCTGCAGATTCATGTCGATATTGAAATCTTCCGAGCGCCGCGGCGAGAAATAGTCGGTGTGCGGGTCGTAGCTGTGGGTATAAGCGTCCATATAGGCCGAGAACGCATCCATCGGCTCGGTCTGGCGCAGCTGCTTGAGTTCGTTGGAGTAACGCTGCGTCAGGCGTTTTTCCACTTCGGCTTCGTCGAGATCGTTGAGCTTGAGGTTGATCAGCTGGTTCTCGAGCTGCTGGGTCCAAAGCGCTTCACGCGCGGCTGCGTTGGCCGGCCAGGGGGCGTTCTCGCGGTCGATATCGAAGCTCTCGTCATCGCTGATGTCGAAGCTGTCGATACCCTGGGAAATACGCTCCAGGGCCCACTGGTCGATCTGAATACGCCGTTTTTGATATGTGTTGTAGATATCGAAGGCTGCGCGTGTCTGGCCTTGCTTGAGCTCGTCGTCGAGCGCGTGCTCGTACTTGTCGCGCAGCCGATCGATATCCGATTGCAGGAATACGCCGCGGGTGCCGTCGAGCTCGTCGAGATAGGCGTTGAAGAACTTCTCGGAAAATTCGTCGTTGAGTTCGACCTTGTTGTAATGGTTCTGCTGTAGCTGCTTGACGATTTCGCGGTCGATCTTGGCCTGGTTATCGTCGGGTACCAGCGGCGAATAGCCTTCGGCGGTGCCGCCACCGGCGTCGGGTACCGGCTCCGGATCCGCGGGCGAATCGGCCGCGCAGCCGCTCTGCGCGAACACGAACAAGGCAATTAGAATCAGCAGGGCAAGCTTGCGCATGAAGGAACTCATTGATTGGCCGAAGCCGGGGCCATGATCCGCCGCCTCGGCGCCCGAGGCGACCACCGAAGCGGCCGCAGGCTTAAACAGTTATCGCCATTGTCCCTATTATGGCGTATCACGTTCACGATACACGAATTATTCTCGACGACCGGCACCAAGTACGGGACGCGCGGGCCGTCATTACGTCAGCATCGGTGCCTGCCGAACAGATGATTTACGATCGCAAATCGTTTTTGTGGCGTGGGTGACCGCTTCGCCCGTGAATAACGGGGTTCGTTCACGTAAACACACGGCAATAACCGATATTTCACCGTTCGAATCATGCCCGTGGGCATGGGTGGGGCGCAATGCCCGTATGCGTTCGGATCGGCATGGACCACGCCGAGGGCCCGATCAACCCCAGACCAGGCGCAGTGCCGGCAACAACAGAATGAGGGCCAGCGCTCGTGCAAAGGTCTTTTGGTTGATTCGGTAGTGCAGCCGGTTGCCGACCAATAGTCCCAGCGCGATGCCCGGCACCGTCAACAGCGCCATGAGCGCCAGCTCGCCGGTGAGCAGGCCGAGATGGTAGTAAACGATGTTCTGGGTGATGGTGCCGCAGAAAAACGCGAGCGTAAGCACCGAACGCGCGATCTGCTTGGGATAGCGCAGGCTCACGTAGATCAAAAGCGGGATCGGCGAGACGCCCACCGCCCCCACGACCACGCCGGCTGCCGCGCCGCTGCCGAACAGAAAGCCGCCTTCGCGAACCGAGCGCGGCGGTGCCTGTTCGGGCGTCGGCGTGCGCCAGAGCATGAGGCCGACGTATACCAGTATTGCCATGCCCAGCCCGCGGCGCAGCAGCTCGGCCGGCAGAATCGCCAGCAGCTGGCCACCCACGACAATGCCCAGGGACAGGCCGAGCGCGGCCACCGGGCCGCGGTGCCAGTCCATTTCGTGGCGGGTCAGCCACAGGAGCATCAGGTTGGGCACGAGTACCAGCATGGCCACGGTCGCGACCACATCGCGAAACGGAAACAGCATCACCAGCAGCGAGGCGGTGAGCGTGCCCGAGCCAAAGCCGGTCATGCCCTGGGCACAGGCACCGGCGAACGCAGCGAGGTTGAATAACAGAATCTGCACGGTCTTCCCGGTCGGCTGCCGGCAACGCCGGCCGTGATCTGCGCCACCAGCGGGCGCGGCGCGTGGCAGGGTATACGTTTGCCGCGCGTGCGTCGTCCCCGACCTGTCACATTCACGTTGCCTGCCTGCCGGGCGCGCAGGGCACGCTTGGCACGCAACCGTGTTCGATGGTCAGCGTAGCCGTGCTGCGACCGTCTAGAATACGACGGTTGAATTTCCGCCGGGATCTTCGGATTGCGTTGGCACCGTCTCCAATACCTGCTTGCCTTCGAGCGCTTTGCCGATGCGCTGCGCGTGTTCGCCGCGCTCGCCGGCGTCATGCTCTATGCCGGGCTGGGCGATAACGTTCGCGAGCTGATTCCGCTCATGCTTGGCGTGATCGCGGCCGCGATCGCGGAAACCGACGACAGCTGGCGGCGGCGCGCGACGGCCCTTGCGGTGACGTTGCTGTGCTTTGCGCTGGCCGCGCTGCTGGTCCAGCTGCTGTTCGAGCGTACCCTGGTATTCGGCGTCGCCCTTGCGCTGGGCCCGTTCGTGCTTGTGATGATGGGAGCCGCCAGCCCGCGCTATGCAACCATCAGCAATGCCACGCTGCTGCTGGCCGTCTACGGCATGATCGGGCGCGACCAGCATCCCGTGACCGATGCCTTCTGGTATCAGCCGGCGCTGTTGGTGGCCGGTGCCGGCTGGTACGGGCTGCTGTCGCTGGCATGGAACGCGGTGTTCGTGCATCGGCCGGTACGCCATGCTCTGGCAAGGCTCTACGACGCGCTCGGCGATTATCTGGACTGCAAGGCACGCCTGTTCGAGCCCAGCCGCGGCGTGGATATCGTGGCCTGTCGCAATGCGCTGGCCCATGCCAACGCAGCCGTGGTGGCCGCGCTCAACGAGGCCCGGCTTGCACTCATCGACCGGCTCGACGGCCGCCGCTCGCGCTCGGCCATGAACGAAAACCTGCGCCTGTACCTGGCCGCCCAGGATATTCACGAACGCGCGGCCTCATCGCATCATCCCTATTCAAGGTTGACCCACGCCTTCTTTCACAGCGACCTGATGTTTCGCGCACAGCGGCTGGTCACGGCCGTGGCCGGGGCCTGTCGCCAGCGTGCCGCCGGGCTGCGCTATCAGAACAGCCTTGGATTTACGGCGGTGAATACGGCGCGCCACGAATTCGATGCGGCGCTTGCCTATCAGCGCGAGCGTGAAAACGCGCCCGGGCGCGAGCTGCTGACCGTGGTTGAGGAACTGGCCGACAATCTCGATTCGCTGGCCGAGCGTGTCGCAACCGCCAAGGCACCGGCCGGGCAGGTCGACGAAGGACGTCTTCAGAATCCGGCCCCGGCCAGTTTCGGCGAGGGACTACGCCGCGCGGCGGTTGAGCTCACGCCGGCCTCGGCGCGTTTTCGCCACGGCCTGCGACTGGGGCTGGCGATGCTGGTGGGTTATGCGGTGCTCAAGATCGTGCACCCGGAGCAGGGCTACTGGATTCTGTTGACCGTGATGCTGGTGTGCCAGCCCGACTATGGCGCGACTCGAAAACGCGCGATCCAGCGGGTGGGCGGCACGGCGCTTGGCCTGATCGTGGGCTGGGCGCTGCTCAAGCTGTTTCCGGGAAGCGAAATCCAGCTGCTGCTTACAGTCGCAGCGGGGGTTACGTTTTTCGCCACCCGGTTTCGACGTTATGTCGTCGCTGCGGCGGCCATCAGCGTGCTCGTGCTGCTCGCGTTCAACCAGGTCGGCAACGGCTTCGACCTGATCATGCCGCGTCTGCTGGATACCCTTATCGGCGGCGCGATCGCATTTGCGGCCATGCGGCTGGTGTTGCCGGATTGGCGTTCGCGCGAACTGCACCAGCGGCTGGCCGATGCACTGGCTGCCAACGGCCGCTATCTGCGCGCGATCTTCGTTCAGTATCGCCATGGCAAACGCGACGATCTCGACTATCGCATCGCCCGTCGGGATGCGCATAACGCGGATGCATCCGTAAGCACCCATGTATCGTCCGCGCTCAAGGATCCGCACGGCGCGCGTGCCGACAGCAAACAGGCGTTGGCCGTGCTGGCCAGTGCGCAGACGCTGATCGCGCATCTGTCCACGCTGGGCGCACACCGGCAGGTGCTGTCCGCCCATGCCGGCAATACGCTGCTCGAACAGGTGGCCTCCTATATCGCCGATACGCTGCAAGAAGCCGGGCATGCACTCGTGCGCGGTGAACCCATGCCCGTGGACAGCGAATACGAGCAAAGCCTGCGCGAAGCGCTCATGGCCATGCCGCTGGGCGAAAGCGAGCCCCAGCGCCTGATCCGCGGCCAGCTCGCCCAGCTGCTCGACGAACTGCCGCGGCTGCGGCGCGTGGGGCAGGCCCTGGTGCGGTATTAACCCGGACCTGGAACAGATATTCAATAGCTGATTTTTCGGCCTGATACCGCCCGTGTGCGAAAGCAGGCGCGCCACGGCAAACGCTCGTGAAGCCAGGGCGAGGACCGACTACAGGTGTCGGCGTTTATTGTTGCGCGGCGTTGAAAACGCTGCCGCAGTCAGCCGTCTTGATGCCGGATTAGGGAACCTCTGATCTATTCATCCACGGTCGCGTTTGAGTTCCAAAAGGCCGCGATACAAGGCGCATGGCGCCGCGTCATAGCCACTCTATGATCCAGCCATGCAACGCCGTAGCGCGGCCTTTTGGGCCAAACCGCTTAGCGGCCGGGCTTTTGCGCGCGCCTGAGCGGCGTTGCCGCTCGCTTATTTGCATTCAGCAAACGGCGCCCGCGGCGTCTGATCAGACGCGCGCAAAAGACACCGGCGCGACCGTGGATGAATAGATCAGCGGCTCCTTCGCGTTAACAGGCCCTAATCGCGGCGGTCGTCGTCGCCGGGCAGCGGCAGCTGGGCGATATGAAACTCGCGCGCAACCTTGATGGTCGGCCGCAGCAGAAAATGCACCGAGCCGATGGTGAAACACCAGGTCGCCGCGACCATCAGGCTTTCGTAGAAGAACATCACCGAACCGACCAGGAAATACAGCGCGGCCAGAAAATCGTTGAGCGTATAGAGCTTTTCGTAACGGCCGTAGACCCGACGTTCTTGGTGAGTGGCGGCGTGTTTGGGTTCGAACATGGCGGCCATGAATCGGTTCCTCGTTAATGGGCGGCTTGGATCGCGTGGTTGCGCGAGAACATAGCCGAACTGTGCAGGCGCTCACCAGCGTCGCGGCGCGCCGCAGCGGTGCACGGGCCCGGCGCGGGACGCTCAGACCGGCACGCCACCCAGACAGTAATACTTGGTTTCCAGGTATTCCTGCATGCCGGCATGTGCGCCTTCGCGGCCCAGGCCGGATTGCTTCATGCCGCCGAACGGCACGTGCGGACCGGTGATATCCATGGTGTTAACGCCCACCATGCCGTAGTCGAGCGCGCGCATGAATTTGCGAATTCGGGCGTCCGAATGCGTATGCACGTAGGCCGCCAGGCCATACTCGGTATCGTTGGCTTGGGCGATTACGTCGTCGTCGTCATCGAAGGCACACACGGCCGCCAACGGCGCGAACGCTTCTTCGGAGAAGATGCGCATGTCGGGCGTGATGTCGGCGAGCAGTGTCGGCATGAAATAGCGCGGGCCGGGCGCTTTGGCCTGGGCACGACCGAATACCCGGGCACCCTGGCTTTCGGCCTCGTCGGCCAGAGCCTGTGCCTTTTCCACCGCGCGCTCGTGGATGAGCGGTCCGATCTCGCTGGCTTCGTCGGCGCCGTTGCCGACCGTCATCGCGTTCATGCGTTCGACAAAACGATCCACGAACGCGTCGTAAAGATCGCGGTGCACGAATAGACGGTTGGCGGCCACGCAGTCCTGTCCGCTGGTCTGAAATTTCGCGGCAATGGCCGAGTCCACCGCGCTGTCCAGATCCGCGTCTTCGCAGACGATGAAAGGTGCGTTGCCGCCGAGCTCCATCGACATGCGCTTGACTGTGGCCGCACCGTCGCGCAACAGCTGGCGTCCGATCGGCGTGGAGCCGGTGAACGACAGCGCACGCACGCGCGGGTCGTCGCACAGTGCTTTCGAAACGCGCTCGGCGTCGCCGGTCACCACGTTGAACTGGCCGTCGTCGAGGCCGGCCTGTTCGGCCAGCGCAGCCAGTGCGAGGGCCGAGAACGGCGTCTCGCTGGCCGGTTTGACCACCACGCTGCAGCCGGCCGCCAGGGCTGCAGCGGCCTTGCGGGTGATCATTGCCAGCGGGAAGTTCCACGGCGTAATCACGCCCACCACGCCGACCGGTTCCTCGACCGTTCCCAGCGCCATGTCCGCGTTCTCGGCCGGGATATTCACGCCGTTGCTGCGCCGGCCTTCTTCGGCAAACCAACGAATGAAGCTGGCCGCATAATCGACTTCGCCGCGCGCTTCGGCGATCGGCTTGCCCTGTTCGCGGGTCATCAGCTGGGCCAGGGCTTCGCGGTTTTGCTGCATGCCGTCGTACCAGGCCAGCAGCTTGTCGGCGCGGGTCGTCACCGGCGTTTCGCGCCAACGTGTGAAGGCCGCATCGGCGGCGTCGATGGCGCCCTGCAGGCGGTTCGGCTCGAGATCGGGGATATGGCCTATGGTTTCGCCGTTGGCCGGATTGTCCACCGCCCGCCGCGCCTGGTCGGCGGCATCGATCCAGCGGCCGCCTACATAGGCGTGCTCGCGAAAGAGTTCGGTTTGGCTATCCGTCATGGCTTTGCCTCGATGTGCTTGCGATGGCCTCGAACTTGGGGCGCAAGCCGTCGGTGTCAACCGTGCGGGGCGGGTTCGTCCATGGCAGGCGCGCGGCATTCGATCAGCGGCCGCGGCACGGGTACTATGATCAACCTGTGAACGACCGATTCGCAGGATCAGATCATCGCGAGTCACGACATGCACGAACCACGGCCCCCCGGGCCGCACGCAGGCGAAGAAGCCGCGAATTCTCTAGAGACAACGCTGACCGAGCTTTTCGCCGGCGTCGAGTATGCGGTTCTATGTGCCGACGAAAGCCGGCGCATCTGTTTCGTCAACGCCGCCGCGTTGGCGCTGTTCGGTTGTCGCGAAAACGACATGCTGGGCCACAAGGCCAGCGAGTTCTATTCTGCGGCGGCGCAGGACCCGTCTGCCGCTACCTGGCAGACCGATGCGGATACGGGGCAGGGCTACCGTCGTTCGCTTTGGCCCCGCCGTCGTTGCGATGGTTCGATCTTCGCCAGCCAGACCCTGCTGGCCACGCTTCGCGATCCACGCGACGGTGGCATGGTCTATCTCGAGCTGGTCTACGAAGTGAAGGACTGGTCCGGCCCGTCCCAGGTTCTGCACGCGCTGCGACGTACCGTGTTCGATCCGGCACTGACCTACGAGGCGCGCCGGCAGGCGCTGCTGGAATTCGGCTGCCAGCACTTCGGTCTGGAGTACGGGGCCATCAGCGAACCGGATGGCGAAGAACTGGTGGTCGCCGCCGCGGTGGGCCCGGGGCGTGATCTGCAGGTGGGACAGATCTTCAAGCGAGGCGACACCTATTGCGATCATACGTTGGCGCAGAACGCGGTGTTTCGTCGTGACGGGCTCAGCTGCGAACGCGTGGCGGTGCGCAATTACGGCGGGCTGATCGAGCTGGGTTGCTATATCGGCTGTCCCGTGCGAACCGGCGATCAGGCACAGGGCACGATCTGGTTTGCCGGTCGCGACGCGGACGGGTTGTTCAGCCGGGCGGACCTTGATCTCATGGTCACTTTCGCCCGCTGCGTGGGCGAGGAAATAGCGATCGAGAACGGTATCGGTGGGCTCCAGCGGGCCCGGGCGCGGCTGGCCCACGGCGAATCGCGGGACGAACTGACCGGTCTGGACGATCGCGCGGGAATGATCCGCCGGCTGAACGACGCGCTTGAGCGCCGACCGGAGCGACCAGAACAGGCGTTGAGCGTCGCGCTGCTCGCCGTGGACCAGTTCGACACGCTCGATACCCGCCATGGCCAGGGCACGGGCGATACCGTGCTGCGACGAATCGCCGCAATCTGCCGAGACACGCTGCGCGAAAGCGATCACGTCGGGCGCTGGGGCGCTGACGAGTTCCTGCTGCTGTTACCCGATACCACCTGTGAACAGGCCCGAGTCACGATCGAACGCCTGCTACAGGCACTACGCGAACCGCCAGGCCCCGATTCGATGCCTCGAGTGACCGCGAGCGCCGGCGTGATCGAAGCCGCGGGCGAAGACAGCGCCCAGATCATCGTGCATCGCGCCGATGTCGCACGCCATCTGGCGAGGTCAAAGGGCAGGGATCGGGTGGAAATCGGCTAAAGCCCGAAGATGGCGCTCCCTACGAGACTCGAACTCGTGTTTTCGCCGTGAGAGGGCGACGTCCTAGACCGCTAGACGAAGGGAGCAGCGATCGGCCGCACAGTATAGCGGCAGGCGCGCACGGCTCAAGCGATTTTTTGCCTGCGGCGATCAATTGGCGGCGCTGAGCCCGTCGGCATAAAGCCGCCAGAGCAGCAGTACCGCATAGATCGCGATCAGAGCGAAGCATACGATCGTGACCGCGCGGGGGCCTTTGCTCTGCGGAATCGGTTCGCCGCGCAGACGGCGCAGGCGCAGGATGAGCAGGCGTACCGCCAGCCAGCCAAGAAACGAAAACAGCAGTAATGCCAAGAGAAGCTTCATCGCAGTATCGCAAGACCTGTCATGGCTCTATGCATTGGCAGGGGTCGCCTGGCGGTCGGTGTCGTGGCGCACACGATTTGCGCATACGCGCATGGCCCTTTGATGAAACAGCCATCGACGCAAGACCAACCCAACCCTAGCCGGCGAACGGTTTCATCAGGTTGCCGAGGAATACACCGGCGAGACGGGGTTCCATGCATAGCGAGAACAGCACGCCATAGCCCGCGCCCCACAGGTGCGCGCTGTGGTTGATGTGATCGTGACCGATGCGTCCGGCATAAAGACCGTAGGCCGTGAACAGACCGGCATAGACCACCGCAGGAATGGGAAAGAAAAATACGTAGATGGTCGACCAGGGAGCGATCAGCACATAGGCAAACAACACCGCCGACACCGCGCCCGAGGCGCCGAGGCTGCGATAGCGGCTGTCGTTGCGATGCTGCAGATAGCTCGGGATGATCGCCACCACCACGCCGACGAGGTAGAAGATCGCGAACCCCGCGGCGCCTATGTAGCGCTCGAAAAACCCCTCGATCGCGCGGCCGAAGAAGAACAGCGTGATCATGTTGAACAGCAGATGCTGGCCATCGGCATGAATGAAACCGTGGGTGATCAGGCGCTGGTATTCGCCGCGATTGACGGCCGGCGGCCAGAAGATCAGCCGTTCCATCATGTCGCGGTTCTGGAACGCGGTAAACGAGACAGCGCAGGTCACCGCTATCAATAGAATCGTGACGATCATCGAAGCCTTTCCCGAAAAGAACGTGCAAGCGCCCGGGCCAGGCGCTGGTAACCCCCATGGTACCCGGGCTGTCCTTCTGCCGGGTGACGAAACAGCGTATCGCCTGTCGCTGAGCCAGGGCGTGTCGTCACAAGATAAGGCGGCGCATCGGCGGCCAAGCCGCGGCACGACAAGGCATCGCGAGCGTCGCGTCGTTGTTCCACGTAAGCGAGCCCCTGAAAATCGACTATGGCGCAGGATTGTCGCGGCTTGGCCGTCGACCGATCGTTATTCGTTGGGGGTTGCCCGCGCCGGAGGCGCCATGCCGCTGGCGGGCCTTGACCGTGGGCCCGCCACGCTCGGCGGCCCGCGCCTTGCCTGATACGCCTGGGGCGCGCAGTGCGGGGGCGGGGTGTTGCGAAATGTTGCTCCGGTCAACCGCCGGGCAGGGCGCCGGTGCGACGCGTGCGTGTCAGAAAGGTTTGAGCCCGAATCTCTGTGGCAGGGCCGGTTGGTCGATCTTGCCGATCTGGGAGAAGTCCGCTCGGCCGAGTATCTGATTGAGCCGACGCGAATTATCCATGCTGCGCACCACCCGGATGCGCGCGGGCTGGCCGTCCTCGCCAAGGCGCAATACCCAGGCAAGAAAGCCACTCGAACAGTGAACGAGGCTACCGATCGGGTAAATACCATGACGCTTCATGTAACGCTGCAGCCACTCGCGGTCGGCTTCGTCACAGCTATGGTATAGGTCACGAAACACGTCGAGCGGCGTTGCCGCCTCGTGGGCGCCGATACCGCCCCGGACCTTGACGTCGATCAGGTCCACGATACGGGCAGCACGCGCGAGCGCGGCCAGGGCGACGGGTAGCTGGCCCGCATCGGCGGCATCGGTCGAATTGAGGCCTTCGATCACCGCACGGCGTGCGCCGCTTGCCGCCCAGGAGCCGGCCGAGCCCAGCGCCGGGTTGAGTTCCATATGGCTGTTCGTCGGCGCGCTCGGGTCGGTAATCAACGGGTCGGTCGCCGCGGTCTGCGGCCCGGCCTGTCGGATATTGCCCAGGTCGTGCACGAGCGCGGCCAGCACGATATCGCGCAGATTACGAACCAGCGTCTCCTCGCCCTGGACCAGATCGGCCAGGCGCCCGGCGACCGCAATACAATGGTGCAGCAGCGCGGGCTGTTCACTCAGGCAGCACAGCGCATAGAGAAACGCCGCGCGATCTTCGGCCAGCAGCTTGCAGAGCGTATCCGCGCATTTTTCGAGTTCGTCGATAGGCAGCTCGCGGCCATGGCGCAACGCGATGGCGGCCGTGCCCAGCACATGCGCCACATGGCGCAGCGGGCCCACCATCGCGGTGGTGCTTGCGTAGGGCCCTTTCTCCTGCCGATCCAGGCGGACCGCCACCGGTGACTCGGCGCCGCCGATGAACAGCCGCGAGGGCTGAATCATGTGATTGCGGCCCTGGCCGGCACGAAACGCGATCTCGCGCTCCATTTCGCGCAGCAGTGCCGGCACTTCGGTCTGGCGTCCGGCCCCGGTGGTGGCGAATGAAAAGCCGACGTAGGCGTAGGCATTACGTTCGGCCATCTGCACATGGCGTACCACGGCGGCCATCGAAGCGCGGGTGCCGTTGGGGAACTCGATGAGCAGTGCGGCAACCTGTTGCCCATGGGTCAGCAGCATGCCCGAGCGCAGCTCGATTTCGATACCGCAGCCGCCCAGCGACAGGTCCATCAGCCGCGCGTCGATGGGCGCGTGGTTTTCGTGCACCTGCAACTGCACCAGCGCACGCATGCCGCGCACCAGCCGAACCCGGGTGGATTCACGCTTGTTGGAGACATAGACCCGTTCGGGCTTGGCCACGATCAGCTGTGGCGGATCGGCCTCGATACTGAATTGTTCGACCGCGATACCGCTGAACAACAGCGCTTCCGTGCCAAGGCTTGCATGCAGGCGCACGCCCGCGGCGAAGCGATCACGGGCCAGTCCAAGCACGTCGATCATCAGCCGGATGCGCTGGCCGCCGGCCTCGATACGAAATTCCTGGATATCGAAGCGCTCTCCGGTAGCTACGCACTCCAGGCGCAGATCGCAGTAGGGGCGCTCCTGCATGGCTTCGAAGGCGCTGGCGACGCGGTCGCCATCGTTTATCTCGATACGGGGGGCGTCAATCACGGGCGAAAGTAACCGCGCGGGCGGTAGCGATCGGGTTTGTCGTCATGCCCCTATCGGCCGCGCATGCGCGGGATTGAATAGGGGCTTGGCTGGATATTGTCATCAATTCGCCATAGGCCGGAAAAGTCAGCGACCGCGGGTTGCGGCATGCGCACGCCCTGCCGCGCCGAAGACGGTGCGCCCGATGCGTATGCCGACCGCGCGGGCGCTCTCGCCGCCCGGTTGGAAATCGGTATTGCGCGGGTCAAGCTCGTAGAGATGATACCCGCCCTGCGGGGATGTCGTGTAGTAGTCCACGCGTTCCTCGGCCGGCACATCGGCGCGGCGCTGCAGACGATAGAGCAGGTAGACGCCCAGCACCGCCAGAAAGACGGTATTAGTATAGAACAGGCCGTTGGGCCCGAACTCGTCCATGGCCGTGGCTGCCACCACCGGTCCGATACAGCTGCCGATACCGTAGGCCAGCAGCAGCGTCGTGCTGGCGGCGGTGATCCGGTGGCTGGGCATCTGGTCGTTGGTGATCGCGACCGAAACCGGGTACAGCGCCGCTGACAAGCCCATGTACAGACCGACAACCGCGATCAGCACGACCGCATGGGTATTGCCGACGAACGGGATGGCAGCACTTGTCATCGCCGCCACCACGAGCACGCCCATGAGCACCCGCCGCCGGTTGAAGCGATCGCACAAACGCCCGATCGGCCAGGCCAGCAGCATCGCGCCGACGATCGCGCTGGCCATGAACAGCGACAGGCGATCGGTCGGCAGGCCGATGCGATCCGCATACACCGGCGCCATCGCATAGAAGGCGTTCACCAGCAGCCCCGCGATCAACGCCGCACTGACGCCCACCGGCGAGGTGCGATAGAGCGATACCAGCGACAAACGCTCGGCGCCTTCAACCGTCGGTGCATCCATGCGCGTCAACGACAGCGGAATCACCGCCACGGTCACCAGCATCGCCGCGAGCGTGAAGGGGAATACGTTCTCCGGCGCGCTGACGTTGATGAGCAGCTGGCCCGACGCCGTCGAGAGAAAGAACACGATCTGATACACGGCAAACAGCCGCGCCCGGTTGTCATTGGTCGCGCGGCTGGAAAACCAGCTCTCCATGACAATCATCAGGCCGGCCATGGCAAAACCCGCAAACGCGCGCAGTGCGGCCCACAGCGGCGCGTTCACGGCCAGCGGGTAGATCTGGATGGTCACCGCCAGTGCGGCCGCGAACACGGCAAACGCGCGGATATGGCCGACGCGCTCGACCACCCGCTCGGCGAATACGGTGCCGAGGGTAAAGCCGACCGAATAACACACCAGAATCCAGCCGATCAGGCTGGTGGAAAAACCTTCCACGCTCAGGCGCAGGCCGAGCAGCGTCATCAGGAATGCGTTGCCGCTGATCAGCAGCACGATACTGGCAATAAGCGCGATCAGGGAGGTGGCCAAGCGTGTCATCGGAGAACCAAAACAAACGGGGGAAAACAGTAATTGCAACTGGATGCGAACGCCGTCGGTGGCGGCGGCGCATCGGGCAGCGCGGGTGCGCTAGGCGGGCTCGGCGCCTGCGAGCCTGATCTGCGGATGATCGAAGGCGATACGCCCGGCGATGGCCGCCATTTCAACGCGTGGCTGCGGGTACACCCAGCCCGCGTTCTCGTGGCAAACGCCGTCGATCACCACATGGTAATAGCGCGTATCGCCCTTGTACGGGCAATGCGTCTGCTTGTCCGAGCGCTGCAGGCAGTCGGACACGATCGCCGCCCAGGGCAGATAGAAACGATCTTCATAGCCGCGTTCGCTCAGGCGTATTGCCTGCTCGGTGTGCCCGATTTGCTGGCTGCCGGCGTACACGCACAGGAGCGCGCCATGTGCCTGCAACTCGATACGGTCGTCGAAATAGGCCGGCATGGCGGCTCCTGGAATGTCTGCGGTCAGTCGATACGCTGCTATAGCGGGTGGCGTCCGGGCCCATAGTCTGGTGTTGTAGTCGGATAAATCAAGCGACGCCGCGCCAATTTTCACGACTGTTGAATTCGCCGCAAAACAGGCCCGCCGTCGTCCAGCACAGACAACTCTGCGTGCCACAGGCAAGCCCGGGCCAGTTCGTCTTGTGCATGGCCTCGGATGAGCGAAACGCCCACCCGTGCACGGGACTGTCAGCCAAGTGAGGAATACGAGATGGATTTTTTCTATAACGCCCCCGAACGGGTCGTCGACGAGGCGATCGACGGCCTGGCACGGATCGCGCCGATCAAACGCAGTGCCGAAACGCACGGCGTGCGCGTCGTGGTCGATAGCGACTGGGACAAATCGCGGGTTGCCGTGCTGTCCGGTGGCGGCGCCGGGCATGAACCGTCGCATGCCGGCTTCGTGGGCGACGGTATGCTCGCCGGCGCGATCGCCGGCGATATCTTTACCTCGCCCAGCGTGGAGGCGGTGCTCGCCGCCATTCGTGCGACCTGCGGCGAGGCCGGCTGCCTGCTGGTCATCAAGAACTATACCGGCGACCGGCTCAACTTCGGCCTGGCGGCCGAGCGCGCCACCCGCGAAGGCTATCGCGTGCGCAGCGTGATCGTCGCCGACGATATCGCCTTGTCGGATGCGACCCAGAAACGCGGTCTGGCCGGGACCGTGCTGGTCCATAAGATCGCCGGTCACTATGCGGCGTCCGGCGCGGACCTCGACACCGTGGCCGATATGGCCCAGCGCGTCTGCGATGGCCTGTGCTCGATCGGGCTGTCGCTGTCGAGCTGTACGTTGCCCGGCCATGCCATCGACCGGCGCAGCGCGGAGCTGGGTCTGGGCATCCATAACGAACCCGGCGTACGCGAGGTCGATCCGGCGGATGCCGGCGATGCCATGCAGCTGGTACTCGAGCCGTTGCTCGAAACCATCAACGAACGCGCCGGCACCGATACGCCGCTGCTCGTCATGCTCAACAATCTGGGCGGCTGTGCGACCCAGGAAATGGGCGTGCTCTTCAACGAACTGCTGGCCCGTCTGCCGGCCGAACGCGTGGCCCATGTGGTGGCCCCGGCTGCCTTGATGACCTCGCTCGATATGCACGGTTTCTCGGTAACGCTGCTGGCCGCGGAAGACGACTTTGTCACGGCCCTGCAATCGGCGGTGGCGGCGCCGGCTTGGCCCGGGCTGTATCGCCCGCAGGCAATCGACACCTTCGATGTCGAGCTGAGTGCTGCTTCCGACGACCCGGTTGGCAAGCGCGACACCGATCGTGAACAGCGCATCGAAGGCGTCGTACAGCGTCTGATCGAGTCGAAGGACGAACTCGATGCGCTCGATGCCAAGGCCGGCGACGGCGATACCGGCACCACGTTCGCCGCCGGTGCCCGGGCGATCGGCGATGCCCTGCAGGCACAGGCACTGTCGAGCGGCGAAGATGCACGCCTGGCCTATGAAATCGGTGAAATTCTCGCCCGCGACATGGGCGGCTCGAGCGGCGTGCTGCTATCGATTCTGTGCACGGCCACCGGCGCGGCGCTGGACGAGGGCAGCGACTGGGCCGGCGCACTCGGTCGCGGTATCGAACGCATGCAGCATTACGGCGGCGCCGCCCCGGGCGACCGCACGCTGCTCGATGCGTTGATTCCGGCGGTCGAGGCCCTCGCCGACGGCGGCGGTCTGTCGGCGGCTGCCAAATCGGCACGCACCGGGGCCGATGCGACGCGATCCATGACCCATGCCCGGGCCGGGCGCTCGGCCTATGTGCCCGAAAACGCCCTGCGCGACCTCACCGATCCGGGCGCCGAAGCAATCGCGCGTGTCTGGCAGCAGTTGGCCGAGGGCTAGTTTTCGTCGCGCGTCATCTGTTGCATTCGCCGCAACAGGTGACGCGCGGCGGCTGTCGCAATGCAACAGCTGTAGCGTGCCGGTGCGCTCGCGTCACGCGGCGCCCGTATTTATAAAAATCCATTAAAAACAGATGCCTGGTTGTTTTCTTGTTGTGCCCGTTGGCCTTGCTGCGGGTTCGCGGATCGGCTGGCATGCCGCTTGCTCCTGTCGTGATCAATAAAACGCGGTCTGTATGACAGCCGCATAAAAATGGCGTTCGAGGAGATCCCAAAACGGCGTGCCCCGGCGATGTCTGTTCGGCTGCGATAGCGGTCGACGCGTCGGCTGTGGCGGTGCGTCGATGCCCGCCCTCGAGCGTCTTCTTTCGACAAGGAGCGCTATCCATGAGCAAGCCGGCAGAACCCGAACAGAATTTTATCGACGGTCATTTCGTGGCCGTCCATGGCGAATCGATCGCGGTCGAAAACCCGGCCACCCAGGCCACCATCGGCCATATCCCCGATAGCGATGCAGACGTGGTGAATACGGCCGTGGCCGCTGCGCGTCGTGCCCAGCCGGCCTGGGAAAAGCGTCCGGCGATCGAGCGTGCCGGTTATCTGCGCCAGATCAGCGCGAAACTGCGTGAGCGGGTGGCCGAGTTCGCCGACATCATCGTGCGCGAACAGGGCAAGGTACGGGCACTGGCCGAGGTGGAAGTCAACTTCACCGCGGACTATATCGACTACATGGCCGAGTGGGCGCGTCGTATCGAGGGCGAGGTCATCGAGAGCGATCGTGCCGGTGAAAGCATCTTCCTGTTGCGCAAGCCTGTGGGCGTGGTGGCCGGCATCCTGCCCTGGAATTTCCCCTTCTTTCTGATCGCACGCAAGATGGCGCCGGCGCTGGTCACGGGCAATACCGTGGTCATCAAGCCCAGCGAGGAAACGCCGCTCAATGCTTATGCGTTCGCGAAGCTGGTTGCAGAAACCGACTTGCCCGCGGGCGTGTTCAATCTCGTGGGTGGACGCGGTGCAGTGACCGGTAACGCGCTGTGTGCCCACCCGGACGTACGCCTGATCACCTTCACCGGCAGCGTGGCGACCGGCTCGCGGATCATGGCCACGGCGGCGACGAATCTGGCGCGGGTGAATCTGGAACTCGGCGGCAAGGCGCCGGCGATCGTGCTGGCCGACGCCGATCTCGATCTGGCCGCAAAAGCGATCTGCGATTCGCGCACCATCAATACCGGCCAGGTCTGCAACTGCGCCGAGCGGATCTATGTCGAGAAGAGCGTTGCCGAGCCGCTGGCCGAGAAGATTGCGGCGCATTTGAAAGCGACCCGCTACGGCGACCCGTCAGCCGAGGACGAGCTCGACATGGGCCCACTCATCAACAAGGCCGGGCTGGACAAGGTCGCTGCCATGGTCGAGCAGGCCAAGGCCGATGGCGCGACCGTGGTCACCGGCGGCACGACCGCCGACCTGGGCCAGGGCTATCACTATCTGCCCACGCTGCTCACCGATTGCCGCGCCGACATGGCAATCATGCGCGACGAGATCTTTGGCCCGGTCCTGCCCATGCAGACCGTCGATTCGCTGGATGAAGCCATCGCGCTCGCCAACGATTCCGACTACGGCCTCACCTCGTCGATCTACACCACCAACATCAACGCCGCGATGCAGGCCGTACGCGGACTGCAGTACGGCGAGACCTATATCAACCGCGAGAATTTCGAGGCCATGCAGGGCTTTCATGCCGGCCGGCGCAAGTCCGGTATCGGCGGTGCCGACGGCAAGCACGGCCTCTACGAGTTCATGGAGACGCACGTCGTCTACATGCAGCACGGCTAACGCACCGAGGAGAAACAACAATATGAATACGCAGAGATTCCACCCGTCGCATGCCTGGCGACGTCATACCGGGCTCGCCCTGGCGTTGTTCGCGTTCTGCCAGCCCGTGGCGTTTGCCGAAACCGGCAGCGGCGCCCGCGGGCCGGCCGATGTCGACGGCGAGCGCATCATCAATGCCGACAAGGAACCCGGCAACTGGATGAGCACCGGCCGGACCTACGACGAACAGCGCTACAGCCCGCTGGACGACATCAACGACGAGAATGTCGATGAGCTGGGTCTGACCTGGCAATACAAGCTGGACGTCGATCGCGGCGTCGAGGCCACGCCGATCGTGGTCGACGGCGTGATGTACACCACCGGCGCCTACAGCATCGTATATGCCTTCGATGCCGCCTCCGGTGAACTGCTGTGGAAGCACGACCCGAAGGTCGATCGCACCAAGGCGGCCAGTTTTTGCTGCGGCGTGGTCAACCGCGGCGTGGCCGTATGGAAAGGCAAGGTCTTTCTCGGCACGCTGGACGGGCGCATGGTGGCCATCGATGCCGCCAGCGGCAAGGAAGTCTGGTCGGTCGATACGATCATCGATCACGATCGCAGCTACGGCATTACCGGTGCGCCGCGTATCGTCAAGGACAAGGTGATCATCGGCAACAGCGGCGCCGAGTTCGGCGTACGCGGCTATATCACCGCCTACGATACCGAAACCGGCGACAAGGCCTGGCGCTTTTTCACCGTGCCGGGCGACCCGGCCAAGCCGCAGGAAAACGAAGCGCTGGAAATGGCTGCCAAGACCTGGCACGGCGATGCCTGGATCGAGCAGGGCGGCGGTGGCACGGCCTGGGATTCCATGGCCTACGATCCTGACCTGAACCTGCTTTATGTCGGTGTCGGCAACGGCTCGATGTGGAATTACAAGGCACGTTCCGATGCCAAGGGCGACAACCTGTTCCTGTCGTCGATCCTGGCGATCAACCCCGATAACGGCGAGTATGTCTGGCACTACCAGACCACGCCGGGCGACGCCTGGGACTATACCGCGACCCAGCACATGATCCTTGCCGATCTCGAAATCGACGGCAAGAAACGCGAAGTGATCATGCAGGCGCCCAAGAACGGCTTCTTCTACGTGCTCGACCGCAAGACCGGCAAGGTAATCTCGGCCGAGAAATATGCGCCGGTCAACTGGGCCGAGAAAGTGGACCTGGAAACCGGACGGCCGGTGTTCACCGACCACGCCAAGTACTGGGAGCAGGACGGCCCGGTCGTCGTACAGCCCGGCTTCTGGGGCGGTCACGACTGGCAGCCGATGTCCTACAACCCGAATACCGGCCTGGTCTATATACCCAAGCACTACTTCGAGGTGACCTACGAAGACGTACGGGACCCGGAATGGACACCGCAGAAGGGCTTCTACCAGCTCGGCACCAAGGCCGCGGCCATGTCCGACGATGCCGAGGAAATGCAGTCCTGGGCCGATCGCTGGACCGGCGGTCTGCTGGCCTGGGATCCGGTCAAGCAGGAAAAAGTCTGGGAAGTACCCCACAAGACCATCTTCAACGGCGGCACCCTCTCGACCGCGGGCAATCTCGTGTTCGAGGGCACGGCAGACGGTCGCGTGGTGGCCTATCGCGCCACCGATGGCAAGAAGCTATGGGAATCGCCGGCCAACAGCGGCGTGATGGCCGCGCCGGTGACCTATATGGCCGGCGGCGAGCAGTACGTCACCTTCATGGTGGGCTGGGGCGGCGCGTTCTCCACGTTTGCGGGCGGCCAGTCCAAGAACGCCGGTGTGCGCCCGTATGCCGAGGTGTTGACCTTCAAGATCGGCGGCAAGGAGAAGCTGGCCGAGCCTGATTTCCCGCCGCTGGCCAAGCCGGAACCGCCCGAGCAGACGGCAAGCGCGGCGGACATCGCCGAAGGCAAGGATCTGATGAACGGTCATTGCAGCCAGTGTCACGGCATGAATGCCGCGAGCGGCGGCGTGACGCCGGATCTGCGTCGTCTGTCGGCCGATACCCACGATCAGTTCAAGGCGATCGTGATGGGCGCGCGCCTGAGCAAGGGCATGCCGTCCTATGCCGAGGTGCTCGAGCCGGCACAGATCGAAAAGATCCATGCCTACCTCATCAAGCGGGCCAACGATCTGCTCGACGAGGAATACAGCGACGACCAGTAAAGGGGCGTTTCTTAGGGAACCTCTGATCTATTCATCTACGGTCGCGCCGGTGTCTTTTGCGCGCGTTTGGCAAGACGCGGCGGGCGCCGTTTGCTGAATGCAAATAAGCGAGCGGCAACGCCGCTCAGGCGCGCGCAAAAGCCCGGCCGCTAAGCGGTTTGGCCCAAAAGGCCGCGCTACGGCGTTGCATGGCTGGATCATAGAGTGGCTATGACGCGGCGCCATGCGCCTTGTATCGCGGCCTTTTGGGACTCAAACGCGACCGTGGATGAATAGATCAGAGGTTCCTTAGCAACAAAGGCCGCGTCATCCGACGCGGCCTTTTTCATGCGTACAGCAATGGCGGTTGCCGCTGTATCTAGTGCCGGTATCGAGGGTCGACGATCTGCAGCCGGGCCATGCGCCGATAGACGGTCGAACGGGCGACGGATAGATCACGCGCCACCTGCGCAATATTCCAGTCCTGCTCGCGCAGATGGGCGAGCAGGCGTTCACGCGGTGTCTCGGTTTGTTCGTCGGTGGGCGGCGTGACTCGCTCGTTGGTCAGCACGGCCGTATCGGTCGTCGCGAGCGAGGCCGGCAGGTCGGCCATATCGATGCCGTCGTCGTCGGCCAGCGCGAGCGCGAAGCGCAGCACGTTACGCAGCTCGCGTATGTTGCCGGGCCAGTCGTGGGCGAGCAGACGCTCGCGTACCTCCGGCTTGAGGCGGGCGCGGCACCCCAGCGCCTCGGCTTCGTTTTCAAGCAGGCGGTCGATCAGCCAGTCGACGTCGCTGCGCTGGCGTAGCGCAGGCAGCGATAACGTGCCGCCGGCCAGGCGGTAGTAGAGGTCTTCGCGAAAGCTCCCCGCCGCGATCAGCGTGGTGAGATCACGATGGGTCGCGGTAATGAAGCGCACGTCGAGCGCAATCGGCGTATCGCTGCCCAGCGGCAATACTTCGCGTTCGGCCAGCACCCGCAGCAGGCGTGTCTGTAGCGCCACCGGCATGTCACCGATCTCGTCCAGGAACAGGGTGCCGCCTTGTGCCTGTTGCAGCAGGCCCTTCATGCCCTGCTGGCGTGCGCCGGTAAACGTGCCGGGGGCGTAGCCGAACAGCTCGCTTTCGATCAGCGACTCGGGCAGGGCGGCGCAGTTGATAGCGACGAACGCAGCGTTCGAGCGGTCGCTGGCTGCGTGCAATGCGCGAGCGAGCACTTCCTTGCCGGAGCCGGTTTCACCCTGGATAAGCAGATCGATGGGCTTGCTCGCCAGGCGCGTCGCCTGTGCAATCAGGCGCTGCATTGTGGTGTCGTTGCCCGCGATGGCCTGTAGCGAGCCGGCGCGTGCATTTGCTTGGGCTGCGCGCCCGCGCGTGGCAGCGCGGCGCGGCTGCGACATCGCCGCATGGAAGTTGTCGTCGCTCCAGCTGCGAATACGTACGCTGTCCTGGCGTTTTTTAAGTGCGTGTACACGCGCGTTGCCATCGCGGAAGAACGCGCCGATCCCGTGGCCTACCGGGTCTTGACCGCTGGGTGGCTGGAGTATCTGACGTGCGCCGGTGTTCGCGCCCACGATCAGGCCGTCGTCGTCGAGCGCGAGGATCAGGTCGGCATGATTGTCCACGAACGCCGCATTGCGGCCCAGGCGCAGTAGCCAGTGATCGCTAAAGTGATGGCTGAAATAGCTATCTTCGATCAGCCGCGCATACAGCGAAGTCAGATGCCAGGCCAGCTGCTGGCCGGCGCGCGCGCCCGGCACCGACAACGCGGATATATCCAGTACCGCAGCGACACGACCATAGGGATCATGGAGAGGGGCCGCAGTACAGCTCAGATCGAGATGGCCTGCATAGAAATGATCGGTTCGATGGCAGGTCAGCGTTTGCTGCTCGGCAATACAGGTGCCAATGCCGTTGGTCCCGACCACGCTTTCATTCCAGACGGTACCCTCACGCAACCCGGCCGCCCGCAGTGCCGGGTCGGCGCGCTCGTCGCTGCGGCATTCCAGCGTAATGCCGTCGCTGTCGGCCAGCATGGTGGTATAGCCCTGACCCGCGATATGGCCATAGAGCTGGTCCATCCCGGTACGCGCGATATCCAGATATTCGCCCACCCGCTGTCGGCGCTGTTGCAGATAGCCTGCGCTTACCTGACGGATGCCGGGGTTGTGCTCGGGCTCCAGGCCATATTCTTGCGCGCACCGCAGCCAAGACTGGCGAATCAGTCGCTCTCCGCTTTCTTGGGCCATGGCCTGGCCGGAGTCAATAACCCGGCGAACGGTTTCGCTGTGTGGCTGTGTCATCGCGGCATCTCGCCCACGGCTTGCGATTGAGTGGCCCACTATTGCGGGCATCGGCGCCGGCTGCAACTGCTACACGCGAGTCTGTCAGCCCTCGGTCAGCGCCCGCTCGACGAAGTCCAGCCGGTCCTGGCCGAAGAACAGTTCCCCGTCCACGATAAAGCTCGGCGCCCCGAAGATGCCCAGGCTCACGGCAGCGGCGGTGGCATCGTTGAGCGCCTGCTTGGTCGTGCTGTCTTCGATTTGAGCCTCGAAGTTGGCGATGTCCAGACCGGCTTCGGTGAGCGTCGACTTCAGTTCATGGCTGTCGCCGAGGTTGCGGTTGTCTGCCCAAAGCGCGTGGAAGATCGCGCTGACGTAAGGCTCGAAATTGGGCGTGCCCAGATACGCAATCGCGCCGCGCATCAGCGGCAGGGTGTTGATCGGGAAGGCGTCGTTGCGCTGGAAATCGATATCGTAGCGGTCGACGAAGCGCTGCATGTCCTGCCAAAGGTATTCGCGTTTGGGCGCGCATTCGATCAGCGCCGGCGACTGGTTGCGGGTCGCCTTGAACACCGCGCCCAGCAGCATCGGGCGCCACACCAGTCGCGCGCCCGTGCGTTCGAGCACGCCGGGCAGCCGCTCGTAGGCGAAATAGGCATTGGGGCTGCCGAAATCGAAGAAGAATTCCAGCGTCTTGTTAGCGTGTTGCTCGGCCATGGTCTATATCTCTTTATGTTTATGGGTATCCACGGCCTCGTATCGGCTTGCGATCGCCGCCTGGCGGCCGTTGCCAGCATATGCCGCAGCCAGAATGCCGAATTTCGGTCCTGTCGCCTATCGGTACGAGGTATTACCGCTTAGAAGAGATACCGATACGCCAGCTTTTCGTCCTTGCGCGGCCCCGTAATCGACCAGCCCAGCTCGAAGCCGTGCTCGACCAGTCGCAGGCGCGCGTCGTAGCGATCCTCGCCGCAGAGGTGGCGTTCGGCCGCGATGAGTTCGTCGGGGGCGGCCGCCACGAGATCGAATAACCACACGGCGGCCTCGCAGCCGAAACGCTCGTGCCACAACGCGATACGGTCGTCGTGAACAACCCATCGATAGACGTTTCGAAAAGACAGCGCCGTGCCGGTGGCAGCAGGCGTGAATTGGCCGCTCTCGTGAAAGCGCAGACCGTCTGCGTCCACGCTCACGGCCACCTCGGCCTCGCCGTGGCCGGCCCAGCCGGTGTGCGAACCCGGGCCGGGTTCGGCTTCAAAGCGCAGCCGACGAATATCCGCCAGGCGCGAATGCAGTTCTATAATCGCGGTTTTTCCGACGTTGTACGGAGCAGATCGAGGCATGGGGATACTGGTTGGCGTAACCGGGCTTTGGGCGTTTTCGTTCAGTCTGATCGGTGTCTATCTGTCCGGCCAGGTCGATGCCACCTTTGCCGTGCTCACGCGCATCACGCTCGCGCTGCTGGTGTTCGCGCCCATGATGCGCCTGCGCGGGTTGGGCTGGCGACTGGCCACGGGATTGATGGCCGTAGGCGCGGTCGAACTGGGTTTGATGTATTTCTTTTTCTACCAGTCTTTCCTCTGGCTCTCCGTGCCCGAGGTACTGCTGTTCACCATCTTCACGCCCATTTATATCTCCTTGCTCGAGGACGCCCTCGAGCGCCGCTTCGACAGCCGCTGTCTGCTCGCCGCCCTCGGCGCGGTGGCCGGTGCCGCCGTGATTCGCTACCAGCCCATCAGCGCCGACTACTGGCACGGCTTTCTGATCGTGCAGGGGGCAAATCTGTGTTTTGCCGCCGGCCAGGTGGGTTATCGACGCCTGCACCTGGCGTTGCCCCCTGAGTTGCCACGGCGTGCATTGTTTGGCTGGTTCTTCGCCGGCGCTTGGCCATTGTCGCTGCTGCTGTTCTGTCTGCTGGGCGATGCCGACGCGCTGCCCGGCACGTCGCTGCAGTGGGGCGTGCTGCTATGGCTTGGCCTGGGCGCTTCGGGGTTTGGCTTCTATGCCTGGAATATCGGCGCCACCCGCGTGAATGCGGCCACCCTCGCGGTGATGAACAACGCGCTCATACCGGCCGGGCTGGCGGTGAACCTGCTGTTGTGGAACCACGACGCGGATGTGTTGCGCTTGGCGGCCGGCGCCGCGATCATCGTGCTGGCATTGTGGCTGAGTCGGCGCGGACAGACGGCGCGCGCTTGATTCGCGCCGGCGCTTCAGCCCGGCGGCCGTGCGCGCTGGGCGATTCCGGTCGGCGCATGAACGTGCTCGGGCGGGCTTTCCAAGCCCGCGGTGCGGGTGGCAATGACTTGCAAGGCGGCCAGCCAGACCAGCGGCACGATCTCGATGAAGATGCGCTGTTCGACCATGCGGCCCACCACGATCGCCACCAGTGCCAGCGGCAGGGCGAAGAACAGCAGGCTCATCGCCAGCCGCCGGTCGAGATAGCGGTGCCAGAGCAGCACCGGCAAATACAGAGCGGCCGTGAACCGGGCCATGTAGGTGACCAGATACAACGGGTTCGATAGCGCCTCGAGGTTGTAGAGCAGGTGAAACTCGTAGGCGGTGTTGCCCATATGCGCGTTGGGGTTGGTGTTGCCCGCGAACAGCGCAGTCAGCGGTAGCTGGATGGCCAGAAATACGGCCGCCTGGGCTGCCACCATCAGCGCATTACGCCGCCAGCCCACCACCGGCCACAGCACCAGAGCGAACGCCGGCACCAGGAACAGCGTGGTTTCGCGATTGAGGGTGGCCAGGGCGAATACCGCCAGGTACAGCGCAAAGCTGCGTAGATCGGGGGTCCGGGTCAGGCGCACCATCAACAGAATCAGCGCCAGCGTGAACATCGCGGCCGGCAGATCGTAAACGTAGTAGAAGATTGCCCGCGGTTCCCAGCCGCCGATATCCAGCGGCGAGCCGTCCGACGACAGGGCAGCGGCCATCTGAAGATCGGGTGCAATCAGGTGCAGCAACATGGGCACCAGCACGGTGAAGGCCAGCAGGCGGCGCACCGGCTCGCTGCGCCCGACGTTGAATACCACCAGGGCGCGATAGGCCAGGGCGATCAGCAGCATCCAGCCGGCCACTTCCATGAGCGCGAACAGCAGGGTTTCGCCTACCGGGGCGATTTGCTGGATCGCGGCCGCGATCGCCGGCAGCAGCACCCGGTGCTGAAAGGGCTCGACGGCTTCGAAATGCACCAGCTGCTTGAAGGTCGTGAGTTCGAACGGGCGCGTCGTGGTCAGGCGCAGACAGCTCAGAAACAGGGCCAGAAAAAGGCTGGCCAGCCACCATGCACACCGCTCGGCGGTGGTTGCATGATAAGCGTTGGGCGCAGACAGCACAGGCGGCGACATACCAAACCTCGGGACGGAAAGTATAGAAAAGCGCGACTTACGACATCGTCTGAAAACCGCGAAGCGCGATCCGCCCCTCGTGCCAAATCGCTGCAACAATCTAGCAGATCGCTGGATTGCTGCGCGCTGTTGGCGTCGGCGAACTGCTAAGGTCGGCGCCTATGCTAAAAGCCGGATGCCGGCGGCGTAAAATTTTCGTTAAGGATACCGCGACATGCAAGCAGCCGTACTGCGCAAACCGGGCGGATTGGATCGCATCGAAACGACGGCGCTGGAACCGCGCTCGCCGCAGGCCGGCGAGGTCTGTGTGCGCATCGCCGCCAGCTCGCTGAATTTCCACGACTATGCCGTCGCCAATGGCAGTATCGCCGTGCCCGACGGCCGGGTGCTGATGTCCGACGGCGCGGGCGAGGTCGTGGAAACCGGCGCCGAGGTAAGCGAGTTCGCCGTGGGTGATCAGGTGGTATCGACCTTCTTTCCGAACTGGCAGGACGGCGCCATCACGCCGGCCAAACGCCAGGGCACGCCGGGCGACAGCGGCGAAGGCATGGCCGCCGAATATGTCACCGCGCCGATGACGGCATTCACCCGTGCACCGACGGGCTACAGCGCGCAGCAGGCGGCCACGCTGCCCTGTGCCGCGCTCACCGCGTGGCGCGCGCTGATGGTCGAGGCGCGCATCAAACCCGGCGATACCGTTTTGACCATGGGCACCGGCGGTGTGTCGATCTTCGCGCTGCAGTTCGCACGCGCGGCGGGGGCACGGGTGATCGCGACTTCCAGCTCGAACGCCAAACTCGAACGCCTGCGCGCGCTGGGCGCCGACGCCACGGTCAACTACGTGGAGAATCCCGACTGGGGCAAGGCCGTGAAGGAACTGGCCGACGGGCGCGGCGTCGATGCCGTGGTGGAAATCGGCGGCCCGGGCACGCTCGCCCAGTCGATCGCCGCCTGTCGCATGGGCGGGCATATCAGCCTTATCGGCGTACTCACCGGCCTGGCTGGCAAGGTACCCACGGCGGCGTTCTTCTATTCCAACCTCAACATGACCGGTATCACCGTAGGCAGCCGTACCCAGCAGCAGGACATGGTGCGGGCGATCGAGGCCAGCGGGATCGAGCCAATCATCGACCGCTGCTTTGCCCTGGATGAACTGGCGCAGGCATTCCGCTATCAGGAAAGCGGCCAGCATTTCGGCAAGATCGGTATTACCATCTAAGCCATTGCCGAGTATCGAGCCGCGCGCATGAGCCCCACCGAATCTGTCGACCGTTCGCCGTTCCGTGTGACCGTGCTCGCCACCGGCGGCACGCTCGAGAAAAGCTACGATGCACGCTCGGGGCAGTTGTCACTGGCCGAGCCGGTGATCGACGACCTGCTGGGCCGTCTCGACATGCCCGATGTAGCGGTCCAAATCGAACGGCTCATGGCCAAGGATTCGCTCGACATGACCGACGCCGACCGCCATGCGATCGTGGCTGCGGTACAGCGGACATGCGCCGACGAAACGGTCGACGCGGTGGTTGTCACCCACGGCACGGATACGCTGGCCGATACCGCGAGGGCGCTGCATGCGACGCTCTCGCCGACGCTGCCGGTCGTGCTCACCGGCGCCATGCGTCCTTATCGGGTTGCCGCGAGCGACGGGCTGCAGAATGTGGCCCAGGCACTCATGGCCGCGCGACTGCTGGCACCGGGCGTGTATGCCGTCATGCACGGACGTGCCATCGCGGCCGATCGCGTATGCAAGGACTACGAACGCCTCACCTTGACGGCGCAGGCGTGAAGGATGCGCGGGTCGTCTAGCCAATACGGCGCCTGGCGCGAGCCAGCTTTGGCGGCCGGCGATATACCGGACAAGGCATGCCACGCGTAGCGCCCACGCTCACCGAGGGCTCGATCGTAGCCGCGCTGTTCTCGCTGGCCGTGCCGATCGTATTCGCCAACCTGCTGCAGACCGCCTACCAGCTTATCGATACCTTCTGGGTGGGCCGGCTCGGCGCGAGCGCGGTCGCTGCGGTGTCGCTGAGCTTTCCGGTGATTTTCTTTCTGATCTCGTTGGGGCTCGGCCTGGCGGTGGCCGGCACTATCCTCGTGGCCCAGTACCAAGGCCGCGGCGATACGGCGATGGTCAATCGGGTCTCGGCCCAGGCCTTGATCGGGGTGGGTGCCATATCGCTGGTGCTGGCCGTGCTTGGCGTGATCGGCGCGCATGCGGTGGTCGCCTTCCTGGGGGCGGCCGAGGATGTACTGCCGCTGGCCACGGAATATCTGCGCGTGTCGTTCGTGGGCCTGCCGTTTCTGTTTGCCTATGTGATCTTTCAGTCGCTCATGCGCGGGGTGGGCGATGCGCGTACGCCGTTGCTGATCGTTACCGGCACCGTGGCCCTGAACTTCGTGCTCGACCCCTTGTTCATCCTCGGCTGGGGGCCGGTGCCCGGTATGGGCGTAAGCGGCGCCGCGCTGGCCACGGTCGTCACCCAGGGCCTGGCTGCGGTGGTGGGCCTGGCCATGCTGTTTTCCGGGCGCTACGGCATCCGCCTGCGGCGTAGCCATTTAGTGCCCGAGTTCGCTCTGATCTGGCGTTTGCTCAAGCTCGGGCTGCCCGCGGCCGTGGAGCAGTCCACGCGCGCGCTTGGGCTCATGCTCATGACGGTTCTGGTAGCCGGCTTTGGCACGATCACGCTCGCGGCCTACGGGATTGGCACGCGCATGCTCAGCTTCGTGATCATCCCGGCGCTGGGCCTGTCGCAGGCCAGCTCTGCGCTGATCGGCCAGAACATCGGTGCCCAGCGTATCGACCGCGCCGAACGCACCGCCTGGCTGAGTGCTGCGATCGGCTTCGTGCTGCTGTCGCTGGTGGGCGTGGTGACGTTCGTGTTCGCGCGGCCCATCGTGACCCTGTTCGTGCCCGACGCGCCGGCCGTCATCGAAACCGGCAGCCTGTTCGTGCGCATCACCGCGCTGGCCTATGGCGTGGTGGGCGCGCAGATCGTGCTCACCGGCGCGTTTCGCGGCTCCGGCAATACGCTGGTGGCCATGGCCATCGCGCTGGTGTCGCAGTGGATGCTGCAGTTTCCGCTGGCCTGGCTGCTGGCCGAGCGCAGCGGGCTGGGCGCGACCGGCATCTGGATTGCCTATCCGATCCAGAACGTGCTCACCGCGCTGATCGTGGTGATCTGGTTTGCGCGCGGCACCTGGAAACATCGCAACGTCATCGAAGAACCCGCGCCGGAAAGCGCGGTGTCGCGCTACCGGCCGGGCAGCGTCACCAACACCACCCTGCGCTAGCTGCCTGTGTGCATGGCAAAGCCGGCGACAGCGCGTAGGCTATGCAGCGAGCCCGCTTTTTCGCGATTCGACGAGACCCGTTCATGAGCCATGCCCTGTCCACCCATTCCAGATCCCATCTGCTGGCCCTGCTCGGGCTTGCCCTGTTCTTTCTGGCAAGCGGCATCGGGCATTTCATGTTCCCGGATTTTTTCCTGGCCATCGTGCCGGACTACATCCCCATGCCGGCGTTGATGGTGGCGATCAGCGGCCTGGGCGAGCTGCTGGGCGCGATCGGTATTCTCATGCGGCGTACCCGCCGGCTCGCGGGTTTCGGGCTGCTGCTGCTCACGCTGGCGGTATTCCCCGCCAATATCTACATGGCCCAGAACCCGGAACAGTTCAGCCAGTTCGCACCCTGGCTTTTGTATGCGCGGCTGCCCTTGCAGCTCGTCATCCTGGTATGGATCGCCTACGCCATGCGCCGCGCGCGCAGCGGCTACGGCGATTTCTATTGATCGATTTGAACGCGGCCCGAGCTCAGTGCGAGCGCAGGGCCTCGATCAGATCATTCTTGTCTTGCCAGCCACGCGCAACGACGCCGGCACGACCCGTGTGCAGCCGATCGGAGGTTCCTACATACCCTCGTCTCGCAGCGCTTCGTACTGTTCCGGATCCTTGATGCTGCTGCGATCGTTGTCGTTTTCGGTCATGCTGGTATCCGGGCGTGAATGACGCGTGCAATTCTGGCGCGGCGATGAATGAGGCCAATACGTAGAACGACCCATTCCCGAAGGTAGGCCACGTATTGTCGTGAATCACCGCGTCCGAACCTGCCCCGTCGTCGGTGCGAAGCGCCGGGCCGGGTTGGCTCGCTGGGCTGCGTTGCATGTTGAATTACGCTTCGCAAATCCACCGCCGGGCCTCAAGGCTTCGCCGGGGGACGCGTCGATTGGCTTAGGCCGCAGGCCGTAAGCCAACACGGAAGCGCCTGGTAACCGGCGTGAAGCGCTGTGGCCGAATCAACGCCCCGCAGGCCGCGTTCGATGTTGGATTTCCTTTTCTAATCCAATCCACGTACGAGCAAGGCACTGACTGGGAGGTAGCGCCGGGCGTCTGGCATGGTGCGGTCTTTGGCCAACACCGGGAATAACCGAGTGCACGCGCAAGAGCGATGACCATGGGCCCACGTATCCAATATTTCGACGCCAATACCGCCGGCCGCGATTACGCGGTGGGTGATATCCACGGCTGCTTCTACATGCTCGATGCATTGCTCGAGCGGCTGGAGTTCGACGTGGCGAAGGATCGCCTGTTTTCGGTCGGTGATCTGATCGATCGCGGCCCGGACAGCGAGCGCGCCGCCGAATTCATCGATGCGCCCTGGTTTCATGCCATTCGCGGCAATCACGAGCAGATGCTGCTCGATGCGGTCGACCATGGCGGGCAGGAGCGTGCCCTTTGGCATATGAACGGCGGCGACTGGTTCGAGGCTGTCGATGCACGGGCAGCCGATGCGCTGACCGAGCGAGTGCGCCAGCTGCCACTCGCAGCGGCCGTGAATCTGGCCGGCGGCGGGGTGGCCGCGCTGGTGCATGCCAACGTCATAGGGCACAGCTTCGAGCGTACCGGGGCGCTGCTTGAGGCGGGCTTGGCGGATGCCCAAGCGCTGTCCATGCTGCTATGGAATCGCGATCGGGCCGACGCGCTCAACGGCAGGGCAGCAGGGCCGATCGCAGTCGATGGCGTCGACGTGATCTATTTCGGCCATACGCCCATGCACGAAGCCATGGCGCGTGCCAATACGCGCTGGCTGGATACCGGCGCCTTCATGGGCGGGCGGCTGTCGATCGCCGAGCTGGGCGTGGCTGGCGACGTGTGGTCGTTGTCGAGCGACCTCGACACGCTTCATAGCGGCTGGCGTTGGGTCTGAAGGCGGCGTCAATCGCCTGATGCATCGTCACCCGGCGCGCTGGCGTCGAACAGGCGGGCGCCGGGGCCGGCCTTCGCGGCGATATCGTCGGGGTTGCGCAGCGGGCAGGCCTGCAGCGACAGGCAGCCGCAGCCGATACAGCCGTCGAGTTGATCGCGCAGCTTCGTAAGCTGGTTGATTCGGTCTTCGAGCTGATTCTTCCAGCCGTCCGACAATCGCCGCCAGTCCTCGGCCGACGGCGCATGGCCGTCCGGCAGGGTGGCCAGCGCCCGGCCGATGTCCGCCAGCGGAATACCGACACGCTGGGCCACCTTGATGAGCGCGACTACGCGCAGCACATCGCGGCTGTAGCGACGCTGGTTGCCGGCGTTGCGACGGCTGTGGATGAGGCCCTTGGTTTCGTAAAAGTGCAGCGCCGATACCGCTACACCGCTGCGCCGGGCGACTTCGCCTACCGATAACGTTTTGCGAAGCGGTATGGACGGGTCCGGGAGCATGCGCGATTTTAGCCCTTGAATGGGCGCCGAGGCCGTGGATTAAAAAAAACCGCCCGGCACGTTGACCTCAAGTTTACTTCAGGTTGCATGCTGGTGCCATTGCTTCGATTTGTTGCACGATCATGGCATCGGCCGTGCATGCACCGTGTACGGCGCTTGTCGAGCCAGGCGTCGGATCAACCAGGGGTTATGACCGATGAAACCGAGTTCATCTGCGGATGCGCAGCAGCGCGAATCTGTAAGCGAGGCGATCGACCTGGGTGCCTATTTCGAACGTATCGGCTACCACGGCCCGTGGGTCCCCAGCTTCGAGGTCTTGCAGGCACTCATGCGACGGCATATGGCCTCGATCCCGTTCGAGGCCGTCGACGTCATGCTGGGCGAGGGCGTCGACCTCGACCCGGTCGCGGTCGACCGCAAGATGATTCACGGCGGCCGCGGCGGCTATTGTTTCGAGCATACGAGCCTGTTCCGGCGCGCCTTGCAGGCGCTCGGTTTTGCCCTGGAGCCGCATCTGGCGCGGGTGTGGATTCATGGCGGCAGCCACGCCCCGGCCGCCACCCACGCATCGCTCAAGGTCGAGGTGAACGGGCGGCTGTGGCTGGTGGATGTCGGCTTTGGTGGCTTCCTGTCCAGCCAGCCGCTGGCGTGGCGTCCCGACCAAGCACAACATACGGCCTTCGGTACGTTTCGGCTGGTCGAAACCCGCGATGGCTACATGCTCGAAAACCGTTATCAGGAGGGCTGGTGGCCGCTCTACGAAATACTCGACTTCGACTGGCAGCCAATCGACTTCGAGATGGCCAACCACTATGTCGCCACCCATCCCCGATCATTGTTCAAGCGCGAACTCATGATCGCTCGCACCGAAGACGAGGTGCGCTACAGCTTATCCAATAATCGCTTCACCACCCGTTTTGCCCATGGCATGACGCAGGAACGGGTCCTCGATGAGACGGCGCTGGCCGAAACACTTGCCGCAACCTTCGGGCTGCCCGTTGGCGATACCTGGCAGGCGATGATCGCCGCCATCGTCGCCCGGGGCGACGGCGGCGGCGACGGCTAAGCGCGCAACGCGTGCCGCGAGAAGGCGCGCCGGCGCGGGGCAGGTCTGGCCTCGACTCAATCGGGCGCGGCAAGCATCTGCATGAGTTCGGCGCATTCGTTGGGCGGCGACTCGCCGTCAAAGCGGTCGGCCAGATATGCCACCGCCGCCGATCCATGGGTGAGCGCCGCGCTGATGTGTTCGCCCAGCGCGTAGCTGAAGCTGACGGCCGGCACGCCCGCGGCACAGTAGGTGGCCGCCAGCGTCTTGGCATCCGTGCGTGGCGTGACCTGGTCGAAAAACGCCTGGTAATAGAACAGCGGCGCGGCGAAGCCTTGCTGGCCCAGACGGTTTTCGGCGATCACCTTCTGTACAGCGGGCACCGCGAGCAGATTATCGACCGTGGTGTAGTCCTGCATGTTGTCGAACGCATAGGACAGGACCGGATCCTTGACCCAGGCCAGTTCCTGGCCGATACAGCTCTCGCCGACGTTCGCCATCATCTCGCGGCCGTCTTCGTTCATGAGTGTTTCGGTATCGATCGAATCGTAGGCGCGCGAGAGGCCGACGACCGCCGCGAAATACATGCCCGCGAAAATGCCGCCGTTGACCGCTTCGGCCGAACTGGCCAGATCCGCAGGCGGGCCGCCGGCCGCCACGCCCACCAGTGGAATGGTGGGCGCATAGTCGGCCGCGATCTGCGCTGCCCAGAGGCTGGCGTAGGCGCCGCCGGAATACCCCCAGAGTGCCACCGGCGTCTCGGTATTTACCCATCTATCGGGCAGAAACGCCTGCGCTGCGCGAATCGCGTCGAGCACGCCTTGACCGGAATTGCGGCCGGCCAGGAACTGCGACTCGGGGCCTTCGTAATCGGGGATCACCACCACCCAACCACGTCGTAGCGCCTTGTCTACCAGCATGTGTTCGACCATCGAACCGCTGAGCATTTCGTAGGACGGCGCACAGCGACGCGTGAGCGCGTCGTAGGCCACCTGATAGGCCAGCAGTCGTGGCTGCGGGTCGTCCGGCACCAGAAGCGTGGCGATATCGACCTGCGGTTTGCCATCGCCGTCGGCGGTGACGTAAGCCACCTGCCAGGCACGCGCGTTGACGCCGAAAAAATAGTACGCCTCGGGCGAAATCGGGCGATAACGCAACACCCTACCCGGCGCCATGTCCGCCAGTTCGGCAGCAATGGGCTGGGCATGAAAGGCGTCGTCGTCGGGCTGCGTGAACGGCGCAACGGGCTGCGCGAAACGCGCCGCCTTATCGGCCACGGGCTGGGGCGGCACGGCGAAATCGTAGGCGGGCGGGTGCCATGCACACCCAGCACCGAGAACGATCACAGCCAGTACCGCTATCTGAAGCGTGCATGGTCCCAACGAACGAAAACTTGTCATCAATCAAATGCCGTCCTGAAAACGTGGCCCCGCCGAGCCTTTGCACCGGGGACGGGCATGCTATATCGCGCGCCCTGTTTTTGCTCGTCTTCAGGCCGTCAGCCCGGGTCATGGGCGTGTTCACCGCGGCCCTGCGCCGCGCAGGGCTCGCTTCGTCACTCGGTGAGCAGATTGTCGTTTATGGGGAATTATTCCCGATACCGGAAAAAACTTTAAATAAATCGAAATACGGTTTCAAAAAACTTCCAGCGAGGCGGCCGCGCCTGGCTAATGCTGCGGTCGTCGCACGATCGCAGGGCACGCATGCGCGTCGTAAGCGCCCGGCCGACAACGCCTGCTTGCGCCAGCGGTTAGGCCTGCCCGTGGCGAAACAATGCACGCAACTCAATAGCGATAGGGGCTTTTTTTTTGGATGAAAGCAGCGCTATAACGAATTGGCTCTGTTTTGCGAGGGGGCGCTATAGCGGTTCGCCGATCGGGCCGGCGCTTACGGCCGCGATGGATCGTACCTTGCAAGAAGTTGTATAACCCAATAACGTCTTATGAAGCGACCCGAGAGTTGGGTGCTGGAAAAATAAAAGAGGTGGGGGATGCGTGATTCAGAGGAGCTGTTACGTCTGATTTACGGCGCGCTGGTTGCCGCCAACATCGATCTGGATGCGATCGATCAAATTCTGGAGTTTTCCTGTGAGCAGATGAGCGATCCCTCGCGGCGCTCGCGTCATGCCTGGCAGGTCAATTTCTGGCGTGCTGTCGAGCAGGTGTCGGGGGATCCGGATATCGGTATCCATCTGTGTCCGCACCTGCCGCTGTTTCGCAACAGCGCCATCGAGTACCTGTTTCTGAGCTGTCGAACCTTCGGCCAGGCCTGCCGGCTGGCATTGCGCTATGACCGGCTGGTCAGCGACGCTTTTCGTGGCGCCATCGACATCGAAGGCAGCCAGGGCGTGGTTCGTATTACCGGCACCAACGGCAGCGACTCGGTGCTGCGTCACTCCGAGGTTTGCTTCGTCTATGGCGTGATCGACTTCTTCGCCCATATGACCCAGGGCGCATTCGTTGCCCAGAGCGTGCGTCTATGCTGCGACCCGGGCCCGGCGCGCGACGACTATGCCCGTATCTTCGCCTGCCCGGTGTCGTTTGGCAGCGGCAAGAGCGAAATCCGTTTCGATGCCGCCCTGTTCGATCTGGAAAGCGAGTACCAGAATCCGGACATGCTCAAGATCCATTGCGAGCACGCCGACCGCGAGTTCACCAGCCTGAAACGTCAGGACATGATCGATCAACTTCGCACCGCGATCATGCGGCGATTGCCGGGCTCCGAAGGCGTGGATATCGAGCTCGACGATATCGCCCGTGATATTGGCGATCATGGCCGCCATGTGCGTAGCGAACTGGCCGCGGTAGGCACCTCGTTTCGTACGCTTGTCCAGCACGTACGCTTTAACATGGCCTGTCGGCTGCTGACCCAGTCCAATGCCGGTGCCGAAACCATTGCCGATATGCTGGGCTTTTCCGGCGAGCGTTCCTTTCGTCGTGCGTTCAAGGCCTTGAGCGGAATCACGCCGGGGGCATACCGCAAGGCGCAGTGCGGGCAGAGCCCGCGCAAGGCCGACCCCTGGCAGGTGCTGTCGCGGATGATGTCCATCGACAGCTGAGCCAGCCACCCGGCGCCGCGCCGCGTGATCGATGTCGCCGGTCGGCGAGCGCGATCACCTGACTGATCGCCCATGCATGCGAGAACCCACCCCACCGCGTAGCCGCGCCCGTATTCATTACACCGGCGCCGATTAACTCGATGCGAAACGCCGATCGCGCTGCATTTGCCGGCGCGATCGGCGGGCATCGTCGCGCGCTTCGGCAAGAGCCGACCCATGTCCGGATTGGCGCAAGCGAAACACGCTTTCGATGTTCGCGGCGGCGCCCGCGCGCGGCCATGGATAGCGCGCATTTCGCCACCGAACGCCCCGATCTCGCAGCGCAGCAAACGCGAATTACGGGAAAAAAATCCTGGCTGCGGGGTGGTGAAAAACACAGACGAAACAGCGTTATGTCGATAGGGGGACGCGACTGACAGTTACGCCTGTCAGTCGCGTCCTTGTACCCGGCATGGCCTCTCGGTTCCTGTAAAGGCCAGCCCGGAACGCTTCCGGGACAGGACAACGAAAACGGGGAGATGGCCACAGGGCCAATAACGCTTATGATCAAAAAACGAGGGGATTTCACGGTGCCCGGCAACCGTTCGGGCGCGGTGTGTGTGGCTCGCGCGATGTTTATCGGCCTGTGCGTGGCCGGCTCGCTCACGGCCTGTTCTTCGGGCGGGGGTGGCGATAGCGGCCAGGGCGGCGACGGCCCCAACCCCGGCGATATCGTCGGCGGCGGTGCCGATTCCAGCCTGGCGTTCAGCTACCCGCTCAACGGCCAGGACGATGTCTACGTCAAATCGCAGATCGCGGTGGCCTTTCGCGGCGATATCGGCAGCGACCCGGGCCTTACGCTCGTGCGCGACGGCGAGACTGTACCCACCACGGTGGAGCGCGACAGCGACCAGCCCAACATCTTCCGCCTGCGCGTCGCCTCTGAAGACGACGGCATCGAGCGTGCGAGTCTCCAGCCCAACGCCGACTACAGCGTCGTCAACGCCGCCGGCAACACGCTGTTTTCGTTCAGCACCGCGGGCAGCAGCAGCGACAGCTTTACCGTCACCCGTCGCAGCACCATCGGCGACCGGCGCGTACCGCTCACCGAGTTCAACCCCATTCGTGCCGGCTTCAGCCAGGCGGTCGATGCCGGCAGTGCCGACCTCTGTCTGGCCGGCGAAACGCTGGGCACGGACTGCACCGTCGCCGTCACCGGCCCCACGGGCCCCGTGGCCGGCCGGCTGACCGTGCAAGGCACGAGCATGACGTTCGATCCCAGCAGCGACATGGGCGACGGCACCCCCAACACCCGTAATGCCAGCGACTACGACAGCAGCGATCTCGTCGCCGGACAGCGCTATACCGTCGCCTTCGACGGCCTGCGCTCGGTCACCGGCGCCGAGCTTAACGACAGCTTCCGGGTCAACCCGGTAGCCATCAGTGCCGGCAGCAGCGTCGATACCGTACAAACGCTCACCATCACCGGCGGCAACGGCGACAACGCCCTCAACGGCGGCGCCCGCAACGTGGCCCGCATTGGCTCGCAGCTTATTGGCGAAAACGTACTCGACGCCCGCAACAACGCCAACCGCGGCGGCCTGCTCACACGCCTGGCCGGCACCACCTCCGGCGGGCGTTACAACAACCTCTTCCCGGCACTACTGCCGGCCGGCCAGCAGTTCGAGCTCGACGGCATCGACCTGCGCCTGGGCGGCGCGATCGACACACCCGTCACCAGCGGCCCCATTCAGGCTCGCCTGATCAACGACGGCGATATCTATCTCGCCGGCAACGCGCCGCTGGCCGGTATCGAGGGCCCCACTCTGGTACTGCTGCGCCTGGATCTGGGCATCAGCACCGACGTCGAATCGGGCGATGCCATCGACTCGCTCTCCAACGGCGTCTTCAACCAGACGGTGATGAACGTCGTCGCCGCCGGCCAGGCCGTTCCGCAGCCCAACGGCGACATCAAGCTCACCGCGCTGGGCAGCTTCCCGGTCGCCGTCAACCGCGATGGCAGCGCCACCGCCGATTTCGAGCTGGAACTGACCCTGCCCAACCCCGGCGCCGGCACGCGGGTGACCGTCGCCAACGACGCCACGCCGCCGCGTATTACGGCGCAGTACCCGAGTGCGTGTAGCTATACGTTCAACATCGTCGACGACGCCGGCAATCTGCCCTTCGAAAGCGGTGCGATCGTGGGCGGCGTCAACGGAACGACCACGCTCTCGGCTACCGAAGCCGATTGTATTGCCGCCCTGAACGAGCGCCGCGTGCTCGCCACCGGCGAAGGGGCAGGCGGCGACCCGGATTCCACATACAACTTCATCAACCCCTGGGCCGACAGTTTCCCGCTTAACGGCGAAGCGTCCATCCTTTTTTCGGAACCGGTCGATCCGGTCAGCCTCGCCGGCAATATCTCGCTGGCGGCAGACGACGGCACGGGTATGACGGTGCCCGTCAATCTGCGCGCCGAAGGGGCCAGTGTGGTGGTCGCGCCGAAACAGCCGCTCCAGGCCGATACCAACTACACGCTCACGGTTGACGGCGGCGTAACCGACCTGGCCGGCAACCCGTTGGCGGGCAATTTCCCCGATAGCACGATCGTCAGCCGGGTCACCTTCACGACCGAGCCCATGGTGGTTCCAACCGACGCATCCGGCCAACCGACCGACGTGGACGACAACACCAGCGAAGCGGTATTCCAGACCGCGCCCTTCATTACCGCGCTCACCCCCGGCCAGGCCTGTCCGCTGCTGGCTGAAAGCGGCGACTATCTGGATGGCGGTGATACTGCGGGCCGCTGTGTTGGCGATAACCCTTCCGCGGAGGACACGACGATACCTGCCTTCGGCTTTGTCACTGAGGACGTGACCCGCAAGGCGAGCCCCGCCCGTGTCTACTCGGTGGCGTCGCAACCGGCGAATGCGCCCATCCAGGCCTATTTCTCCAAGCCGGTACGCACGGCCTCTATCGCGTTGGCCGATGGTTGTCTCGTACGCGGGTCGGGTAACAGCAACGATGAGGCAACTGTCGCAATCCAGCGCATGGATGGCGATCAGTGCGAAGGCGTTGTCGATGGCACGCTGTCAACCTTGGGCGGGGCAGGTGCGGCACTAACCGAAGGCTTTACCTTCGAGCCGGCAGAACCGTTCAAACTTGGCCAGCGCTACTGGATCGTGATTTGCGGTCGTGCCAACGGCGACGACAATAGCGTCGCCGCAGGCAACAGTTGCAGCACGGGCCAGACGATCATCGGTCAAAGCGGCTTAGCGCTCAACACCGATCCATTAAGGGGTACGGGCACAGCTCCGGACGGCTCAAGCAGCGCCACAGGTGGCCGTACGCCCGACTGTACCGCAAACGTTGCAGGTGTGATCTCCTGTTATCTAACCAATGAGGAACAAGGCGGCCCAGATATCCTGATGCCGTTCACCGGCAGTAAGCCAAGTACGGATTACGCCACGATTCTCCGTGCATTGCCCAAGACCGATACCAACGGTAACGGCTTTTTCGACAATACCCCTTATTCAGAGGCCCAACTCGTCGGCGATCCCAGCAGTCGACTAATCGGCGGGTTCAATACCGGTAATGACCGCACGTCGCAGCCTGGTCCTTTTCTGACAGACTTTAAGGACGCGCTCGGCCGCGAGCGCGTCCAGCAGGCCAACGTGGTCTACTCACGGACTCTTAACTCTGCTGCCCCGATATTTTTTGGGGGACCACTAGCACCCGCCGAGGCTGGCTTCCTCGGCGGAGATCGGCCGATCGCATTGCGGCCGGCCGTTACTGGCTCGGAATGCGAGGTGTCCGCGGTTCGGTTAAGTAACGGAACACCCGTTGTAGGCACGAATGCACCGACCCGTTGTATACCGGTCGATCTGCCGTCTGGCGGGTTGACTACCGTCACTTCGCTACCTGCGACTTACAGCGCGCCCACTGGCCGTCTACTTCTGCGTTTCCCGAATCGTGTGGTCAATGGCGAAGCGACCGACCAGCCCCAGCGCGGGTACATCGTGCCGGAATGCAGCGGCACCTTCCCTGCGTCGGGCGAACTGCCCGCTATCGACTATAACTATGCGCCCTGTTTCGTCGCGGCGCTGCAGCTCACCGTCAATGGGCCGGACACCGGTGTGGTTGCCGGACAGGGGCTGGAGCTTGTGCAGCAGGACCTTGATGTACCGGTCTTCGGCCCGGTGGCCTTCGAGCAGAACGGCCGTCTCGTGATCTCTACGCGTAACACGCAAGAGTTCTCGATCGCCGTAAGTCTCCTAGGAGCTTTCGGCGGAGATATTCCGCTGTCTGCGCCCACGCCCCCCGGCTATCAAACGTTACAGCTTGTGGGGCCGGCACTGCATGGCGGGTTGTCGTTCGACCCGTCCAAATGATCTGACGCCTGCAATCTCGTCGCAGCCGGCGCTTAAAGCGCCGTGGCTGCGCCGCGAAGGCCGGCCATCGAAACAGCAGGTATTTATTCACTCTAACTGAACATGCCGATGCCCGAAGTCGGCGTGGTCTCGGCAAAAGCGGTTTGTCGAAGTGATCGACGCATGCAGCGTTTATCACAGAAGGCGCCGCAAATGCCGGGATTAATAAAACGTTGCACAACGCAACAAACGCGAAAACTCCAAGGGAGGAGTCATCATGAAAAATGTCATCAAGAAATCGGTTATCGGTAGTGCGGTCGTACTCGGCAGCATCGGTGTGGCTCAAGCGGCCACGGTCACGCCGGGCGTTGGGACCTATACCTTCTCCGGCTCGACTACGCTAAGCGGGCTCGGCCTGAATCTGAGCTGCACTCTGACACTCGTTGGAGATGTTCAGAAGGATGGTAACGGCGGCGTTGTCGTTACAGTCACGGACGGCGACGCGACCGGTTCGTTTTTTAGCGGCTGCGGTCTGGTCGGCTTGGAATTCCCGTGGACCGCGAACGTATCTGCGGCCCAGATTCCCGCAGATCCAACCGAGCCCGTGCCGGTCATGTTCGAAAACGTGGTTGTAACGGCCGGGGGAACCGACTGTACGTCATCGCCCGCCACTGTACCGGCCATGTACTCGAACGGTGATCCGATAAGCGATCCCTCCTCGTTCACGTTCAACGCCAATATCGGTAGTTGCGGTGTGGTGGGTTCGGTCAGCGCCCAGACCGACGTCAACGTCACGCAGTAACCTAGCCTCCGCGAGTTAGCTTAGAAAAAGGGGTCGGCCTTGCGTCGTTCGACATGGGCGTACCGCGGCCTGACCGAATTACAGGCGACGATAAAGCCCGGCCCGCGCGACGCGCGGGTCGGGTCTTCTGCCAGCGCGGAATTGATCGTGCGACCGCGCTTGATTCCATCGCTTTTGTTGTTTGATTAAGTCCCGTCAACGGTTTCCAGTTATAGCGCTGGGAAGGGGTTGATGTGGACTCCAAATCCTTCCGGCTTATACAGGCTGAATCATGTCGATCGAAGCCGGTTTAGCCGCAATACGTTAATCACTTCGTTTTATTCGAAAAGGGGGAATAATGAAAAACGGATTCAAGACCATTTTAGCGTGCGCAGGTATTGCCGCCGGTAGTTTGGGTGCGGCGTCGGCAGCAACGGTGACGCCGGGCGTGGGTACGTACACGTTCTCGGGGCCGTCGACGCTGAGTGGGCTCGGTAATAACTTTAGCTGTACGCTTACCCTCGTCGGCGACGTTCAGAAGGATGGTAACGGCGGTGTTGTTGTCACCGTAACCGACGGCTCCGCAAGCGGCAGCTTTTTCAGCTTCTGCAATATCATTGGCTTCGAGTTCCCGTGGACGGCTAACGTGTCGGCTGCTCAGATCCCGGCCGATCCAACACAGCCAGTGGCCATCATGTTCGATAACGTGGAGGTAAGCGTGGTGGGCATGAGCTGTACCAACGGTCAGCCGGTCAGTATCCCCGCCATGTACTCGAATGGTGATCCGATCAGCGATCCCTCCTCGTTCACGTTCAACGCCAATATCGGTAGTTGCGGTGTGGTGGGTTCGGTTAGCGCCCAGACCGACGTCAACGTCACGCAGTAAGTCCCAGACTTGGCGTCGTGAATAAGGCCCACCCTCGCGGCGCGTGAACGTTGCGCCACAGGCCAGGGCCCGCTCAAGCCCGGCACGTGCGATGCGCGTGTCGGGTTTTTTGCGTTGGTATACCCGCTGTCTGCGCGAGATCGATGCGGCCGCCTCGATTGGGCCTGAACGAGGCGAAAGACTCGCGCGCGCCTAACGCAGGTGCGGTCATCGATCGCAGACGCGCCCGGCGTGAATGCCGATCAAATGCTGACGTCACGTTTCGATTAGGCGAGATGCTGAGCATCCGGTTTGAGACGCGGATCACCCCGGCTGTCGGCTGCCGACCTTGCTTTTCATTTGCGCTTATTCACGTCCATTCGCGGCCCAGTTTCTTGCCCTAATGCGGCCGGCGAAGTTTCCTACACGATCAAGAATTGGGCTATTCGAAAGGCGTCATCCGTGCCGCGATCTAGCGTGCAGGCCCAGCGTGTTCTGCACCGATCTGATGTTGGCTTGCGGGCCATCGGCGAACCTGCCGCTGCTTGCGCGCTGCAACATGCCTGGCGCGCGACTTTGAATTTTTATCGCTCGTTCGGTGTTTATGCGTGCGCGGTGCCGCATTGCACAACGTGGTTTTGTTGCGGCCGTGTTGTTTTGTTGGCGTAAAAAGCGGGCGGAATATCTGGTAAATAAAAATACAAAACAATGGTTTGCGATTAGGGGACGCTACTGACATCCGCCTGTGTCAGTCGCGTCCTTGTAAGGGCGTGTCGCCGCCGTTTTTATGAATCCTGTCTAACGCGTTCTGCAATCACGAGGGGAGGCCACAGGGCCAGCGACGCGATCGGCGAATCGACGAGGGGGCTACCGACCCAGCCATGTCCTGCATGCGACGCCGCGTGCTTGCCACGGGCCGGCCCGCCCATCGGCGGCATTCCGATCACATCCGTACCGACGCACATGCCAAGGCATGTGAACGGCGCAGCCTGCCTTCGACCGGCACAACGCATTACAAGCGGACGATAAAAAGGGGGAGACCTATGACCACGACGACTTCATTCACCTACCGGGCTGCGGCCGGCGCGATGGCCGCCTGCGTGGGGCTGGCGCTCTCGGCGCCGGTGTATGCCCAGGGCGGCGGCGGCGCCATGCGCGACATGCAGCTGCAGGAAGACACCAACACGCTGTTCGGCGACGCGCTCGACTTCATCAAGAACAACAGCTATATCCGCCTGGGGGTGGGTCATCTGGCCTACAAGGGCGATTCCAGTAATCTGAAGGTGGAAGACGCCCAGGGCCTGGCTGCACAGGCGTTCGGGCCCGGCACGTCGACCCTGGAGAATACGGGCTCCAGCCTCGGCGACAAGACCTTCCCGGCCGGGACCATCGGCCTGTACATGCCCTGGACGGGCCGGCATCTGGCTGCCGAGGTAACCATTTCGGCGCCGATCAAGCTGGACTTCCAGGTTACCGGTCGTGCCGCGTCGGAGTCGCTGGTGCCCACCGTGCTGGACGACGGCACCGGCAATGCCATTGCCACCGGCGTACCGCCGCTGGGCGAAAACATCGGCACGCTCAAGACTTTCCCGCCGAATATCTCGTTCGTCTACCGGCCGTGGGTGGATACCGCGGTGCGCCCGTTCGTGGGCGTGGGCGCGATGTATCTCTACACCTTCGATACCGACATTTCCAACCAGTTTCTCAACTCGCAGAACGAGCCACAGCTCTACCTGAGCAAGCCGCTGGCCTGTACCGCCAAGGCGGGTGTAGATGTCGATATCACCGATCAGCTGTTCTTCAGCCTGTCGGCCGAGTACATCGGCTGTGCCGAGGTCAAGGCCGAGCTGAACAACATCAACGTGCGCGCGCCGAATCTGTCCAATCAGTTCGGGCCCATCGATATCGGCACGATCTCGAGCACCAACGATTTCGAAGCGATTCTGTACCAGGCGTCTTTCGGCATTCAGTTCTAGCCGCACGCCCGGAATTGTTTTTCGGTTTGGGCCGGCGCCGATCTCCCCGTGAAGTGAATTCAGTCTCCTCTGCCACTTCATCGTACAGGCGTTGGCCCATCTTTTATTCGGATGGGTTCGCAGCACGAACCACATGAAAAGGGGCACGACATGAACACCAAAACCGCCCGTCAAATTGTCTTGGGCACCGCGTCGGCCGTGCTGGCCGCCGTGCTGTTGTCCGGCTGTGGGCTGATCTACAAGCCGGTCGGGCATACGCTCAATCATTATTCGCTGGACGAGGCCGTGCCCTACGCGCTGTCGAGCGGCGATCTCGACAAGACCACCTGCGGTACCGGGCTGGCGCTCTCCCAGCTCATGGGCTCGTTTTCGCGGGTGATTTCGCGGCCGTCGCGCACGCTGCTGTCCACCAATTTGCTGGCCGCGATGTGTTCGGAAGCCCAGGCCCAGGATGCCCACCTGCTGGTGCTGCGCGCCCTGCACAACGGCGAGACCGATACCGCCCGCGATGATCGGATCATCGCCCAGCGCTGGGAGCGCATCACCGCGCTGCGCCGTTATCAGGTCTATCGCGATACCGTCGATGCCTACGGCGAATTCGGTGGCCAGAGCTGCCCCGATCTGAGCAACGAAATGGGTACCGACCTCGACGAACTGCAGTTCATGGTGGGCGTGCTCACCTCGGTGCAGGGGCTGTTGAGCGATATCCGGGCCAATTCGTCGGTCGGTATTCCACAGAACGTGGCGGCCGAGGCGGGGCGTGCGGTCTCCTGCCTGGACAACCGTAAATGGTGGGGTCTGCCCGAGGCGCTCGAGGCGGTGGTATGGCTGTCGGTGCCGGGCAACCAGCCCGACGGCGCCGATCCGTGGGGGCAGTTGGAACGCTCGGTGGCCATCGGCCGCGAACAGGGCATGGCCATGCCGGCCATGCTGTATGCCATCGCAGCCTACGGCCAGTCCGATACCGCCCGCGAAAAACAGGCGATCAAGGCCGTGGCCGAGATCTACAACCAGAACGACACCGCCGGGCGTTTCCAGATTCTCAACGAGGTGGCCTACAGCCAGGCGCAGTATCTGAGCGATCGTATCTGGATGGAGGCCGAAGGCCATCGCACGCCGCTGATCGCCCTGGGCAGCTTCCCGGGTGACTCGAGAGGCGCCAGCGACGACGACTTTGATGCCGGCAGCTTTCTGGAATAGCGCGGGCTGAGTTCGCGCACGGCTATGGGCACGAAGCCGGTGAACGACAGCTTCGGCGTGAAAACGCCGGCCTGTCGGGCACCCGGCGGGCAACGAGCCCACCGTCGCGCGGCGTGCCGGCGTTGTGGTGCGCCGGACATCAAGGCCGTGCCGCTTGATGAAGACCGCACGACGGCGTGGGTATGTTCGCGCTGTGGCTGCCAGGCGATCGTCGTCGAACGCCGAGCCACGTCGACGTTCGCCCAACCCCGGCCGAAAACTCTCGATTAGAACGAACCGGAGTCCTGTCATGACCCAGCTGAAGTTGTTTCTCGCGCGCCGCGGCTTGCTCGCCGCGTTTTTTATAGCGGCTTTGTCTGCCGCCACCACGGCATCGGCCCAGACCGAGCGACGTACCTTTTGCATCTACGACCCCATCGGGGCCAACGGGTTTATCTTTCAGGCCCTGCAGGACTACGTGCTGCAGGCCAATGCCTGGGGCTACAAGCTCGATACCCGGGCCTATACCGACGAAGCCGTGGCCGCCAACGATCTCAAGGCCGGCCAGTGCGATATTGCCGCGCTCACCGGCGTACGCACCATTCGGTTCGTGAAGTTCGCCGGCAGCCTCGACATGGCCGGCGGGCTGCAGACCTACGATCAGGAACGCACCGCTATTCGGGTGATGTCCAGCCCCAAGGCCGCGGCGTACATGAAAGAGGGCGGCTACGAGGTGCTGGGCGTGGTGCCGTTGGGCAAGGCCTTCCTGTTCGCCCGTGACGCGTCCTGGCTGGACAGCATCAACAATATCGCCGGCAAGAAAGTCGCGGTTCTTTCCTACGACAAGCAGGCATCGACGCTGGCCAACGTGGCCGGCGCATCGCCGGTGGGCGCTTCCATCGCCTCCTTCGGGCCGATGTTCAACAACGGCAGCGTAGACCTGGCCTATGCCCCGGCGTTTGCCTACAACGCGCTGGAACTCTACAAGGGGCTGGGCGAGAACGGCGGCATCGCCGATTTCGTGCTTGGCATGCTCTCCGGCCAGCTGGTGGCCCGCGATGACCGCTTCAGCGACGAGTTCGCACAGAAATCGCGCAGCTGGGTGTTCGAGAACATGTTCGATTCCACCCTGCGCCAGGTTACCGGCGCCGAATCCGAGATTCCGGATCGGTTCTGGGTGCGCATCAACGGCGAGCGCACCACCAACTACCGCAACATGTTCCGCGAAGTACGCCAGAAGCTGTGGGACCAGAACTGGTACAGCCATCGCATGCAGATGCTGCTCAAGAAGGTACGCTGCAACAGCGACCGCGGCCTGGCCGAATGCAGCCTGGATACCGAAGGCGGGCCGGTGAACTAGGGCTGGATAGGATAAGAGCATGTCAGCAATCACACGGGTTCTGGGCAAATGGGCGGCGGCCGGGGTGCTGGCCTGTGCCGCACTGACGGCCGCGGCCGCGGACGATGTGGTCACACGCTCGATCTGTGTCTACGACCCGGTCGGTGCCAGCGGGCCGGTGATGGAGCAGTTCAAGGACTACGTCATCTTCGCCCGCGAACACGGCGTGGCGCTGGATCTACGCGCCTACACCAGCGAGGACGTGGTCGCCGCCGATTTCAAGACCGGCCGCTGCGACGCCGCCGGGCTGACCGGCATCCGCATGAAGCAGTTCGTGCCGTTTGCGGGCAGCCTGGATATGGTCGGCGGCCTGCAGACCTACGACCAGCTGCATACCGCGATCCGTGTGATGGCCAGCGAAAAGGCTGCGCCGCTCATGCGCACGGGCGACTACGAAATTGCCGGCGTGGTGCCGGGCGGCAAGGTGTATCTGTTCTCGCGCGAGAAACGCTTTCTCGACAGCCTGCAGGCCGCCGCCGGCAAAAAGGTTGCCGTAATTGGCTACGACAAGCAGGCACGGGTGGTCGCCAACGTGGCCGGGGCATCGCCGGTGCCGGCGACCATCGCCAGCTTCGGGCCGCTGTTCAACAACCACAGCGTGGATATGGCCTATGCCCCGGCCATCGCCTACAAACCGCTGGAGCTCTACAAGGGCCTGGGCGAGAACGGCGGCGTGGCCGATTTCGTACTCGGCATGCTGTCGCTACAGATGGTGGTGCATCGGGATCGTTTTCCCGCCGATTTTGCCCCGGCCTCGCGTCGCTGGGCGGTGGATAACGCCTGGGATCGCGTGATCGCGCGGATCCGCCAGTCCGATGAAGAGATTCCCGAGCGCTATTGGGTGCGCATCGACGGCGAGCGCGAGACCAAGTACCGCAGCATGCTCGGCGAAATCCGCCAGCGGCTATGGGACGAGGGCTGGTACGACCACCGCATGCAAAAGCTGCTCAAGAAAGTCCGTTGTTCGACCGACCCGAGCGTGGCCGAGTGCAGCCAGGACAGTGAAGGCGGGGCCGTGCGCTAGCTGTGATCTTTCAGTAGGTTG
>NZ_APNL01000012.1:117500-134680 GCF_040361435.1 Salinisphaera sp. C84B14 | reverse complement strand
AAAACCTTCCCAGAAAAGACAAAGCGGATTAGCCTCGGACATGGCGGCGGCCTTCGCGAGTTGTTAGGTGTGGTAACCACAACTCTATAGGCGAAGCGTCGCCGCTTCTTACACCCGCGTCCCGCTAATCTGCGATGAACCATTTTTTTGCCCGCTTGATGATGCCAAGGCTATTGGGCGCCGGCTGTGCCGCGGTCGTCGCCGGCCTGCTCGCACTTGTGCCTGTGCCGGGTCTTGCCACGGCGCCCGATCTCGCGGCGCTGGCGGCGACCCCGCGCTGGCAGTCGCTGATGCACGTCAACCCGGGCGCCACACTGCGCGGTATCGGCAGCAGCTACGTTGACGACGCCGACTTCTTTCTGTCCGACCAGGGCAAGCGAAGCGCGGTGGCCGAGCTGCGTGCCAGCGTGGCCGCGCTCCGAGCGCCGGGCAGCGCGGCGCGCTGTCGTTTCCCGGCCCGCTATCGCTTTCTTGCCGAGGCGCTGGGCTGGCAGGAGGCGGCGCCGCTGGCCCATTGCGAGGATTACCAGCAGTGGCGCGAACAGATGCCCACGGGCCAGCTCGTGCTCGTTTTCCCCGCGGCCTATCTGAACAGTCCGTCATCCATGTTCGGGCATACGCTGCTGCGCCTGGATGCCAAGCCCAACCCGGATTCTGTCTGGCTCTCGAAGGCGATTAATTTCGGTGCCCAGGCCGGCGCGGCCGACAATTCGTTTTTCTATATCTGGCGCGGGCTGGCGGGCGGCTATCCCGGGCAGTTCTCGGTGACCGCCTATGCCGAGAAAATTCGCGACTATGCCTTCGTCGAGAATCGCGACATGTGGGAGTACGCGCTCAATCTCGACGCCGACGAAATGGACTGGGTGGTGCGCCACCTCTGGGAACTGCGCGGCATCAACTTCGACTATTACTTTTTCGACGAGAACTGTTCCTATCGCCTGCTGGAGCTGGTGAAGGTCGGTCGGCCCACGGCGCCGTTGAGCCAGGAACTGCGGTTTGCCGAGCTGCCGGTCAATACGGTACGCGCCCTCGACGACGCCGGACTGATGGCAGACAGGCGTTATCGGCCCTCCAAGGCACGTGAGGTCGCGGCCCGCGCGGCCCGGCTCGATGCGCAGGCGCGCGGGCTGGCCGTGGCGCTGCGCGATGATCCGAGTGTGGCCGCTACGCCGGCGTTCGAGAACCGGCCAAGCGAACAGCGTCGTCGGATTGCCGAACTGGCCTATCGCGCTCTGCGGCTCGAGCACCGCGAGGGCGCGCGTAACCCGGATGTGGCCGCCGACAGTCTTGCGCTGTTGCGCATCGTGCAACGTAATGCCGCGCCGCCGAGCGCGCCGGTGTCGGCACCGTCTGCGCCGGAGTCGGGTCACGATACCCAGATGGCCAGCGTGGGCGCGGGGCGACAGGACGGGCGCGACTTCGTGTCGCTGGGTTATCGATTGACCTACCACGATCTGTTCGATCCGTTGCCCGGTTTTCTGCCGGGGGCGGCCATCGAAGGCCTGAATATCAACCTGCGCTTCGATGAGGTCGACGGTGTCTCGCTGGAAACCCTCGATCTGATCAACATCCGTTCGCTCGCGCCGCGCGATGCCTTTACCCAGCCGATCTCCTGGTTCGTGCATACGGGCCTGGAGCAGGCACCGGTGGCCGACAGCGAGCGCGCGCTTGGCGGTTTCATTCAGGGCGGGCCGGGGGCCAGCTGGCGGGTTGGCGATCTGTTGCCCTATGTATTTGGCGTCGCCCGGCTGGAGAGTGTGAGCGGTGTCGATCCGGCCATGGCGCTCGGCGCCGGTGCCGAAGCGGGCATCGTCTATCAGGCGAACGTCGTACAATGGGGCGTGCATGCACGCTGGCTGAAATTCACCCCGCACTTTTCGCGCCTGCGTACCGGCGCGGTCGTCAACGTGCCTGTTTCCCGCGACAATGCGCTGCGTGGCGAGTGTGGGCGCGAGACCCGGGATAGCGATGCGGTCAACAGCTGCAGCGTATCCTTCCGTCACTTTTTCGACTAAGGCCTGTTAACGCTAATGAAATCGTCGCGCCGCGCTCTATTTTTTTGCAAGACAAGGCGCAGTGCGCGTTGTGTAGCCAGGCTACATGAGCGCGCTGCAACGCCGGATTGCGGAAAAATAGAGCGCGTCCCTTCGGGTTGCGCCCAAAATCCTGCCATGCGGCGTTGCGCGGTTTGGCCCTGGAATAACCAGGGCCGGCGCCACGCGCCTTGTCTGGCACGATTTTGCGCAGCAACGCGGCGATTGGCATTAGTGTTAACAGGCCCTGCGGCCTTGTTATGATGCGATGGGCGGCGCTCGCGCCTTTGCTGGTGTTCGTCTGGGGCGTGGTACAGGCCGCGCCGGCTAGGCTGCCTGTCGATCTCGCCGCACTGCAGGCGCGTGCCGCCGAACAGAACCTGGCCGCCAGCGCCCAGTGGCAGGCGCTGGTGCATTACGAGCGCGACTGGCTTGGCGAGGGGCTGCACAGCACGGTGGTGACGGACTGGTTCTTTCTGTCGCCCAACGGGCGCCGCGATCCGGCCGCCGAGCTGAATGCGACCCTGGCGGCCTTCGTCGAAAATCGCTATATCGAGGATCGAGAGCGCTCGGCGGCCTGTACGTTCATCGCCCGCCGACGTTTTCTGGTTGCACGGCTGGGGCTCGAAGAGCACGCGCTGGGCGGCGAACGTTGCGAAAAATATCAGCGCTGGCGAGAGGCGCTGGCGCCGCGCCAGATCAGCCTGATTTTTCCCACCGCCTTTCCCAACAGCCCGTCGTCGATGTTCGGGCATACCCTGCTGCGTATCGATTCTTCGCGGCGCGCGCGCAATACCGAACTGCTGTCGTATGCGGTGAACTTTGCCGCAGCCGCCGGTGACGATGCACAAGGTCTGGGCTTTGCCTGGAAGGGGCTGACCGGGGGCTATGCCGGTATTTTCGGCCTGTTTCCCTATTACGAGAAGGTCAAGCAGTACGCCTGGATCGAGCATCGCGACGTCTGGGCCTATCCGCTTGAGCTCAGCGATGCCGAGACCGATCGACTGGTCGACCATCTCTGGGAGATGGACGGGGTGCGCTTCGCCTACTTCTTTCTTACCAAGAACTGTTCCTATCAGCTGCTGAGCCTGCTCGAAGTGGCCCGCCCCGAGCTTGCCCTGACCGAGCAGTATTCCTGGTATGCGATCCCGGCCGACACCATTCGTACCATCGCCGACGTGCCCGGGCTCATGGGCGCGCCGCGTTTTCGCCCTTCGCTGGAAACCACGCTGCGCTGGCAGGCCGACCAGCTCAGCGCCGAGCAGCGTACGCTCGCCCGCGAAATCGCTGCCGACCGGGTGGCCTTCGACGATTCGCGCCTGACCGGGCTCAGTCCCGATGCACAGGCCGAAGTGCTCGAAGTTGCTCACGACTATCTCTACTACCGGCTACAGAGCGACCCGGCCAACGCCCCGGCCGATACGGAACATGCCAACGCCATTCTCATGGCGCGCAGCCGGATCGCGCGGCCGTCGTCGTTTGCGCCGGTGCCCGCGCCCGCGACCTCGCCCGACCAGGCCCATCGCACCCTGCGGGTGGCCACCGCGGCGATTTACGAGGGCGACGATCTGTCGCTGGGCCTGCGTATCCGCCCGGCCTATCACGACCTGCTCGACGATCCGGGCGGCTATACCCGCGGCGCGCAGATCAACTTCCTCGATCTGGGGCTGCGGGTCGATCCGGGCGAGGGCGAACTGCGTATCGACGACCTGACCGTGCTCAATATCGTGTCGCTGTCGCCGCGCAACGATCTGTTCAAGCCGGTGTCGTTCCAGCTTGATACCGGGCTGCGCCGGCGCCCGTCCGCGAACGTGTTCGATGATGTCGACAACAACCTCGGCTATTACCTGCAGGGTGGGCCGGGGCTGTCCTGGGGCAGCGACGACGCGCTGGCTTATGTATTCGGTCTGGGCTCGATAGACGCCAATAGCGCGCTGTCGCCCGGCTATGCGCTGGGTGCGGGGGCAAGCGCGGGGCTGCTGCTGCATCCGGCCCGCTGGCTGCAGCTCAAGGCGGAAACGGGCGCGCTCGAATACGTGGCCGGCGACGATGGCTATTATCGCTGGGCCAAACTCGGCCAGCAGTTCAACCTGACCCGCGACCTGGGTCTGCGCAGCGAACTCGGCTGGGAGAATACGGCGGTCGATAGCGGTCTGCGTGCGACGATCGGTCTGCAGGCGTATTTTTAGGCCGATGCAGATGCTTGCGATCGACAACGGCTGGCTGGTGCCCGCGCGACGGCTGGTCTCGCCCAACCAGGATGCCCGCCCGGCCGATGCGTCGGTGGATACGCTGGTCGTACACGGCATCACGCTGCCGCCGGGTCGGTTCGGCCATGGTCAGGTCGATGCCTTGTTCACCAATACGCTTGATGTGTCCCGCGCGGCGTTCTATCGCGAGATTGCGCACCTGCGCGTATCCGCCCATGTGCTGATCGAGCGTACCGGCGCCATCACCCAGTATGTCGGTTTCGATGACCGGGCCTGGCACGCGGGGCAGTCGTGCTTCGACGGCCGTACACGGGTCAACGACTTTGCCGTGGGCATCGAGCTGGAAGGCACCGATGACTGCCCGTATACGCCGGCCCAGTACCGTGCTCTGGCCGCCACGGGCGCGGCGCTCATGCGTGCTTATCCGATGCTCACCCGTGCCCGTATGGTGGGTCATAGCGATATCGCCCCCGAGCGCAAGACCGACCCCGGCCCGGCCTTCGACTGGGCGCTGTATTTCGACCTGCTGGAGCGTGCATGCATCTGATCATGATCGTCATCGCGCTGTTTGCCGAGCGCGCGCTCGGCCAGCTCAAGCACTGGCGCCATGCGGATGGTTTCGCGCGCTATATCGCGCTCATCGAACGCGTGGCGCTCGGGCGGCGCTGGCTCCAGCAGCCGGCCGGCGTGCTCGTGGTGGTGCCGCCGGTGCTGGCCGTTGCACTGGTGCAGTGGGCGATCGTCGAATACCTGTGGCTGGGCTTCGAGCTGGCTTTTGGCGTATTCATTCTGGTGCTGACCTTTGGCCCCCGCGATCTGTGGGAGGACGTGCATGCGCTGATTCGCGCACGCGATGAACGCGACTTCGCCCATGCGGAGGCCTGTGCGCTCGATTTGTGTCGCCGCACCGACGGCCGTCTGGCTGCGGATACGCACGGTCGCCGGATCGTGAGCGCGGTGCTGGTTCAGGGCCACGAGCGCATTCTGGGCGTGCTTCTGTGGTTCTTCGTGGCCGGCCCGGCGGGCGCGCTGTTCTATCGCAGCGTACGCGAGCTGCCGGCGTTGGCCGCGCGCGGCACGGCGTCACGTGCCATGCAGCGCACGGCCGAATACGTGCATGGCCTGGCGGCCTGGATACCGGCCCGCCTGACGGTGCTCGTCTATGCCCTGGTCGGCGCGACCCGCGCCGCGATCCGGGCGTGGCCGTCCGCGCGGGCCACCACCCATGCCAGTGCTTCGGCCAGCTGCCGGCTGCTGGCGGCGGTCGGGCGCGGCGCGCTGGGGCTGACCCAGGCCAACGCGCAGACGCGCTATGGCCGCGGGCTCGACGATACCCTGCTTGAAGCCCTGGGGCTGGTCTGGCGAACCCTGCTCGTGGTGCTGGCGATTCTGGCGCTGCTCACGATTTTCGGCGTGCTGCGCTAGCGCGACGTGCGGCTGTGGTGTGTGCAACGGTTCGTCTGGCGATGGCAGACGCTCGTATAACGGCCCGACATCGCCTAGCATCTGCGCCCTGACTCCGAACCATGCCTCGAACAAGGACGCCGTTTTGACCGATCTGCAGCCCTTTCTAGACAAGGCCGTGGAGGCCGCCCGTGCCGCCGAGGCGATTATCCGTCGCTACTACCACGGCGATTTCGAAGTCGAACACAAGGCCGATGCCAGCCCGGTCACGATTGCCGATATTGAATGCGAAAAAGCAATCAAGGCCGTGCTGTCCGAGGCGTTTCCCGAGCACGGCTTTCAGGGCGAGGAGCTGGGCGGCGAGCAGGCGGATGCGGACTATGTCTGGCTGATCGACCCGATCGACGGCACCAAGAGCTTCGTGCGCGGCTATCCGTTCTTTTCGACCCAGATCGCGTTGCGCCATCGCGGCGAGTTGATCGTGGGCGTGTCCAACGCGCCGTTATTCAACGGCGGCGAAATGGCCTGTGCTGCCAAGGGACTGGGGGCGACGCTCAACGGCGAGCCGATCCATACATCCAGCATCGATACGCTGGCCAAGACCAGCCTGTCGCTGGGCAATATCGCCTCGCTGGCGGCATCGCCGGCCTGGACGTCGCTGGGCAGCCTGATCGGCCAGGTGCATCGTATCCGTGGCTACGGCGATTTCTACCACTATCATCTGCTGGCATCCGGGCGTATCGACGCGATTCTGGAATCCGATCTGAACATCCTCGATATCGCCGCGCTGACGGTGATTCTGCGCGAGGCCGGGGGTGATATCACCGAGCTGGGCGGCGGCGATATCGATCTGCCCACGCGCAGCGTGTTCGCCACCAACGGCAGGCTGCGCGCTGCGATCGCGCCTTTCGTGGCCGACTGGGACGAGGCCCGCGACGCGCCGAAGGGCTGAGGTGCGCGTGCCTTGCGGCGACTAGAACGGCTGTTCGTCGCCGCGCAGGCTGACGATCGGCCAGCCGGCCTCGCGCGCTGCGGCGGCGAGGGTGTCGTCGGGGTCGACCGCCACGGCGGTATCGGCCCAGCGCAACAGCGGCAGGTCGTTGAGCGAATCCGAATAGAAGGTGACGTGGTCAAAGGTCTCGGGCTGTTGCGCCACCCAGGCCTTGGCGCGCTCGATCTTGCCCGCCTGAAAGCAGGGGACCCCCGCGATTTCACCGGTATAGGCGCCGTCCACGATCTCGGGGTCGGTGGCGATCAGCGTATCGATACCCAGCAACGCGGCGATCGGCTCGGTGATGAAGCGGTTGGTTGCGGTGATGATGGCGATGCGGTCGCCGCGCTGGCGATGGAAGTCGAGCAGCGCCGGGGTATGGCGCGCAACCAGCGGACGAATCACGCGTTCCACGTAGTCGGCGCGCAATGCCTGCATGCGCTCGCGGGAATGGCTGAGCAACGGCGCCAGCGCGAAACGCTGGTAGGCATGAATATCCAGATTGCCGGCTTCGTACTGGGCATGGAAACGCTCGTTCTCACGGGCATAGACGCCCGCATCGACTACGCCCTCGTCGACCAGAAAGCGGCCCCATAGATAATCGCTGTCGCCGGCAAGCAGCGTGTTGTCCAGATCGAAGAGTGTGAGTCGCAAAGTGAAATGCCTTTTTTCGTTTTCGAGCGATTTATGAAAGAATCGATTGCGTATTTATACCGAGGGCGTCGTCGTGATTGATGCGCAGGGTTTTCGGGCCAACGTCGGCATCATCTTAAGCAATCAAAGCGGCCAGGTGTTCTGGGCCAAGCGGATCGGCCAGCAATCGTGGCAGTTTCCGCAGGGCGGAATCCATGCGGGCGAGAATGCCCAGCAGGCGCTGTTCCGCGAACTCGAGGAAGAAGTCGGCCTGAAGCCGGAGCATGTACGCATGATCGGGTCGACCCGCCGCTGGCTGCGCTATCGGCTGCCGAAACGCTATGTGCGGCGCAACCGCCAGCCGCTGTGTATCGGGCAGAAGCAGAAATGGTTCATGCTCGAACTCATCGCCCCGGAGTCCTGCGTGCGTTTCGATGCCTGCGACAAGCCCGAGTTCGACGGCTATCGCTGGGTAGACTACTGGCAGCCGGTCAACGAAGTCGTATTCTTCAAGCGCCAGGTCTATCGGCTCGCGCTGGATGAGCTCTCGCGCTGTCTGGAAACCCAGTAGCCGCCACGCCCCCTTTCCCTATCTGCAACGACTGCCCGTACCCACGGGCAGCACGGCCACCGCGTGCGTGCAACCGAAATGCTGTCAGTGTAGACTGACAATTACAGCGAATGATGTAACTATAAATTGGTATTGACACTCATTCTCATTCGCGTTTTACTGCATGTCGGAGGTGGCCCATGTACGTTTGTGTTTGTAATGCAGTAACCGATTGTCAGATTCGCGATGCGTACGGCGAAGGCGCGTGCAGCATGCGCGAGTTGCGCAAGCGTCTGGGCGTGGCTGGTTGCTGCGGCCGCTGTGCGCAGTGTGCTCGCGACGTTCTCAACGAATGTCACCAGCAAAAGCATAGGCAGGTGGCGCCCATCCGGGTAATTGCCACCGGCGAGCCGCTGGCCGCGACCGGCTGACTCGGCTATCGCAGTATGACTGGCGTCGGCCGGCAGCCGACCCGTGATTGGCCTCGTGATGATTGTACAGCCGTGGATGGTCGGCTAAGCTTGTGGGCCAGTTATCGGCTCAAAGCACAGGAATGGCCATGAAAGGCGACCCGAAAGTCATCGAGTATCTGCAGAAGTCGCTCAAGCTTGAGCTGACCGCGATCAACCAGTATTTCCTGCATGCCCGCATGTACGAGGACATGGGCTTCTTCGAGATCGGCAAGAAGGAATACCAGGAGTCGATCGAGGAGATGCAGCACGCGGATCGCTTCATCAAGCGGATCCTGTTCCTCAACGGCCTGCCGAACCTGCAGGACCTGGGCAAGCTGCGCATCGGCGAGAATCCCAAGGAAATGCTTGAGTGCGACCTGGCGGCCGAATACGAAGGCCATGCCTACTACAAGGAAGCGATCACGCACTGCGAACAGGTCGGCGACTATGTCACGCGTGAACTGTTCGCCGAGATCCTGGCCGATGAAGAAGGGCATATCGACTTCATCGAGACCCAGCTCGACATGATCAAGCACATGGGCGAGCAGAACTATAACCAGTCCCAGATCGGCGCCAACATCAATCAGGACCCGGATACCGGCGAATAGGCCGTTACCCCGGTCTTGGGGCGCTGCAGTTGCAAAGGCCCCGTCGGATCATCTCCGACGGGGCCTTTTTCATGCTTGGCGTCGCGGTGTCAGAACGGTTTGACGATCGCCAGAATCACGATCACGACGAGAAAGATCGACGGCACTTCGTTCATGAGCCGGAAATAGCCGGCGCTGCCCGTATTGCGGCGTTCGCGAAATTTCTTGACCTGAACCTGGCACCAGCCGTGGTAGCCGATCAGCCCGAGCACGAACAGGAGCTTGGCGTGCATCCAGCCGTTGGCCGCCATCCAGGCGCCGCCATAGCCGGCGAGCAGCCAGAGGCCGAAGATAATGGTCAGCGCGGCGCCGATCGACATGAGAATGCCCAGCCGCTTTTCCATGGTGCAGAAACGATCGTGGCCGATCTCATCGGTGGTGTCGGCGTGGTAGACGAAGATGCGCGGCAGGTAGAACAGACCGGCAAACCACGTCACCATGAAGATCACGTGAAAGGCCTTGACCCATAAAAGCATTCGAAACTCCTGTAGAAAAGCCGGTTTCGGCTCTTGGTTTGGACCTGGGGATTGTAGAGGGTGTGGCGCCGTCTGGATGCACGACAGGCCCTATGGCCGATAGGTGCCGTCGATGGCTTCGCGTGTGAGAACGCCGTAGGTGATGGCGTTGCTGCCCACGACGCTGCGCTCCACGATCAATGCTTCGGCCTCGTTGCGATTGACCATGTCGAAGGCCTCCTGAAGGCTGGCCCGGACGTGGATGGAATAGGCATCCATGCGCTTGCCGGGGATCTTGTACAGATCGACCTCCTCGATCTCGTCGTTTTCCTCCTGATTGAGAAAACGCGCGACATCGCTCGGGCGCATCAGGCTGGCCCGTTGCTCGCGCGAGCGAATGAGCAGCCAGTCGATCTTGTTTTCCAGAATTTCATCGAGCGCGGCGCGATCGATCTTCGGTTCGACGATACGAAAGCGCCGGTTCATCGCCGAGAGCACGCTGGCACGGCGCAGGTACTGCGAAATTGGATCGTTGCGATAATCCAGCCCGCGCCGGCGCAGCAACAGCCGGAACAAGGATTCGGACACGGAAATCCGGCGCGATACGACCAGGGCTGCGATGACCACCAGCATGCCCGGCAACACCAGACCGGTCTGACCCGACAACTCCAGGATCACGACCAGCGCGGACAGCGGCGCTTGCAATACCGCGCCCATCATCGCGCCGATGCCCAGCAGCGCATACAGGCCGGCATCGGTGGCATCGCCCGGCAGCAGCATGGCGCCGAGGGTGCCGAGCGCGCTGCCCAGCGCCGAGCCGATCACGAAGGTGGGCAGGATCACGCCGCCAGGAATGGCGGCCGCGGTCGCGAAGCTGGTGGCGATCAGCTTCGCCACGCCAATGCCCAGAGCCATGCCGACCGCGTACTGGCCGGCCAATGAACCGTTCACGGTATCGAAACCCAGGCCCATGATCTGAGGGAACTGAATTGCGAGCAGGCCGGTGACCAGTCCCGCGAGCGCAATGCGCAGGCTGATGCGGATCTTGGCCAGTACCGGCACCAGCGCACCACACAGGCGGGTGAAGCCGGCACCGGCGATGCCCACGACGGCGCCGACGAATGCCAGATAGGGCAGTTCGATGGGGGCGAAGCCGGAATATTCGGCGACCAGGCGCGGATGTACGTCGGTAAACGTGAACGTCACCAGCGAGCCCGAGACCGCGGCCAGAATGATGGGGGCAAAGCCCGCGATCGTGTATTCCATCATCACCACTTCCATGGCGAAGATGACCGCGGCCAGAGGCGTATTGAAAGACGCGGCAACGCCCGCGGCCGCGCCGCAGCCCACGAGGGTGCGCACGCTATTGTTGGGTAGATCCAGTCGGCGCCCAAGCCAGCTGCCGGTGGTCGCGCCGGTATGCGCAGCCACGCCTTCGCGGCCCACCGACTGGCCGGTGGTCAGAGCCAGGACCGACATGGTGAACTCGGCCAGCGCCGACTTTACCGGCAGCACGCCCTGGTAGTAGACCAGCCGTTCGATGATATGAACGATGCCGTATTCGGCGGATTTGAGCACCCATTCCACGATCAGCCCGAGCAGCAGCGCGCCCAGCAGCGGCACCGCCACGCGAAACGCCACGCTGGTTTCAGTAAAGCCGGCGCCGCTGACGCCAAACAGCTCGAACAGCGGATCCTGGAGCAGATGAATGGCGGTATGAAGGGCCAGGATCACCAGGCCGCAGAGCGCGCCGGTGGTTGCGCCGAGCAGGCACAGAAGACTCAGGCCGGGGGTGTTCTCGACATCGGCCAGATGCTGGCGCATCGAGTCCATGCGGCCCTGCCAACTTTCGCGCAGCGAGCGGCGCAGCGAGCGTTCAGCGGCCATGGAAGGGGCGTACGTGCAAGAGCTCGTATCCGGGTAGCGAAAACCTGGGTTGGGTCGCGAGCGCGCAGGGCGAAGGCTTGCGCGTTATTATGCGCGGTTTAGCGGCTTATTTCAGCAAACATCATGACCGAGAAACAACGCATCGGAATCGTCGGCGGCACCGGCTATGGCGGAGGCGAGCTGCTGCGCCTGCTCAGCGCGCATCCGAACGCCGAGGTCATTGCGGTCACCTCGCGCGGCGATGCGGGTACGCCCGTTGCCGAAACCTATCCTCAGTTGCGCGGCGTAATCGACCTGGACTTCGTCGCGCCCTCAACGCAGAGCCTGGCTGACTGCGACGTGGTTTTCTTTGCCACCCCGCATGCCGCGGCCATGCATGACGTACCGGCGTTGCTCGATGCGGGAAAGCGGGTCATCGACCTGTCCGCAGACTTTCGCCTCAAGGATGCCGGTGAATGGGCGTCCTGGTACGGCGTGGATCATGCCTGCCCGGAGCTCATCGAACGCGCGGTCTACGGCATGCCCGAGCTCAATCGTGCACAGATTGCCGGCGCGCAGCTGGTAGCGGCGCCGGGCTGCTACCCCACCGCTATCGTGCTTGGCTTCAAGCCGCTGGTGGAAGCAGGGCTGGTCGACGTCGAGCGGCTGATCGCCGACGCCAAGACCGGCGTCTCCGGCGCCGGCAAATCGCTCAAGCCGGGTTTTCTGTTCGCTGAAATGCAGGAGTCTTTCAAGGCCTATGGGGTGGCCGGCCATCGCCATCTGCCGGAAATTCGCCAGTCGCTGGCGGCGTTGGCCGGCGCCAAGATCGGGCTGACCTTCGTGCCCCATCTGGTGCCGATGATTCGCGGCATTCATGCCACCCTGTATGGCCAGCTCAATGCGGCCGGGCACGATCTGCAGGCTCTTTATGAAAAGGCCTATGCCGACGAGCCCTTTGTAGATGTGCTGCCTGCGGGCGCCATGCCGGAAACGCGGCACGTACGCGGCGCGAACATGTGCCGTATGGCCGTGCACCGGCCCGGCGACGGCGATACCGCGGTGGTGTTGTCGGTGATCGACAATCTGGTGAAAGGCGCGGCCGGCCAGGCCGTGCAGTGTTTCAACCTCATGATCGGCGTCGACGAAACCCGTGCGCTGGCGATGCCGGGCGCGCTGCCCTAGGGGCTAATTCGTCGGCAGGGGCTTGAATAGCCCGAGCTTGCACCGATGTCATATGATAGGAACCATCCGGTCCACGGAATCGAAAGCTTATGAGTACCGCCACACACGCCATGGAAGAAGACCAGTCCGCGCTGGTATTTACCGACGCCGCGGCGATCAAGGTCAAGGAACTGCTTGAAGACGAAGAAAACGATGCGCTAAAACTGCGTGTATTCGTTTCCGGCGGCGGTTGCTCGGGCTTTCAATATGGTTTCACCTTCGACGAAAACGTCGAGGACGGCGACACGCTCATCGAAAAGCAGGGCGTGACCCTGCTGGTCGATCCCATGAGCGTGCTTTACCTCAGCGGCGCCGAAATCGATTTTTCGGACGGGGTGGAAGGCGCGCAGTTCGTGATCCGCAATCCGAATGCGACCACCACCTGCGGTTGCGGCAACTCCTTCGCTGTTTGAGCCTCAGCGCGCCTTGCCCCTCGTGAGGGGCTATTCGCCGCAGGCGAATGGGGTGCACAAAGATGCCAACGTTTTGCGCGAGCAAAACCCGCGCGCAGCGCGGCGCAGTTCGTGATCCGCAATCCGAATGCGACCACCACCTGCGGCTGCGGCAACTCCTTCGCTGTTTGAGCCTCAGCGCGCCTTGCCCCTCGTGAGGGGCCATTCGCCGCAGGCGAATGGGGTGCACAAAGATGCCAACGTTTTGCGCGAGCAAAACCCGCGCGCAGCGCGGCGCAGTTCGTGATCCGCAACCCCAATGCGACCACCACCTGCGGTAGCGGTAACGCCTTCGCTGTTTGAACCTCAGCGCGCCTTTGCCCCTTGTGAGGGGCGATTCGCTGCTGCGTCGGAGGCTCGCCGGCGGCCTGCGCGGGCAGGCTGAACGGGCTGGTCAGTTGTCCAGCTGGGCTGCCTGGTAGATGCCACCCAGGGCCACGGGCGCGCGAGCGCCGGTCACGCCCGGTACGTTGCCGCTCAGGCCCTTGACCGTACGCATGGCCAGCCATGCGAAGGCCACGGCTTCGACCCAGTCCGAATCGACGTTGTACTCGTCGGTCGGGGCGAGCGGGCGGGGCGCAAGCAGCTGTTCGAGGCGCCGCCGCAGTTCGGCATTACGTACGCCGCCACCACAGATAAGCACCTGCTCGTCGCCCGGACCATAGTCGTCAATGGCCTGGGCGATAGTGCGGGCGGTGAACTCGCACAGGGTGGCCTGGACATCGGCGGGTCTGGGCCGCGCGGCGAGGCTGTCGATCTGGGCACGCAGCCAGTCGAGGTTGAAGTATTCACGCCCGGTACTCTTGGGTGCCGGCCGGGCGAAATAACGATCCGCCATCATGTGGGCTAGCAGGCCGTCGTCTACGTGGCCGCTGGCCGCCCACTGTCCATCGGCATCGTAATGGCGCTTGAGGTGCGCCGCGATCCAGGCATCCATTAGCGCATTGCCGGGACCCGTATCGAGGCCGGTCACCGCGTGCGGATCGTCCACCGCGCCGGTGGGCAATACCGTGAGATTGGCGATGCCGCCGATATTGACCACCACGCGATGGCGCTGGGCGTTGGCGAAGACGCTGCGATGGAACGCCGGCACCAGCGGTGCGCCCTGGCCGCCGACGGCGATATCGCTATTGCGAAAATCACCGACCACGCGACAGCCCGTTCGGGCCGCGATGCGGCTGGGCGAGCCAAGCTGAAGGCTGAACGGATAGCGGGCATCGGGCTCGTGGCGCACGGTCTGGCCGTGGCTGCCGATGGCGTCGACGTCGGTCGTGCTCACCTGCGCCTTGTCCATGACGGCGATCGCGGCGCGCGCGAACCACTCGCCCACGCGCTGGTCGAGTTCACCGAACTTGGCCAGCGATACGCCGGCAACCTGCTGCGAAAGATGCAGCAGGTCGTCGCGCAGACCGGCGTCGGGCGCCTCGGCATGGGTGGCAAGAATCCGGGGGTGGTTGCCATCGGCATCGAAGCGCACCACGGCCGCATCGGCGGCGTCCACGCTGGTACCCGACATCAGGCCGACGTAATAGCGCGACTCACTCATTCGGAATGCGTCGCGAACGGATTGCGGTTGCGGTCGTCACCGGGCGTCTCCTCGAAAAGGTCTGGCGGCGCCTGTGAATTGCGAACGTCGAGGCGGCACGCCGATCAGTTGGCGGCGCTGGCCTCGGCGTTGGATGAGCGGTCGGCGCTGGCGACTTCGGTATGGGTCAAGGAGTCCAGTTGCGAGAGCAGGGGCGCCGAGTGCTTGCGGAAATCAGCCATGTACTCATTGGGCAGCGGCAGGGCCTTGGGCAGGTCCACGCGCTCCGGATCCTTCGGGTTGCCGTCAACGCGGAATTCGTAGTGCAGATGGGGGCCGGTGGCCAGGCCGCTCATACCCACATAGCCGATGATCTCGCCTTGCTTGACCTTGCTGCCCACGCCTTGGCCGCTGGCAAACCGCGACATGTGGCCGTAGCGGGTCGACAGGTGCGAGTCGTGTCGTACCACGATCATGTTGCCGTAGCCGCCGCGGCGCCCGCGGAAGACGATACGGCCGTTGCCGGTGGCCTTGATCGGTGTGCCGGTGGGCGCGGCGTAGTCGGTGCCTTCGTGGCGGCGGATCCGATTCAGGATCGGATGGCTGCGCGACAGGTTGAAGCCCGAGCTGATGCGCGTGTAGTCCACCGGCGTGCGAATGAAGGCTTTCTTCATCGCCCGGCCATCCGGCGAGTAATACACCGTGCCTTGTTCGTCGCCTGCCTCGTCGTAGCGCACCGCGCGCACATCTCGGCCACGATTGACGAACGCGGCGGCCAGTATGTCGCCGTTGGCGATCTTGTCGCCGTCCTTATAGAGCTCGTCGTAGACCACCACGAAACGGTCGCCGGGGCGGGTATCGAAAGCGAAATCGATATCCCAGCCGAAAATCTCGATCAGCTTCATGATCTGTCGGTCGGACAGCCCGGCTTCCAGGGCGTCCACATAGAAGCTGGTATTGATCGTGCCACTGGCGTAGGCGCTGCGATGCTCGACGTCGGTAAGCACCATGTCGCCCTGATAGCCTTTCTTGTGCGGGCGCACCTGCAGGGTGTGCAGCGGGTCGATCGGGAAGTCGATGGCAAGTACGTGGCCATCGGCGTCTGCCTTGACCTTCATCGTGTCGCCGGCTCGCAAGCCGCGGGTAAAGCGCTTGCCGTGCTCTTTCATATGCGCAATCTTGAGCGAATCGGCGTAGGACAGGTCGTTACGGCTGAATGCGATCGACAGGGTGTCGCCCTTGCGGATGGTGACGTCGTGCCAACGCGGGCCCGACGGCGCCGGGCGCGCAACGGGTATTTGTGCCGAGGCCGCGCCGGTATCGATGCCGGTGCTGGCATCGACGACCGAGCTCAGCTGCTGGGCAGAGTCGCTACGCTCAATCCCGCCCGATTCGCTGCTGGCCTGGTGGGCGGTGGTCGGCGCAATCGGCACGTCGAGAGCGTTGGCGTCGCCGTCGCTCGCAGCAAGTTCCTCTTCGGACAGCTCGCTCGCGGCTGCGTATTCGCTGGCCGCGGCGACGTTCGCGCTGCCGGGGCCAACCGAGGCATCGACCTGCTCGGAGTCGAGGCCGTCGGCAGAAGCGTCTGATGAAGAGACGTTTTGCGGGTCGCGCTCATCCAATAGCGTGGTCTGCGGGCTTGCCGTAAGCCAGGCGGCTCCGCCGATCAGCGGTATCACTAAGATGAGTGCGAGCCGGCGTAGGCGTGAGCTCGGCTGCGGCGGCTCATCGTGCAGCCAGAGATAATCGGTATCGATCTTGCCCATAAAATAGACGCCGAGCAGTGCTTGGAAAGCAGGGAATTTTTTGCGGGTAGCCCCTTTATCCGGCCCGCATTTATCCGGATAGAAAAGCATAAAGCTGGGTGCTTGCCAAGTGCGAAACCGCTAGACTGCGCGTTTGAACCAACTCGAACAGAGTCAGGGAGTCGTTCGCCGATGCAGGATATATGGGGCGAAATTCGCCGGGGTTGTGACGAGATCATTCCCGAAGAGGCATTTCAGTCGCGCCTCGAGCAGGCCGGGCGTGACGGCGAGCGGCTAGTCGTCAAGGCGGGCTTCGACCCGACCGCGCCGGACCTGCATCTGGGGCATACGGTCTTGCTCAACAAGATGCGTACCTTTCAGGATCTCGGCCACGACGTGGTCTTTCTGATCGGCGACTTCACCGGCCGCATCGGCGATCCGACCGGCAAGAACGTGACCCGCAAGCCTCTGGATGAAACGCAGGTGGCCGAAAATGCGGCCACCTATGAGGCCCAGATATACAAGGTGCTCGATCCCGAGCGCACGCGCGTCGTTCTTAACTCCGCCTGGCTTAATCAGCTCAGCAGTGCGGACATGATCAAGCTCGCCTCCACGCACACCGTGGCGCGAATGCTGGAACGCGACGACTTCAGCAAGCGCTACAAGGCGAACGAGTCGATCGCGATCCACGAGTTTCTGTATCCCCTTATACAGGGCTATGACTCGGTCGCACTCAAGGCCGATGTCGAGCTCGGCGGCACCGATCAGAAGTTCAACCTGTTGATGGGGCGGCATCTGCAACAGGTATACGGGCAGAAGCCGCAGGCCGTTCTGACCATGCCACTGCTCGAAGGCCTCGACGGGGTCAACAAGATGTCGAAGTCGCTGGACAACTATGTCGGCATCGACGAGGCCCCCAATGATCAGTACGGCAAGCTCATGTCGATTTCCGACGAGCTCATGTGGCGCTACTTCGAGTTGCTGTCGTTCGAG
>NZ_APNL01000012.1:0-112500 GCF_040361435.1 Salinisphaera sp. C84B14 | reverse complement strand
GGAAAGACCCCGTGCACCTTTACTACAGCTTTACACTGGATTTTGAACATTTTTGTGTAGGATAGGCGGGAGGCTTTGAAGCGTCGGCGCTAGCCGGCGTGGAGCCACCCTTGAAATACCGCCCTGAAATGTTTGAGGTTCTAACCTAGGCCCATTATCTGGGCCAGGGACAGTGTATGGTGGGTAGTTTGACTGGGGCGGTCTCCTCCCAAAGAGTAACGGAGGAGTGCAAAGGTACCCTCAGCGCGGTCGGAAATCGCGCAACGAGTGCAAAGGCAAAAGGGTGCTTAACTGTGAGACCGACGGGTCGAGCAGGTACGAAAGTAGGTCTTAGTGATCCGGTGGTTCTGTATGGAAGGGCCATCGCTCAACGGATAAAAGGTACGCCGGGGATAACAGGCTGATTCCTCCCAAGAGTCCACATCGACGGAGGAGTTTGGCACCTCGATGTCGGCTCATCACATCCTGGGGCTGAAGCAGGTCCCAAGGGTATGGCTGTTCGCCATTTAAAGTGGTACGCGAGCTGGGTTTAGAACGTCGTGAGACAGTTCGGTCCCTATCTGCCGTAGGCGTTCGAGATTTGAGAGGATCTGTCCTTAGTACGAGAGGACCGGGATGGACGCACCTCTGGTGTTCCGGTTGTCACGCCAGTGGCATTGCCGGGTAGCTACGTGCGGAAGGGATAAGCGCTGAAAGCATCTAAGCGCGAAGCCCACCTCAAGATGAGATCTCGCTAGCCCCTTGAGGGCTCTTAAGGGTCGTCCAAGACGAGGACGTTGATAGGCCAGATGTGTAAGCACGGCAACGTGTTCAGCTTACTGGTACTAATTGCCCGTGAGGCTTGGTCATATAACGCTCAAGCGCTTTTACGTGCCTATACAAAGCAGTGTTCGATTGCATATAGATTGTTTCCAGTTTGCCTGGCGGCCATAGCGAGTAGGAACCACCCGATCCCATTCCGAACTCGGAAGTGAAACTACTCAGCGCCGATGGTAGTGCGGGGTCTCCCCGTGCGAGAGTAGGTCACCGCCAGGCTCTTAATAGAAAGCCCCGAGCATAAGCTCGGGGCTTTTTTTATGCGCGCTTTTTTCGTGGTTTTGTGGCCTCGGTGTTTGTGCCGTAAGTTCGCGGGCACGATGCCGCGTTCCACGCGGACGATGCGCGTTGCGCGAGCAGTGCGCCGCCCACGGCTAGGGCAGGTCTGCTGGCGTGCTCCAACAACGGCCGGCTTCGCCTGTTCGTGCGTACGCATGGTGCCGGCAGTCGCATGCGCTGGCTATTCGAGCGCGCCCTTGGAGCTATGCGGCCGCCGCAAACCGACAGGCTCGTACGTTGCAGCTACGGGCGGCGACCCGCGCGAAACGCGCAGCGTCGGGAATAGTGCGCCGGCGCGACGGACGAGCAAGTGCAAACGAATAGGCTTGTCAGAGTCACCGGCATAACAACGCGTCCACAGGGTATGGCTGTGGCCAATATGGTTGTACAATACACAAATGAATCGAGTGGCCTGGCTACTGGCGCCGAGCGCCGAAAACCTGTCGTTCGCGATTCGTTGTTGTATTTCGGTTGCGCTGGTGCTCTATCTTGCATTCTGGCTCCAGCTCGACAACGCCTACTGGGCGTTCATCAACGTCGCGATCCTTATCCAGCCGCTGCCGGGCTTCCTGGTGGTCAGGGCGTTTTCGCGCCTGCTCGGTACCTTCGTCGCCGGCATCGTATCGATTACGCTGATCGCGCTTTTTGCCCAGAGCTACACCCTGTTCTGTACCAGTCTGGTGCTCTGGGTGGGCTTAATGGTCTTCTGTGCGAGCCTGTTTCGAAACAACATGTCGTACGGCTTCGTGCTGGCCGGCTACGTGACGATGATCGTGGGCGTACGGGCAATGGGCGACCCGTCGACCGTATTCTCGGTGGCCGTGGCGCGTACCGCCGAAACCGCACTCGCCGCCGTGGTCGCTGCGTTCGTGAGTGTATTGCTCGCGCCGGGTACCACGGCGCGTAAGTATCGCGCCGCCCGCATCGAAGCGCTCAAGGCCATCGGCGCCCAATTCAGGCGTATCGATCGCAAACCGCAGCCAGGCGATGCGCAACAGGGCGATCCGGGCGATCCGAATACGCCGCACCCGCAGCTCCATGAGCTGGTCAATAAAACGCTGGCCCTGGAGCAAACACGGCAATACGCGCGCTACGACGAGCCCGCTTTTGCCGAGTACGATCGACTGGCTCGCCGCCTCGACTACGAACTGTTGTCGCTGGTCAGCGCCATGGCGTCGCTGCAGGTCTATCTCGGCAAGTTCGGGGATCGTATCGACCGTACCCCGTTACAGCGCCTCGACGAGGCCGCAGCGCTGCTCGAAAAGGATCCGAACAATACGTCCGCGATCAAGCTGGCCTTCAGCAAGGCTTACAATGCGGTACTCACGAACGCCCGCGCCGACCGGGAGCGCGATCACGAGCGGTCGCTGGTGGACTGGGTAATCATCACGCGCGCGCTGGATCTTGCCAATCGCATGCGAGCTGCGGTCATCAAGCACGGCCTGCTGCTGGCCGAAAAGAAGAGCGTTCGCGATACGCCTCGGCGTACGGAATTCCAGACGCCTGTCTCGCTGCGAGAATCGCTGCGGACTACGGCGCGCGCTGCCACCGCCATCGCGGTCGGCGCCGCCATCTGGGCGACCCACGACGAACCGGCGCTAAGCGGCATGATGGTGTTGCTGGCCGTGCTTACGACCTTGTTTGCGCTCGGTGACGACCCTGCCGGCGGTGCCAAAGGATTTGGTATTGGCGGCCTTTGTGCCGGGGTTGCCGCGTTCATAGCCAATTTCGCGTTGCTGCCCGCGGTCAACGGGTTCGTGATGCTGATGGTGGTGCTGATGCCGTTCGTGTTCGTGGCGAGCCTCGCCATGGCCACGCCCCAGTGGGCCTTGATTGGACGCATCAGCCTCGTGCAGTTTGCGCTACTGGTGAACCCGGCCAACGGCGCACGCCAGGATTTTGTGAGCTTTGCGGAAGCGTTCATGGGCGCGGAGCTCGCCGTGATTCTGGCGCTGGCGGCCTTTGCCATTATCCTGCCGGTCACGCCACGCGATCTGTTGCGCGAACGCCTGGCGGGCATGTTCGGTGAGCTTGCCAAAGGCTTTACCGGCTCGCGCGAGCGTTTTGAAACGCGCGTTTACGATCGCCTGCTGCGCTTGCCAGTAGCCGCTGACCAGGGCCGCACCCATGTCAGCGCCCGGCAGGCGGCGTTCTCTGCGGTGAATATGGGTATCGAGGCACGATCGCTACGCCTACTGACGACCCGCGCCGGGTTCGACGATGCAATCCAGCAATCCGTGCATGAGGAGCTCGAAGAACTCGAGCGTATGTTTGCTCACGGCTATCCCCCGGTGAAGGACGTATTCGCCATGCAGACGCGGGCCAATGCGCTGGCCCAGCAGATGCTGACCCAGGCGCTGTCGTTCACGCCAAGACTGCGTCTACGCCACGGCGTACGCGCCGCGGTGGCCGCAGAGTTGGTGGCCGCGGCGCTGGCCGACTATGGGCTAGCGCGCGAGAATGCCGACGGCACAGCTATTCGTCTGGGAGAGGCCGATCGTGTTGTCTGAGCAGATTGCATTCGGGGGCATTTACCTGCCGCTGTTTCTGGCGTTTCTCGCCGCGACCGGCTTGATCTATCTAGTGGTTCAACCGCTGTTGCTGCGCAGTCGTGCGCATCGGCTGTTCTGGCATCCGGCCCTGGCGGGTGCGGCGTTCTTCATCATTCTGCTGGCCAGTTTGATGCTGGCGTTCGGGCCATGAACGCGCCGGTCGACGCGGTATAACGAGGTTTATCCAAGGTTTTCCTGAATGGCGAATTCGAAACGAGTTTTTGCGGTCACGCTACGCGTTATTGCCACGCTGACCGTCGTCGCGATCGCGGTGCTGCTGGGCTGGTTTGCCTGGCAGCACTACGTCTATGCGCCGTGGACGCGCGATGCGCGTGTACAGGCCAACGTCGTCAATATCGCACCGGAAGTTTCCGGCACCGTGGGCCGGGTCGCGGTCGCCGACGACAGCTATGTCCACAAGGGGGATCTGCTGTTCGCGATCGAGCCGGTGCGTTTCGAAAACGCCGTGGCCGAAGCCCGCGCCGCACTCGAGCAGGCCAAGGCCCAGGAAAACTTCGCGAGGCGCAACGCGCGCCGGCTGGAACGCCTGCCGCGTGGCGGTGTATCGACCCAGGACCTGCAACAGGCCGAATCGGAAGCTGCCTCCGCGGCCGCCTCGGTCAGCCAGGCCGAGGCCCGTCTTGCCCAGGCAAAGCAGGATCTGGACTGGGCCACGGTACGCTCGCCGGTCGATGGCTATGTCACCCATCTGCTGCTCGACGAAGGCGACTATGCCACCCAGGGTCAATCGATGATGACGCTGGTCAACGCCGATACGTTTCGTGTGACCGCGTATTTCGAGGAGACCAAGCTTTCGCATATCGATATCGGCGACCCGGTGGATATCGACCTCATGGCCAGCCCCGAGCGGTTGCATGGGCGCGTCGCGAGCATCGGCCGCGGTATTGCGGTGGCCAATAACGCACCCGGTGAGCGCAACCTGCCCAACGTCGATCCGGTCTTTCAATGGGTGCGCCTGGCCCAGCGCGTGCCGGTCACCATCGACTTCAACTCCCGGCCGGATATGCGCGTGCTGACCGTGGGCCTGTCGGCCACCGTGCACGTACGCCCGGAGCAGGCGGATACGCAGCGCTCGACCTCGGCGAACGACAGTAATGACACGCCAGTAGCCGCGCCCAGGCTGGAGAAAGCGCGGGCCGAAGGGCTGGCGCAGCCCGTCGATACCCCGGTTATGCGCGGCTCGGGTGGCTAGCGTCGGTCCGCCGGCGCGCTGGTCGCGACATCGTTCAGGCGGTCTACGCGCCGCAACGCCGGGAACAGCGCCATCCAGATGCCGACTACGGCGAGCGTGCCAACGCCGCCGAACACTACCGCGCCGACGGTGCCGAACAGCGCCGCCGTCACGCCCGATTCGAATTCGCCGAGCTCGTTGGAGGCGCCGATGAAGAGCATGTTCACGGCGTTCACCCGGCCGCGCATGGAATCCGGCGTTGCCAGCTGGATTAGCGACGAACGCACGAACACGCTGATCATGTCGGCCGCGCCCATCACCATAAGTGCGGCGAACGACAGCACGAAGCTCGTCGACACGCCGAACACGATGGTGGCCACGCCGAACACCGCGACCGCCGCGAACATGATCGCGCCGGCACGTCGTTCGAGCGCGTTGCGCCCGAGATAGATACCCATCGAAAACGCGCCGATCGCCACCGCACTGCGCAGCAGGCCCAGCCCTGCCGGGCCCACGTGCAGAATCTCGTGGGCATATACCGGCAACAGGGCGGTCGCACCGCCCAATAACACCGCGAACAGGTCCAGCGAGATGGCCCCCAGGATGATCGGGCGGGTGCGTACATAGACGATGCCGGCGGTAAACCGTGCGAACGCGCTGGCACGGCTGGTATCGGCACGCACCGGCAGGCGCCGGCGAATCGAGGCAATCGCCAACGCCGCGCTGGCAAACAAGGCGGCACAGAGGCCGTAGGCAAACGCCGGTCCGGCCAGATAAACCCCGCCGCCGAGCGCCGGGCCGCCAATCACCGCGACCTGAAAGGCCGAGGAATTCCAGGCAATCGCCTTGGGCAGACGGCGTTCGCCGACCACCTGGGGCAGCAGGGATTGCATACCCGGACCGGCGAAGGCGCGGGCCATGCCGAACAGCACCAGCACGGCGAAGAAACCGACCGGCGACTCGGTGCCCGACAGGGTCAGTACCAGAAACAGCACGCCGGCTATCGCCTGCACCAGCCAACTCGCGGTCAGGATCAATCGTCGCGGCAGTCGGTCAGCGGCATCGCCGGCCGGTAATACCAGCAACGCCATGGGCAGGAACTGGGCGAGTCCGACCCAGCCAAGGGTGAGCGGGTCGCGGGTCATGGCATACAGCTGCCAGCCGACGACGACAGACTGAATCTGCGTCGCCAGCGTGGCCGTGATACGTCCGGTCAACAACAGCATGAAGGCGCGGTCGCGCAATACGCTGTCGGCGTCCAGGGTAAAGAATCCTGCCATAGTCGATGCATCCTACACCGACGGCGGCCTGGATGGTTCAGTCTTCGGGCTGGACGTAGTGAATCGCCAGGATCTCGAGTTCACGCCGACCCTGCGGAAGTGCGATGTCGACGATATCGCCAAGACGCTTGCCGATCAGCGCACGGGCCACCGGCGAGTTCAGGCTGATGGCGCCGGTCGCTGCCTCGGTTTCGTCGGCGCCGACGATTCGGTATCGATGGTGGCTGTCATCTTCGTCGACGACATCGATCCAGGCGCCGAAGAATACCTTGTCCGGATCGTCGGGCGTGGTCTCGACCACGGTCAGCTCATCCAGGCGTTTGCCGAGATAGCGGACCCGCCGGTCGATCTCGCGCAGCTCCTTCTTGCGATAGATATATTCGGCGTTCTCGGAACGATCGCCCTCGGCGGCTGCCGCGGACAGTTCGCGGGTGACGTGCGGGCGTTTTTCGCGCCAGAGATAATCCAGTTCGTCGGCCAGCCGCTGCCAGCCAGCGCGGGTGATGTAGTCGCGTTTCTTCGCTGCGGTCATGGCACCTATTGTACGGGTGCCCGCCGCCAGCCACTTGGTAGATCGTGGCGAACCCGCTTTCAGAGCCTTTACATTCGACAGGGCTCGCTTTTGACGGCGATCGTCTAATTCGCACGAATAATCGGCTGGCGCGCAACGGTCTAGCTGCGTGAAGCGCCAGGCTCGAGCAGGATCGGCTCGAAGAACGCAGCCAGCTCGTCGGTCGCGCCCAGCGGCAGCACGTGGGCCACGTACTGGTCGGGCCGCACGATCACCAGCGCGCCCTTGGCGGGGTCGATACCGCGCCGCTCGAAAATATCCGCTGCCGGGTCGAGGGCGAACACGTTTTCGTAGTCGACCAGCTCGAAAGGCCCGGTGCGCGGCATGAATGCCTTGGGTACGGTTTCGATGGCCACATCGGCATGCGCCTGCGGATAAACCACTTTCACATCGAAGATATGGTTGGTGTCGCGGTCTTTCGGCGTATACGCCACGACCGGCGACCGGGGCGAGCTGGTAAGCCAGTCGGCCCAATCGGCGAGCGCCGTGTCGGAGCCGGCTGCCTTCGAATCGGCGAATACGTAGATCCGCCAGCGGCCGTCGGCGCGGGCCTGGTGACCCAGCTGCAGCGGGTTGGCATCGCATACGCGCACCACCGGTGCGGACTTAAAGCGTTTGCCAATCGGAAAACCGCTCGCCAGTGCCTGATAGGTGGTTTCGCCGGTAATCAACGACGGCTTGTATTCGGTCATGAAGCCGGCCGGAAACTCGGCGGTCTTGACGTAGAAGTCCTCGAGCTGGCCGGGGTCGTCGAAGTCCTCTTCGCGGGTGGCCATCAGCGTCGACCATTCGCGGTCGAAGTCGATGAGGTTCTGGGCGACTTCCTGTCGTTCCTCGGAATAGGTGTTGAGCAAGGCCGCCGGGCTGCGGCCATCGACCACGTAGCCGAGTTTCCAGCCCAGGTTGAAGCCGTCCTGTATCGAGACGTTCATGCCCTGGCCGGCCTTGGCGCTGTGGGTGTGGCAGGCATCACCGGTGATCAGCACGTTCGGCGTCTGGGTGGCCGGGTCATCGACGTCGTCGAACTTGTTGGTCAGCCGATGGCCGACTTCATACACGCTGTAGCGGCCGATGTCGCGTATGTCGATCGAGTAGGGATGCAGGATTTCGTTCGCCTTGGCGACCGTCTGTTCGAGGGATGTCTCGCGGATGCTGCGGCTGGCATCGTCGGTGGCGACTTCGCCCAGGTCCACATACATGCGAAACAGATGCCCGCCCTCGCGCGGAATATGCAGGATATTGCCGCCGGCCTTGGACTGGATGATGCACTTCTTGCGGATATCGGGAAAATCGCTCACTGCCAGGGCATCGACCACGCCCCAGGCATGGGCGGCCTGCTGACCGCGCATTTCGCGCCCGATCGCCTTGCGTACCTTGCTATGCGCGCCGTCGCAGCCGACCAGATACTTGGCGCGTACCGTGCGCTGTTCGCCTTCGCGCCCTGCCGCCGTATAGCGCAGCGTGACGGTGAGCGGATAATCCGGGTCGCCGTCGTTCTCGACGTGGACGAACTCGATACCGTAATCGGGCCTGATGCGCGCCGGCGAGTTTTGCATGAACTCGACGAAATAATCCTGTACGCGCGCCTGGTTGACGATCAGGTGCGGAAACTCGCTGATGCCCTGCGGATCGTCGACCGGCACCGATGCGCGGGCGATATGCGATGGCTTGTCCGGGTCCGGACGCCAGACCGCCATTTCCGTGATGCGATAGGCTTCTTCGGTAATCGCGCCGGCGAAGCCGAAGGCCTGAAAGGTCTCCACGCTGCGTGCCTGGATGCCATCCGCCTGACCGACTTCGAGACGATGCGGGCGGCTCTCGATCAAGCGCGTATTGACGTTCGGGAACTGCGACAGCTGAGCCGCAGCGGTCACGCCGGCGGGGCCCGCGCCGACGATCAGCACATCGATCTGGTCGGGCAGATCGTCCGGGCGGTCGATACCGACACCGGCCGCGGGTTCGACTTTCGGGTTGCCCGAGACATAACCATGATGGTGAAACTGCATTGGTGCATCTCCTCAGACGGCGGCTCTTCTGCAAGAAGAATTTTTTTATGCTGCAGAAAGCGGCGTTTTGAGTCGTCTCGCACGACGACTTGTATAAGTGTTCTAGTCGTTCTTGTAAGTGGCACGAAGCTGGCGCGCCGAATTGACCAGCAGCCCTACATCGCTGCCCACGGCGACAAACGTCGCGCCGAGTTCCAGGCAGCGGCTGGAAAAATCATGGTTCGACGACAGCATGCCGGCCGGTTTGCCGGCGGCCACGATGCGATTCACCGCGTCTTCCACGGCCTGGCGCACATCGCCATGGGTCGGGTTGCCGCGATGGCCCATGTCGGCGGCCAGGTCGGCCGGGCCGATGAACACGCCATCGACGCCGTCCACGGCCAGGATGTCGTCCAGCGCAGCCAGTCCGGCCTGCGACTCGATCTGCAGCAACAGGCAGATCTGGGCGTCGGCTTCATCCAGATAGCCGGTGTAGGTGTTGTAGCCCGAAGCGCGCGCCAGCGCCGCGCCGATACCGCGCTTGCCGGCCGGCGGATACGTCACCGACGCCACCGCGGCGCGGGCCTGCTCGGCCGATTCGATCATCGGTACGAGCAGTGTCTGGGCGCCGATATCCAGCATCTGCTTGATGGTCGCGCGATCGTCGTCTTTCACACGGACCACCGGCTGCGAGCGTGTATCGCCCATGGCGCGCAGCTGTGCGAGCACGTCGCGCAGCCCGTTCGGGCCATGTTCGCCGTCGATCACCAGCCAGTCGAAACCGGTATGCGAGCAGATTTCGGCCACGGTCGGGTCGCCACAGGCTACCCAGAGACCGATCTGGGCGTCGCCCTGGGTCAGTCGCTGCTTGAATGTATTGATCGGTACGGACATGACGAACCTATTCGAAGTCGATATGCACCTGACCGAACGCGCCGAAATCGGCCGCGATTTCGGTGCCGGGCGGGCATTCGATCGGGCTGATGAAAGAGCCGGAGAGCACGACATCGCCTGCGTTCATGCGCTGGCCGTAGGTGTGCATGCGCCGTGCGAGCCAGACCAGGCCGTCGACCGGGTCGTCGAGCACGCCGGCGCCCAGGCCGGTCGCCACGGTTTCGCCGTTCTTCTTGACGATGGCACCGACCCAGCGCAGATCGAAGGCATCCGGCGCATGGCGTGCCTCGCCGAGCACGATGCCGGCATTGGCGGCGTTGTCGGCCACCGTGTCGAAAATACGGCGACGCTGGCCGGTTTCCGGATCGGCACGCAGAATGCGCGTATCCAGGATCTCGAGGGCGGGCACCACATAGTCTGTCGCGGCCAATACGTCCTCGCGGCTGACGTCGCCTTCCAGCGGTGCTTTCAGCACGAAAGCGATTTCGGCTTCTACACGCGGCTCGATATAGCGGGTGTTCGGCACCTGCGCGCCGCTTTCGAACAGCATGTCGTCGTAGAGCACGCCGCTGTCGGGCGTTTCGATGCCCAGCGCGTCCTGCATGACTTTCGAGGTCAGCCCGATCTTCCAGCCCAGGATCTGCCGGCCGGCATCGAGCTTCGGCTGCATCTGGGCGGTCTGGATCGCATAGGCATCGTCGAGCGTCATGTCCGGGTGGGCGACCGACAACAGGCCGATCTGGCGCCGCTCGGCCTCGGCGGCCAGCAGGGCCTGGGCCGCGGCATCGATCTGGGCGGCGTCGAGAGTCATTGTTCGTCTTCCACGTGGTTGGACAGAACGCCCACGCCTTCGGCCTCGACTTCCACCACATCGCCCGGCTTGAGCCAGACCGGCGGGTCGAGTCGGGCGCCCGCGCCCGTGGGCGTGCCGGTGACGATCACGTCGCCCGGCTTGAGCGTGGTGAAGGTCGAGATATAGGAAATCAGATACTTGAAGCCGAACATCATGCGCGAGGTGCGGTCGTTCTGGCGGACCTCGCCGTTCACGCGCGTGGTCAGCTCGATATCGGCGATCTGGCTTTCATCCTCGAACGGGACGAGCCAGGGGCCGATAGCGCCGGTTCGATCGAAGTTCTTGCCCTGGGTGACGTTGAACTTGGCATGGCGTACCCAGTCGCGGATCGTGCCCTCGTTGCACAGCGTGACGGCCGCGACATGATCGAGTGCGGCGTCTTCTGGGATGCGCCGGCCTTCGCGGCCGATAACCAGCACCAGCTCGCCTTCGTAGTCGAGCTTTTCCGATTCCGGCGGGCGCACCACGGCCTGGCCGTGGCCCACGAAGCTTTCCGGAAAACGGATGAAGATCGAGGGGTAGGGCGGCAGTTCCTGGCCGTCCTTGTATTCGGCGTTGCGATCCGGGTAGTTCACGCCCACGCAGATGATCTTGCCGGGGTTCGTGACCGGGATATCGAACGCGACGTCGTCGAGGCCAAGATCCGGCGCCCGCCCGGCGGCCGATTCGGCCAGCTGGCCGAGCGCGCCGGCGGCGATGGCATCGTCGAGCGTGGCCCACTGTGCGCCGTGGATGGCGCCCAGGTCGACGATGCCGCCCTCGACGACGGCGCCGTAGCTGCGTCGGTTCTGGTGAACGAAGCTTGAAAGACGTGGCCGTGTGATTTCAGACATGGGGCATCCCCTTGTTGGGTTGCGATGACGCCGGCAGGCGTTGCCGCTGCCGGCCGGCGTAGGTGGACCGGTCGAGTCTTATTCCTGGTCGAGCCTCGGAATAGGCCGGTCGTCGGTGGCCAGTGCGATGTTCTTGGTTTCCATATAGAACTCGAACGAGTAATCGCCGCCGTCGCGGCCGATGCCCGAGTCCTTCATGCCGCCGAACGGGGCCGGCAAATGGCGCACGTTCTGCGAGTTCACCCAGATCATTCCGGCGTCCATCTTTTCGGTGAAGCGCAGGGCACGGGTCATATCGCGTGTCCAGACATAGCCGGCCAGGCCGTAGTCCACCCCGTTGGCCAGCTCCAGCGCTTCGGCTTCGTCAGCGAAGGGAATGGCGGTCAACACGGGCCCGAAGATTTCTTCCTGTGCGATACGCATGGAAGCGCGGGCGTTGGTGAACAGCGTCGGTTTTACGTAGCAGCCGTTGGCCAGATCACCGTCGGTGACTTTTTCGCCGCCGGTGGCAATGGTTGCCCCTTCCTGCTGTGCGATCTCGAAATAGGAACGCACTTTTTCTTCATGCGAGGGGTGAATCAACGGGCCGATGACCGTGGCCGGGTCCAGCGGATGGCCGACCTTGATCTTCGCAGCACGCTCGGCGAGCTTGGCCACGAATGCGTCGTGCACGGATTCTTCGATGAGCACACGGCTCGACGAGGTGCAGCGTTCGCCGTTCAGGGAATAGATCATGAACAGCGCGGCATCGGCCGCGCGATCCAGATCGGCATCGGCAAACACCACGACCGGATTCTTGCCGCCCAGCTCGAAATGCACCCGTTTCAAGGTGGCAGCACCCTGGCCGAGGATCATCTGTCCGGTACGGCTTTCGCCGACAAAGCCGATGGCCTTGATGTCGGGATGTTCGGTGAGTGCCTTGCCGGCGTCTTCGCCGAAACCGTTGACCGTGTTCCATACGCCCTTGGGCAGGCCGGCGTCTTCGGCGATTTCCACCAGCAGACGCGCGGTCAGCGGCGAAAACTCGGCCGGCTTGTGCACGACGGTGCAGCCGGCGGCCAGTGCCGGGGCGATCTTCCACGTCGACAGCATGAACGGCGTGTTCCACGGCGTGATCAGGCCGACCGGACCGATCGGCGTACGCGTGGTGATATTGATCTGGCCCGGTGCTTTCAGCGACTGGCCATCGCGGGCGCCGGGCGCCCGGTCGGCGAAGAAGCGGAAGTTCGCCGCGCCGCGCAGGGCTGCCTTGGACATGAAGCGAAACGCCTGTCCGGTGTCCATGCATTCGACCAGCGCGATCTCCTCGGCACGGGCTTCGATGGCGTCGGCCACCTTGTGCAGGATCTTCTTGCGCTCGCCGCCTTCCATATCGCGCCAGGCGCCAAAGGCCGCCTTGGCCGCCTCGGCCGCACGGTCGATATCTTCGGCGCCGCCACGGGCGACATCGGCCAGCTTGGACTGATCGACCGGCGAGATCGTTTCGAACGTCTTGCCGCTCGCGGCCGGTACGGATTGCCCGTCGATATGGTTGGATACGCCGTCCTGGCGAAAACGGGCCAGATAGGATTCGGCTTTATCGAGATTGTCTTGGAATGAGGCCATGACAGCTCCGGGCTAGGACTGGCCGCGCAGGCGCGGGTGAATGGCGTTCTTCTTCCAGCTCAGCTCGCGCGATATCTGGCGAACCTCGAGCGACAGGCAGAAGTGCGGGGAATCGAACAGTTCGGCGAGCTCGGCCTGAAGACAGGCGAATAGCGCCTCGCCGATCTGCTGGCGGTCGCTTTCGCTGCGGCCTTCGCCGATACGAAGCGAGGCATCGAGGAAAGCGTTCTCGGGCAGTTCGTCGGCCACCGAATAGTGGTCGCAGCGCAGCGTGCGTACGCGAATGGCGCCGGGTTCGAAGAAGCCGGTGTCCAGCAGGGTGGCGTTCAACCGGCTGCACAAATGGGCCAGGTCGACGCGATCGGCCAGGTTGGCCGAATACTCCATGCACAGATGAGGCATGAGCGTTTCTCCTCTTGTTGTTTTATTTATCATGTTAAATAAAACAACAGGCGTCAACCGTGCGTCAAGGCAGGCTTGGGTATGACGACTGTCTGTGACAGGCGGGCGGCCTGGTCCGCAGCCCGCCGCGTGCCCCATGCGCCCTATCGGTGCTTGCAGCAAAAGCCCGGCGCTATGCGCAGAGCCGAGTGCCTCACTCCATTTCGACGAGTTCGTTGAGCATGTCGATCAGGGTGGCGACACGCTCGCTGCCGAACTGGTCTTCCAGAGCGCGATAGATCGCCACGCTCTCCGGCGTGATCTCGCTGACGATGCGATAGCCCTGATCGCTCAGGCGCAGCTGCACCCGGCGGGCATCGTCTGGGCACCGTTCGCGGATGAGCGTGCCCTGTTTTTCCAGGGTCTTGATGATGCGCGACAGGCTCGACGCGAAAATACAGGCCCGCCCGGAAATCTCGGTGGCATCGAGCACGCCTTCTTCGGCGAGTACGCGCATCACCCGCCATTGCTGTTCCGAAATACCGTGGGCGTTGAGCATCGGCCGAAACCGCGCCATCACCGACTCGCGTGCGCGCAGCAGCGTCATCGGCAGGGCGTGCCGGGTTTCAAGCGGATGGCGGTTGTAGTTTCTCTGGCGTGCGGGGTTACGTGTCTGGCTCATCGGCCGGCGTCTCGATGTCGTCTGGATTGATGCACCGGCCCGCATGCGATCGATGCGTCGAACGCGCATATCGAGCCAGCGCCCGGTGGGGCGGCATCGTTGCGCGGATTCCAAGCCGGCCGGCACAGCAGGCTTGTTTTTATTGTGCATCAAGCCGGTGGCATGGCCTAGCAGGCCACGCGACAAACCACCGGGTACACGTGCCGTGGGGGGCAGAAGGCGAGCCTGTCCGAACCCGGTCACGGGTTGGATGTGCCTGGTGGCTGGGCAGCCAGCCTAGAGCTGATGCCCGAGCTTGTACTCGCCGTCGTCGTCCTGGTCGTTCTTGCGTGTATAGGAGAAGCCGTCCGCGCCGATGGTGACCGCCATTTCGGAGCTGTCGGTGCGTGCGACGAGCGGCTGCAGGTTGCCGTCGAGGTCGAGGACTCGCGATGCTTCCGTGTACCAGGACGGTACGACGGCATGGCCCCACCAGTCGCGGCGCTGGTTGTCGTGTACGTCCCAGGTGATGACCGGGTTGTCGGGGTCGCCGGTGTAATAGTCCTGGGTATAGATCTCGATGCGGTGCCCGTCCGGATCGCGTAGATACAGATAGAACGCGTTCGAAACACCGTGGCGCCCGGGGCCGCGTTCGATACGATCGGACAGCCGCAAGGCACCGAGTTTGTCGCAGATATGCAGGATGTTGTGCTTTTCGTGGGTGGCGAAGGCGATGTGATGCATGCGCGGACCCTCGCCACCGGTCATGGCCGTGTCGTGTACGGTGGATTTGCGCCGCATCCAGGCCGCATAGACGGTCTGGTGTTCGTCCTGAATATCCTCGGTGACACGAAATCCCAGGTCCTGCATGAACCGGGTCGCGCGTGGCACGTCGGGTGTGACCTGATTGAAATGGTCCAGGCGCACCAGCGCGCCGGCACTGTGCAGGTCATAGCGCCAGGCCAGGCGTTCGACGTGTTCGATGTCGTAGAAGAATTCGCAGGGGAAGCCGAGCGGATCCTGTACTCGTACCGAATCGCCCACGCCGCGAACGAAGCCTTCCTTGCGCCGCTCCACGCGGCAGCCCAGCTCGGTATAGAAGGCCACCGCCTTATCCAGCTCGGCCGGGGATTGCACCCGATACGCAAAAGCCGCGACCGCCGGGTCGGGGCCCTGGCGCAGCACGACGTTGTGGTGAATGAATTCCTCTGTCGTGCGCAGATAGATCGTGTGTTCGTCTTCCGCGGTGACGACCAGGTTCAGCACATCGACATAGAACGCCCGCGATACGGCCAGATCGGATACCACGATCTCCATATAGGCGCAGCGCAAGATTTCCGGTGGCGGTGCCGTCGGCGTGGGTACCGGATTGTCCGTCGGCACAAACGCTTCGGCGGACACATAAAAACCCGCAGATGTCAGGGTCTTTTCGCTCATCTGATATCTCCTCATCGCAAGACTTGCCGCTCGACGCCGCGGGCGAACGACTTATTGTTGTCGGTTTCGGCGCCGTGTGACGCTCACCCAGGGCGTGATCGTCTATCGGCTCCGAGCTGGTGGCCCATGCGTCTACTACCGCAGCGGATCAACATTCGACTTGTATTGTTTAGCATGTTAAGTAATGGTGTAGGTGTCAAGCGATCGACGGCGGCTGCAGGGCCGGCCACGCGAGCGCGACCTCGGCCGCTGTTGCTGCAGGTCAGGTATGGGTACCGAGGTTTTCGGACTGCACGGACAATGCCGATGCATTCGATCAACGGCCTATATTGATACGTGGCTATTGGCAGTGGCTTGAGTGTTGAGTTGAGTTCGAGTTTTTCAGTCGGCGTATTGGCAGTGGTATCTTTTTGTTTTGCAAATTAAAAAAATAATCGCTTTATTTATTCTTCGTGTAACATGCGTCTAATTTTTAAAAAATGATACCTGTTGATGGCTGATTGGTTTGATGTAGTATCGGTTTAAGAGGTCGCGCGGCGCCGTCACGAAGCGCTTGCGGAGCGACCCCGTCGTGGCCGGTTTATCGCGGCGACGGCAAGCAAGATCAATAAGCCCGAACGCGATGACGTATCGGGCACTGCCGGCAAAGCCGGTGCGAGTACGAGAGAGGAGAAAATCAGTGAAAGCGACCGAACGCGGGCGCGCCGTGCATGCGCTCGACGGCGGATATGCGGGCTCATCGATCGGCGGCGGCGTTTTCGTCGCGGCCTGCGATCGCAGCGACGGGCAGGCCTGCCATGTTCGCTGAGTTCATGCAGTATCTTTTCTCAGGCCTGACCGCGGGCTCGACCTATGCGCTTGTCGCGCTGGGTTTCACCATCATTTACAACGCCAGCCATATCATCAATTTCGCCCAGGGCGAGTTCCTGATGATCGGCGGGCTGGGTTCGGTCATGCTCATGCAGTACGGCCTGCCCATGCCGCTGGCGATTGTCGGCGCGATCGTGCTGGCGGTGCTGGCCGGCATCCTGATCGAAAAACTCGCACTCGAACGCGCCGCGACCAACGATATCGTGCCGCTGATCATCATCACGATCGGCGCATCGCTGTTTCTGCGCGGCGGTGCCCAGTTCTTCTGGGGCAAGTCGATTCATGCCCTGCCGGCATTCACCGGCAATACGCCCATCGATATCGCCGGGGCTACCATCCTGCCGCAAAGCCTGTGGGTGCTGGGCGTCGGCGCAGTGGTGGTCTGCGCGCTGGCCTGGTTTTTCAAGCGCACGCTCACCGGCAAGGCCATGCTGGCGGTATCGCATAACCCCAACGCCGCGCGCCTGGTCGGCATCAACCCGCGTTTCATCCTGATGCTGTCGTTCGCGTTGGCCGGTGCGCTCGGCGCGGTCGCCGGCGCAGTTGCGGCCCCGATCACCCTGACCGCCTACGACATCGGCGTAATGCTCGGGCTGAAAGGCTTCGTGGCGGCGGTGCTGGGTGGTCTCGGCAGCCCGGTGGGGGCCGTTGTGGGCGGCTTGCTTCTCGGCATCATGGAGGCCTTTACGGCCGGCTATATCTCGTCGGAATACAAGGACGCGGTACCGTTCGTAATCGTGCTGCTGGTGTTGTTTCTGCTGCCCAGCGGCCTGTTCGGCTCGCGTGCGACGGAGCGGGTCTGATGGACATGCTCAAGCGTATTCCACGCCCGGGACTGATCGTGCTGGCGCTGATTCTGGCCGCTGCGCCGCTGGTGTTTTCCAACCCTTACCAGTACGACGTGGCCATTCACGTGCTCATCAACGCCATGGTCGCGGTCGGGCTGAACCTGTTGATGGGCTATGCCGGTCAGATCAGCCTCGGCCATGCCGGTTTCTTCGGGCTCGGTGCCTACGTTACGGCCGTACTCAGCGCCAACTACGGCTGGCCGGTCTATCTGTCCATGCCGGCCGCGCTGGTCGTGGTGGCGCTGCTCGCGTTCGTGGTGGCACGCCCGATTTTGCGCCTGTCCGGTCATTATCTGGCCATGGCCACGCTGGGGCTCGGCATTCTCATTTCCATCGTGCTGCGTACCGAGGCCGGTATCACCGGCGGGCCGGACGGCATGATGGCGCCGCCGCTGTCGATCGGCGATACCAACCTTTACGACGAGCGCTACTGGTATGCGCTGATTGCGGTATTGCTGCTGGCGACCGTCTGGCTGGCGTTGAACCTGATCGACTCGCCCGTCGGGCGGGCGCTGCGGGCGGTGCACGGCTCGGAGGTGGCTGCCGAGGTGGTGGGCGTGCATACGCTCGGCTACAAGGTGCTGATTTTTGTCGTATCGGCGGTGCTGGCGGCCCTGGCGGGTGTGCTAACGGCCCACTACTCGGGCTTCGTGACGCCGGATCTGGCCAACTTCATCTACTCGATCGAGTTCGTGACCATGGTCGTGCTGGGTGGCATGGCCTCGACCTACGGCGCGATCGTGGGCGCGGTCATTCTGACGTTGCTGCCGCAGTTTCTGACCGGGGTCGATGATCTCGAGGTGATGATTCTGGGCGCGATCCTGATGGTGGTGGTGATCTTCATGCCCACGGGGCTGGTGCCCACGCTTGCACGGCTGGTGCCGGGAGGCCGGCGATGAGCGCGATTCTCGAATGCCGCGAGCTGACCAAATCGTTCGGCGGCGTCGATGCCGTGGCGGATCTGTCGTTCACGGTCGATCGCGGCCATATCCATTCGATCATCGGCCCCAACGGCGCCGGCAAGACCACGCTGATCAACCTGCTCACCGGTATCTATACGCCCACGGCCGGCAGCATTCTTTTGTCCGACCACGATACGCGCGGGCTGGCGCCCTACAAGCTCGCCCAGCGCGGGCTTGGGCGCACGTTCCAGAATCTGCAGATCTGCATGAACATGTCGGCGGTGGAAAACGTGATGGTCGGCCGCCACCTGCGCCTGAACCGCGGCTTTGTATCGGCCCTGCTGAGGCTGCCGTCGGTACGCTCGGGCGATCGCGATTGTCGTGCGCGCGCGCTCGAGCTGATGCGCTTCGTGGGCCTGGAAGACCAGATCGACCAGCACCCCAGCGAGATGTCCTACGGTGCGCTCAAGCGTCTGGAAATCGCCCGCTCACTGGCGGCCGAGCCCGAGCTGCTGTTTCTCGACGAGCCGGCGGCCGGGCTCAACGCCAACGAAACCCACGCCATCGGTGCGCTCATTCGCGAAGTGGCAGCGAGCGGGGTGACGGTGGTTCTGGTCGAACACGACATGAAGCTGGTCATGGATATTTCCGACGACGTGCTGGTGCTCAACTACGGCCGCAAGCTGGCCCAGGGCACGCCGCAGGCCGTCCAGAACGATCCCGAGGTCGTTGCGGCCTATCTGGGGGGCGCATGAATACCGTCGAACCATTGCTGCGTATTCGCGGCCTGCATACCCGCTACGGCGCGGTCACCGCGCTGCGCGATATCGATCTCGATGTGGCCGAAGGCGAACTGGTGGCGCTGGTGGGCGCGAACGGTGCCGGCAAGACCACGTTGCTCAATACGCTGTCGGGCATTCAGCCGCACAGCCAGGGCGAGATCCATTTCGATGGCGAGCGCATTTGCCGTGTCAAGGCACAGAAACGGGTCGCCCGCGGTATTACCCAGGTGCCGGAGGGCCGGCAGGTGTTCGGGCCCATGTCGGTGGCCGACAATCTTACGCTCGGCGCCTATGTACGCGGCCGTGGCCCGGCGGTGGATCGCGATATCGACTGGGTCTACGAGCTGTTTCCGATTCTGGCGGAAAAACGCCGTCAGGCGGCCGGCATGCTCTCGGGCGGCCAGCAGCAAATGCTGGCCATCGGGCGGGCGCTCATGGCACGGCCGCGCCTGTTGCTGCTCGACGAGCCCAGCATGGGGCTGGCGCCGCTGCTGATCGAAGAGATCTTCGAGATCGTGCGCAACCTCAATGCCGAGGGCATCACCATTCTGCTGGTCGAACAGAATGCCGCGGGGGCGCTGGCGATCGCTGATCGCGGCTTCGTGCTGGAGACCGGTGCGATCACGGTCAGCGGCAGCGGTCGCGAACTGGCCGATCATCCCGAGGTCAGGCGCGCCTATCTGGGAATCAGCGAGGCGCCGGTCGAGCAGGGTCAACACAACGAATGACAACAACACGTCGATCGACATCGACGGGGCACACGGTGGGAGAAACCAAGGAGACGTTATGCGAATCAAGAAACTCGGAGCGGCATTGCTGCTCACCCTGGCATCGGTCGGCACGGCCGCGTTTGCGGCACCGGACGGCAAGCCGATCAAGATCGGCACCTTCTTGTCGGTCACCGGGCCGGCGTCGTTTCTCGGCGATCCCGAGCTCAAGACGCTGGAACACTGGGTGGGCAAGATCAACGACGAGGGCGGCGTGCTCGGCCGTCCGCTGGAGCTCGTGCATTACGACACGTCGGGAAACGCCGGCAAGGCGCGTACCTTCGTCAAGCGTCTGATCAATTCCGATCAGGTCGATGTGATCGTGGGCGGTAGCACCACGGGTACGACCATGGCGGCGGTACCGCTGGTCGAGCGTTCGGGCGTGGCGATGATCTCTCTGGCCGGCGGTATTCCGATCATCGACCCGGTCAAGAAATGGGTGTTCAAGACGCCGCATACCGACCGCATGGCGGCCCGCAAGATTCTCAAGGACATGCAGAGCCGCGGTTTCACCAAGGTGGGGCTTATTTCGGGTTCCGGCGGCTTCGGCCAGTCCGGCCGGGAGCAGACGCTGGCGGCGGCTTCGGAGTTCGATATCGAAATCGTGGCCGATGAAACCTACAACAACAGCGATACCGACATGACCGCCCAGTTGACCAATATCGCCAACACCCCGGGGGTGCAGGCGGTACTCAACTTCGGCTTCGGGCAGGGCCCGGCGATCGTGACCCGCAACTACAAGCAGCTCGGTCTCGAATTGCCGTTCTACCAGTCGCACGGCGTGGCGTCCGAGAAGTACATCGAACTCGCGGGCGATGCGGCCGAGGGCGTACGTCTGCCGGCCGGCGCGTTGCTGGTGGCTTCCAAGCTGGACGACAACGATCCGCAGAAGAAGGTCGCACTGGCCTACAAGAAGGAATACGAAGACACCTTCAACGAGTCCATCTCGCAGTTCGGCGGCCATGCCTATGACGGGCTGATGATCGCGGTCAAGGCGATCGAAGCCGCCGGCAGTACCGACCGTGCGGCGATTCGAGACGAGATCGAGGCCACCGACGGGTTCGTCGGCGTGGGCGGCGTGTTCAATATGAGCCCGGACGATCACATGGGGCTGGACCTGTCGGCGTTCCGGATGCTCGAAATCCGCAACGGCACCTGGACCCTGCTCGACTGATCGGGATGGGGCGGACCGTGCGGCAGTCGCGGCACGGTTCGCACCCCTGCGCTGCAGGTTCTAGAATTCGACCCGATACGGTGCCCGCGCTGTGCTGCGGGCATTTTCATGTCAGCTGATCCAGCGGCCGCAATCGGGTGGTCCGTGCAGCGCTTGCCCGGAGAATGAATTGGCACGATCCCGGCCTATCGATGCATTGATCGAAGAATTCAGCGCCCGCCGCTCGCTGCGCGCGACATCGTTGATCATTTCGGTCTACGGCGATGCGATCGCGCCGCGGGGCGGCACCGTCTGGCTGGGCAGCCTGATCAAATTACTCGAACCGCTGGGCCTCAATGAGCGCCTGGTTCGGACTTCGGTCTATCGGCTGTCCAAGGAAGGCTGGCTCAGTTCCGAGCAGATTGGGCGGCGCAGCTATTACAGCCTCACGCGTAGCGGCTGGCGCAGTTTCGAACGGGCCTATGAGCGGGTCTATAGCGAGCCGCGGGTGTCCTGGGACGGCGAATGGACGCTCGTGCTCATGGGGCAGGTGCCGCAGCGCAAGCGCGACACGCTGCGAAAGGAGTTGTCGACACTCGGTTTTGGTGCGTTCTCGAGTGACATGCTGGCGCACCCGCTACCGCCGCGATCGGCGTTGACGTCGGTGCTGCAGGATCTGGATGTTCAGCGTCGCGTGGTACTCATGCGCGCACGCAACGAAGGCCTGCCCACCTCGGCGCCGCTCAACCGCCTCGTGCGCGAATGCTGGAATCTGGAAGCACTCGGCGTGCAATACGCCGAATTCCTGGATCGTTTCCGACCGGTCTGGCGCGCTATCGACAGCAACGGCGGGCTCGACCCACAGGCCGCGTTTCTGATCAGGACCCTGCTCATCCACGAAATCCGCCGGCTGCTGCTGCGCGATCCTCAGCTGCCCGACGACGTACTGCCTGGCGATTGGCACGGGGCGGCGGCGCGGCTTTTGTGTCGCAACCTCTATCGGGCCACCTTCCGACAGGCTGAAACCTATCTGGCCGACGTGCTGGAAACCGCCGATGGGCCGCTGCCCGAGCCGGCCGCGTATTTCTACGAGCGTTTCGGCGGTCTCTGAACGCATCGGCGGCCCGGTCCGGGGGACGCAATAACCCGATACATTTGGCGCGCACAAAGAGTGCGCCTGTATCGCGCTGCAATGCAGCAATGCCGCTTATCACGCTCGCAATGGCCCTTGTTTGCGTTGCCCATTCCCTCCCTTGATTCGCGGCACTTCAGAAAATTCATAATTATTCATGCGTAATCAGACAGTTGGGTGCTGATTCGCCGGAATCTGACGCGTGCGATATTTATTTGATACAAAACGTACGATCATGTAACTTGATCTGTATCAAAACGAGCGCCGCACCCGCGGCGCCTGTGTCGGCACGACCCGACACTACAACGCCAAGACAGCCTTTTTCGGGGCGGGAGTGCGAATCATGTATGCACAGAATGTAGATACCGGTAGCAAGGGGGTTCGCGGCGCGGACGAACTGTCGCCGGAAGAGGCCGCGTTTCAGGCGCGTATCGACGACAACATCAAGATCGAGCCCAAGGACTGGATGCCGGCCGCGTACCGCAAGACGCTGATCCGCCAGATCGGTCAGCATGCCCATTCCGAGATCGTGGGCCAGCTTCCCGAAGGCAACTGGGTCACGCGCGCGCCGACGCTCGAGCGCAAGGCCATCCTGCTGGCCAAGGTGCAGGACGAAGCCGGCCATGGCCTGTATCTGTATTGCGCTGCCGAGACGCTGGGTATCAGCCGCGACGAGCTGATGAACAAGCTGCACTCGGGCGAAATGAAGTATTCATCGATCTTCAACTATCCGACCCTGACCTGGGCCGACATGGGTGCCGTGGGCTGGCTCGTGGACGGCGCCGCGATCATGAACCAGGTGCCCCTGCAGCGGACCTCCTTCGGGCCGTATGCGCGGGCCATGGTGCGGATCTGCAAGGAAGAGAGTTTTCATCAGCGCCAGGGCTACTCGATCATGATGTCGATGGTCTCCGGAACGCCCGCGCAAAAAGAGATGGCGCAGGACGCATTGAACCGGTTCTGGTATCCGGCGCTGATGATGTTCGGCCCGTCGGACAAGGACAGCGTGCATTCCGACCAGTCCATGGCCTGGAAGATCAAGATGAACACCAACGACGAACTGCGTCAGCGCTTCGTCAACGAAACCGTCCCGCAGGCGCATTACCTGGGGCTGACGATTCCCGATGACGATCTCGTCTGGAACGAAGAAACCGGCAACTACGATTTCAGCCAGCCCGACTGGGACGAGTTCAAGGCCGTACTCAAGGGCAACGGCCCCTGCAATCGCGAGCGCCTGGGCGCCCGGATAAAGGCATGGGAAGGCGGTGAATGGTTCCGCGACGGCCTGGCGGCCTACGCCGAGAAAGCGGCCAAGCGCCGGGCCGCCGCATAAGCGGTCCAGGCCCTGAATCAACGCAGAACACGGGAGCTAACGATGGCGAACGAATGGCCGCTCTGGGAGATCTTCATCCGTGGGCAGCACGGGCTCAACCACCGTCATGTGGGTAGCCTGCATGCGCCCGACGCCGAGATGGCGATCAACAATGCCCGCGATGTCTATACCCGGCGCAAGGAAGGGGTTTCGATCTGGGTGGCGCGTTCGACCGAGATCACGGCGTCCACGCCGTCCGACAAGGGGCCGATGTTCGACCCCGCCGAGGACAAGATTTACCGGCATCCCACGTTCTACAACATTCCCGACGAAGTGGGGAATATGTAATGCCCTCTCTGTCCGACATGAACACCGATGAAGTCACGAAGCTGGCTGACATCGCCGCGGCCGAGCAGACCCACGATGTGCACGTCACCAACGTCGAAACCCGGCCGGCGTTCTTCGAATGGCTGTGCCGCATGGGCGATACCACGCTGATCCTGGGCCAGCGGCTGTCGGAATGGTGCGGTCACGGTCCGGCCCTGGAAGAGGATATTGCGCTCACCAATACCGCACTCGACCTCATCGGCCATACCCAGCTGTGGTTGGGTCTGGCCGGCGAGGTCGAGAACGAGGGCCGCTCGGCCGATCAGCTGGCGTTCCTGCGCGATGCGTTCAAGTTTCGCAACGTGCTGCTTGTAGAGGTGCCCAACGGCGATATGGGCGTGACTACCATGCGCCAGTTCCTGTTCGACGCTTTCCACTACGAACTGCTGCAGCGGCTGACCGAATCGAGTAGCCCGCGCGTCGCCGAGATCGCGGCCAAGGCGCTCAAGGAAGTGTCGTATCACGTCGAACGGTCCACCGATCTGGTGGTGCGTCTGGGCGATGGCACCCCGGAAAGCCATGATCGGATGCAGCAGGCGTTGGACATATTGTGGTCGTACACCGGCGACATGTTCGTCAGCGACGGCGTCGACGCCACAATGGCGGATGCAGGTATCGCCCCGTCGCCGGATACGCTGCGCGAGGCCTGGCTGGCCCGGGTCGAGGACGTGCTCGACGAAGCGACCCTGAAAGTCCCCGATAACGCGTTCGTGCATACCGGCGGCAAGACCGGCAAACACACGGAGCATCTGGGCTATATCCTGTCCGATATGCAGTTTCTGCAGCGCGCCTATCCGGGCGCCAGCTGGTAGCCGCCGGCGCGGTGCCCCATGAAACAGCAACAGGCGCTAAACACCCGGCCGACCACCCGGCAAGTCTGGGAATGGCTCGCCGACGTGCCGGACCCGGAAATCCCGGTCGTATCCGTGACCGAGCTCGGCATTGTCCGCGAGGTGGGCTACCGGGATGACACGCTGGTGGTCACGGTGACACCCACGTACTCCGGCTGCCCGGCGACCCTGGTCATCAACCAGATGATTGTCGAACAGCTGCGCTCGAAAGGCGTCGACGCATTGCGCGTCGAACGACGGCTGTCGCCGCCCTGGACGACCGACTGGATTACCGATTCGGCACGCGACAAGCTGCGCGCTTTCGGTATTGCCCCGCCGGTCGATGGCACCGCCGCGAGCGGCCAGATGGCCAGTCGCGCGTCGCGTCTGGCCGGTGTGACAGGGCCGGCGATCGCCTGTCCGCGCTGCGAATCCAAGAACACCGAAAAGATCAGCCAGTTCGGTTCCACCCCCTGCAAGGCGTCGTATCGCTGCAAGGATTGTCTGGAGCCCTTCGACTATTTCAAGTGCCTCTGAGCGCCAGAGCCTAACGGAAAGTTTTGCATGCCACGCTTTCATCCTCTCGAAGTTGTCGACGTTCGCCGCGATACGCGCGACGCCGTCGTTGTCACGCTCAATCTGCCGGCGGACAACGCCGAGGCCTTCGAATTCACCCAGGGCCAGTATCTGACCTTCCGTCGCGATTTCGACGGCGAAGAACTGCGCCGGTCCTATTCGATCTGTGCCGGTACCGACGAGGGCGTGCTCAAAGTCGGCATCAAGCGTGTCGACGGCGGCGCGTTCTCGACCTGGGCCAACGAACAGCTCAGCCGCGGCGACGTCATCGAAGCGATGCCGCCGATGGGCAAGTTTCATACGCCGCTCGAACCGAGCGCCGAAAAACACTATCTCGGGTTCGCCGGCGGCTCGGGCATCACGCCGCTGTTGTCGATCATCAAGACAGTGCTCGCGCGTGAGCCCAAATCCCAGTTCACGCTGCTCTACGCCAACCGCCAGATGACGTCGATCATGTTTCGCGAGGAGCTGGAAGACCTCAAGAACCTGCATCTCGGGCGCTTTTCGGTCATCCACGTGCTCACCAGCGAAGGCCAGGACATCGATCTGTTCTCGGGCCGGATCGACGCCGAGAAGATGGAGCAGCTGTTCAAGTACTGGATCGACGCGAGCTCGGTGGATACCGCGTTCATCTGTGGCCCGGAACCGATGATGCTCACGATCGCCGATTCGCTCAAGCAGCACGGCCTGAGCGACGATCGAATCAAGTTCGAGCTGTTCGCCTCCTCGCAGCCGGGCCGGGCGAAGAAACCGGCCGTTTCGCGCCAGGACGCACGCGCCGGGGCGACCTGCAAGGTTTCGGTCACCCTCGATGGCACTACGCGTACGATCGAAATGCCCAACGACGGCACCGCGGTGCTCGACGGCGCGCTCGCCAACGCCATGGACGCCCCGTATTCCTGCAAGGCCGGCGTGTGTTCGACCTGCCGGGCGCGGGTGCTGGAAGGCGAAGTCGAGATGCTGAACAACCAGGCGCTCGAGGATTATGAGGTCAAGGCCGGTTATGTGCTGACCTGCCAGAGCGTGCCGATCACCGACACGGTGGTACTCAGCTATGACGAGTGAACCGTTCGATCAGACCATGCCGATCGAGGATTATCTGGCCCGCGGCGGCAAGCTGACCTCGCCGGACAACCCGCCGCCACGCTATCGCGGCGAACTGCTGCGGCTGATGTCGTCCTTCGTGGACAGCGAGCTGGCCGGCTCGGCCGGGTTTGCCGATTCCATCAACTGGGCCCCTGGTATCAAGGAACGCATCGCAGCCAGCCGGATCGTGCTGGAAAAAGCCGACCATGCCGAACGCGTGCTCGACCTCATGAGCGATTTCGGTACCGACAAGGCGCTCTACAACAACGCCCACAACTGGTCGGCGCGCGCCAGCCGCGATGCCGCTATCGACCCGGCGCGCCAGGGCGGCGACATGCGGCTGTCGGTCTTCCACTATCCGCTGGAAAACTGGACCGATGCCGTGGTCATGAACGTGCTCATGGGCCTGGCGACCGTGGTGCAGCTCGAAGAACTGCGCGAGTGCTCATACGCGCCGTTCGCCGATGTCGTACGCGCGGTGCTGCCGCGTGAGCAACGCCACATGGAGCTGGGCTTCGAGGGTCTCGATCGCATCGTTGCCAACGAAACGGGCCAAGACGAGGCCAGAGCCTGCGTGGCCTACTGGTATCCACGGGTCGCAGAAACTTTTGGCAGCGCCCAGTCGGAGCGCTTTACGCGGCTGGCCCGAATGGGGCTGCGACATACAACCAATGAAGAACTGCGCGCCGCCTGGCAGAACCGGGCGCGCACCCAGTTGTCGCGTCTGCAGCTGGTCTGACAACAACGCGAAAGCAGTCCGTACTCGGCGCCGGGCTCGATATTCAGGCGCGAACCCGCGCCGAAGATCCGATCGATCGGCCGGGCCAGATATTCAGGGTGCCAAGACACCGACGACAAGAATCAGGAGCGTGTAATGCAATCCAGCAGCTATGTTCAAGGCCAGTGGGTCACCGGCGAAGGTGGCAAGACGGTATTGAACGCGGTGACCGGTGAACCCGTCGCCCGCGTATCCAGCGACGGCATCGATTTCGCGGCCATGCTCGACTATGCCCGGACCGAAGTCGGCCCGAAGCTGCGGGCGTTGACCTTCCACCAGCGCGCGCTGCAGCTCAAGGCGCTCGCGCAGACGCTGATGGCCGACAAGGAACGCTTCTACAAGCTTTCGACTGCTACCGGTGCGACCCGGACCGATTCCTGGGTGGATATCGACGGCGGTATCGGCACGCTGTTCACCTATGCCAGCAAGGGCCGGCGCGAGCTGCCCAATGCCACCTTCGCGCTCGACGGCAACCCCGAGCCCATGTCGCGCCATGGCAGCTTTATCGGCCAGCATATCCACACCTCGCTGGAAGGCGTGGCCGTGCATATCAACGCCTTCAACTTCCCCGTTTGGGGCATGCTGGAAAAATTCGCGGCCAACTATCTGGCCGGCCTGCCGGCGATCGTCAAACCGGCCACCCAGACCGCTTTCGTCACCGAAGACATGGTGCGCGCGATCGTCGATTCCGGGCTGATCGAAGACGGCGCGTTGCAGCTGATCAGCGGCGGCGTGGGCGATCTGCTCGACCATGTGACCTGCCAGGACGTGGTCACCTTCACGGGCTCGGCGAACACCGGCCGCAAGTTGAAGCAGCACCCGGCGATCGTCGAGAACGCCACCCGCTTCTCCATGGAAGCCGATTCGCTCAACTTCCTCGCGCTCGGCCCCGACGCCGGCCCGGACACGCCCGAATTCAAGCTGGCCGTAAAAGAGGTCATGCGCGAGATGACGGTCAAGGCCGGGCAGAAATGTACCGCCATCCGGCGCGTGCTGGTCGCCCGCGATCACCAGCAGGCGTTCATCGATGCGCTCTCGGAAAAGCTCGACAAGGTGGTGGTCGGCAATCCCGAAGCCGAAGGCGTGACCATGGGTGCGCTGGCCAGCCGCGACCAGGTCGAGGAAGTGCGTGCACGCATTGCCGATCTGGCCCAGGGCGCCAGGATCGTTTACGGCGATCCGGCGCGTTGCGAGGTCGTTGATGCCGATGCCGACAAGGGCGCGTTCGTCGGCCCGGTCGTGCTCTCGGCCGATGCACCGTTCGACAATACGGCGATCCATACGATCGAGGCCTTCGGCCCGGTCGCGACCGTCATGCCCTACGAAACCACCGAAGAAGCCGTGGCGCTTGCCCGTCTGGGCGGGGGCAGCCTGGTCGGCTCGATCGTGACCTACGATGCCGGCTTCGCGCGGGCGATGACGCTGGGCTGCGCGCCGTTCCATGGTCGTCTGCTCGTGCTCGATCGCGACTGCGCCAAGGAGTCCACCGGCCACGGCTCGCCCATGCCCATGCTGGTCCACGGCGGGCCGGGGCGTGCCGGCGGCGGCGAAGAGCTGGGCGGCATGCGTGCCGTGTTTCATTACATGCAGCGCAGTGCCCTGCAGGGCTCGCCCGACATGCTGGCCGATGTGATCGACCACTGGCTGCCGGGCGGCAAGCGTGTACAAACCGATCGCCACCCGTTCCAGAAGCACTTCGACGAGCTCGAAATCGGCGACGCGATTCTCACCGATGCCCGCGAGGTCACCCTTGAGGATATCGAGCATTTCGCCAACTTCACCGGCGATACCTTCTATGCCCATATGGACGAAGAGGCCGCCAAGGCCAATCCGTTCTTCGACGGGCGCGTGGCCCACGGCTACTACATCGTGTCGCTGGCAGCCGGCCTGTTCGTCGAGCCCAACCCGGGCCCGGTGCTGGCCAACTACGGCGTCGACAACCTGCGTTTCATGACCCCGGCCTATCCGGGCGACGCGCTCAAGGTCGCGCTCACCTGCAAGCACAAGACCAAGCGCGAGAACACCGAATACGGCGAAGTGCGCTGGGACGCCACCGTGACCAACCAGAACGACGAGGCCGTGGCCCAGTACGACGTGCTGACCATGGTCGCCACCACCGACTGGACGCCGGAGGCCGAAGAAACGGCCGCCGCTTAAGGAGATTTCCATGGCAGACGATTCCATCATCCTGAGCATCGATTCCGGCATCGCCCGGATCACGCTCAACCGTCCGAACAAGCTCAACAGCTTCAACGTGGCCATGCACGAAGCCCTGGCCGAAGCGCTCGACACGGTCGAAGCCGATGATTCGGTGCGCGTGCTGCTGCTCACCGGCGCCGGCAAGGGCTTCTGTGCCGGCCAGGATCTGGGCGATCGCGCAGTATCGACCTCCGGCGAAGCGCCCGATCTGGCCTATTCGGTCGAAACCTATTACGCACCGCTGGTACGCCGCCTGCGCGCACTGCCCATGCCTGTGGTCTGCGGCGTCAACGGCGTGGCCGCGGGTGCGGGTGCGAATCTTGCGCTGGCCTGCGATCTGGTCATCGCCCGCCGCTCGGCCAAGTTCATCGAAAGCTTCTGCAAGCTCGGCCTGATTCCGGATACCGGCGGCACCTATTTTCTGGCGCGACGCATCGGTATGGCCCGGGCCATGGGCCTGGCCATGCTCGGCGAACCCATCGATGCGCCGACCGCCGCCGACTGGGGCCTGATCTGGCGCTGCGTGGACGACGACGCCTTCGACACCGAACTCGACCAGCTCGTCGAGCATTTATCGAAAGCCCCGACCCGCGGCCTGGCCCGTACCAAGGAGCTGATGTACGCCGGCGCGAACAACAATCTCGATGCGCAGCTGGATGCCGAACGCGATGCCATGGGCGAGCTCGGCCGCAGCGCCGACTATGCCGAAGGCGTGGCTGCGTTCAGCGAAAAACGCACGCCCGAATTCAAAGGTCGCTGAATAACCAACACGCCGGCGACGCTGCAACGAATATAAAAAAGCAGCGCGCCGGCCCGAACAGGCTTTTTCGGAAGGAGACAACTCAATGCAATCCAGCCAGAACGGCGCGGCTGCCGCGCCCGAGGATACGGATGCCCAGGCGCTGGCCGAGCGCGTCGGCGAGGCAATGTTTGCCCGCGACGAGGCCTCGCGCATGCTCGGCATGCATATCGACGCCATGGCGCCCGGCTATGCCCGCGTATCCATGCCGGTACGCGACGACATGGTCAACGGCCACAAGACCTGCCACGGCGGGCTGATCTTTTCGCTGGCCGACAGCGCGTTTGCCTTTGCCTGCAACAGCGGTAACCACAACACCGTGGGCGCGGCCTGCAACGTGGATTACCTGCGCCCGGCGTTTGCCGGCGACGTGCTGGTGGCCGAAGCCGAGCAACGCTCGCGCTCGGGGCGAACCGGCGTTTACGACGTCACCGTGCGCAATCAGAACGACGAAACGGTGGTGCTGTTTCGCGGGCGTGCGCACCAGGTGCGAGGCGACGTGCTGGACGTGATGGCGTCGTGAAAATCAAGTTGGGTGTGCCTGCGTCGTCTGGCACGGCCCCGAAAACATGAAAAAGCGCTCGGGGGCCCATACCGCAGACGCTTTCTTACACAAACGAGACGGAGGAGACGAACATGGCTGCATTGATGGAACCCGCATCGCTGCTCGAACCGATCGAGACCGCGAGCCGCAACGAACTGCAGGCGCTACAGCTGGAACGGCTGAAATGGTCCCTGCAGCACGCCTACGACAACGTGCCGCGTTACAAGGCCAAGTTTGACGAGGCCGGCGTGCATCCGAGCGATCTGGAAACGCTGGCCGATCTGGCGAAGTTTCCGTTCACCACCAAGCAGGATCTGCGCGACGCCTATCCGTTCGATATGTTCGCCGTGCCGCGCGAGCAGGTGTCGCGTATCCATGCCTCCAGCGGGACCACCGGCAAACCGACGGTGGTGGGCTATACCGCCAACGATATCGAGACCTGGGCCAACCTCGTCGCCCGCTCTATCCGTGCCGCTGGCGGCAAGCCGGGCGATATCGTGCATGTCGCCTATGGCTACGGTCTGTTCACCGGCGGTCTCGGTGCCCACTACGGCGCCGAAAAGCTCGGCTGTACCGTGATACCGATGTCGGGTGGCCAGACCGAAAAACAGGTGCAGCTGATCCAGGACTTCAAGCCGCGCATCATCATGGTGACGCCCTCGTACATGCTCAACATCATTGAAGAGTTCGAGCGCCAGGGGCTGGACCCGCGCGAGTCCTCGCTGGAAATCGGTATCTTCGGCGCCGAGCCCTGGACCAACGCCATGCGCGAAGAGATCGAACGCCGCGCCGGTATCGATGCGGTGGATATCTACGGTCTGTCGGAAGTCATGGGCCCGGGCGTGGCCAACGAATGCGTCGAAACCAAGGATGGCCCCGTGATCTGGGAGGATCATTTCTATCCCGAGATCATCGACCCGGAAACCGGCGAAGTCATGCCGGACGGCGAGCCCGGGGAGCTGGTGTTCACCTCGCTGACCAAGGAAGCGCTGCCGATCGTGCGTTATCGAACCCGCGATCTCACCCGCCTGCTGGCACCGACCGCGCGTTCCATGCGCCGTATCGACAAGATCACCGGTCGCTCGGACGATATGCTCATCATTCGCGGCGTGAACGTCTTCCCGACCCAGATCGAGGAGATCATCTGCAAGCAGAAAGGCCTGGCACCGCATTATCTGATCGAGCTGACCCGCGACGGCAATCTCGATCACGTGGCGTTAACGGTCGAGCGCGGTCATGATTTCGACGACCACAGCACTGAGGACGAAACGCTGAGCAATCTGCAGCAGCACATCAAGTCCTATATCGGTATCAGCACCAAGATCACGCTGTCGGCCGTGGGTACGCTGGAGCGCTCTCTGGGCAAGGCCAAGCATGTCATCGACCGCCGGCTGAGCCATCGCGGCTAGCGCCTGTTAACGCGCCGAAATTGTCGCGCCGCGCTTGGCCCTGGAATAACCAGGGCCGGCGCCACGCGCCTTGTCTGGCGCGAGTTGCGCGGCAACGCGGCGAGGCGCCCCAAGGCGCTTTCCAAGCGCCGGGCGGGCACGCCGACGGCCGGCCTCAGTTCCGGGCGTAGCGGGTCCGCCACAGGCTGGGCGCTTCGCCGAAGCGATCCTTGAATGCGTGACTGAAGCGCGCGCTGTCGCCAAAGCCGTGGGCGAGGGCGATATCGGTGATCGAATGCTGGCCCGCCGAATCGCGGGCCAGCGCATCGCGAGCACACTGCAGCCGGGTTTCGCTGATCAAACGGGCCGGCGTGGTGTTGTGGCGTGCCAGCAAACCGTAGAGCGTGCGTCGTGAAACGCACAGCACGCTGGCCAGGCGCTCCGGCGTGAGATCGCTGCTGGCGAGATGGGTGGCGATATAATGGCGCGCGCGCTGCATGCGTTGTGCATCCACATCGGCCTCCTCCGGCTCGGCCGCCCGTGCGAAGGTCGCAGCCAGCATTGCGCCCACACCCTGCATCACGTCGCTCACGCCCGGGTCGTCAAAGCGCGGCTGCGCGCGTGCCAGACCGGTGATCGCACCGAGTGCAGCCTGCATGGTCGGCATATCCGTAAGTTCGGTCGCGCTCACGCGTTCGGCATAGCGCGGCAGCCGGCTGTCGACGTCATAGGGAATCAGCAGTACGGCCAGGCGTGCACCGTCGCTTACGCGAATTCGGTAGGGCCGGGTGGTATCGCAAAGACTGGCGCGGCCGGCCTGCAGGCGCACCGAGCGGCGATCCTGGGTGAGTTCGAGAGTGCCCGCAAGCTGCCACAGCACTTTCAGATACCCGGCATTGGCACGCCGTGCCAGATAGGCGGTTCGCGCAACATCCGAGGCCGCGCTGCTGATATGCGTGAGCGTGCATTCGCCAAGCCGGCAGCTGTTGGCCTGTGCATAAAACGGCTCGGCGCCGGGGCGGCTCATCTCCAGCGGTGGGAAATGCGCGTTGACGTAATCCTGCCAGCCGCCGAGATTGGAAAAGCGGCCCGCTTCCGGGGCCTGCGATCGATGTTGCAAATACGGCATGTGATTCGACGGTCTCCAGCCCGTGGCGCCCGATTGTTTCGGGTCGAATTAGGTTGCAATGCGCATGCCAGGTTCGCTCGTGGCGCTGCAACGCTTTTATTTGTGTTTACGCCGTTGTCCGCGCGCTGTCAAAGATCGCCCGGCAAGCGCCGCCAAGCTGCACACAGCGACAAATCGATATGCACGTAACAGCATGCGTGGCGTGGTCAGCCGGCGCAGGCTCGGGACGAGATACAACCGACCACTGCAGCCGTGCAGCACGTTTGTCGCGAGCGTGCGAGACGGCGGACGTTTACTGTTCGAGGAGCACGCGTGAATCAGGCATTCCAACATTTCATAGCCGGTCAGGCGGTCGACGCCTCCGACGGTGCGACCCTGACCCTGCCGGATCCGGCGACCGGCGAAACGCTGGCGACATCGGCTGCCGGCACCGCAGACGACGCCACGCGGGCCATCGAGGCCGCTCATGCCCAGCTCAAGGGCGGCGAATGGTCGCAGATGAGCGGCGCGGCGCGTGGGCTGTGCATCCATCGGCTCGCCGATCTGGTCGAGCGCGATGCCGAACAGCTGGCCGACATGGACGCGAACGCGATCGGCCGCCCGCCCGCAGAACCGCGCATGCTCGACCTGCCCAACGCCATCGCCACGCTGCGCCATGCCGCCGGCTGGGCCGACAAGCTCGAAGGTCGCACCATTCCCACGGCCGGCTATATGGGCCAGCCCACGCTGTCGTATACCGAACGCCTGCCGGTCGGCGTGGTGGCTGCCATCGTGCCCTGGAATACGCCGTTGATGATCACCTGCTGGAAGCTCGGCGCGCTGCTCGCGGCCGGCTGCACGACCGTGATCAAGCCAGCCGAACAGACGCCGATGTCGGCCCTGCACCTGGCAAAGCTGTGTCAGGAGGCTGGTATTCCCGATGGCGTGGTCAACGTGGTGACCGGTTACGGTGCAACGCTAGGGCCGGTGCTGTGCGAGCACCCGAAGGTAGCCAAGATCACGTTCACCGGCAGCCCGGAAACCGGGGCGGCCATTCAGCGCCTGGCGGCGCCACTGTTCAAGCATGTGGCGCTCGAGCTGGGCGGCAAGAGCCCGCAGATCGTGTTCGACGATGCCGACCTCGAAGCGGCCGTGGGCGGTTGCGCCATGGGGCTGTTCTTCAATCAGGGCCAGGTCTGTGCTGCGGGCACGCGCATCCTGGTGCACGAAGACGTAGCCGAGATGTTCAGCGAGAAGCTGGCCGAGGTCGCACGCAGCATTCAGGTGGGCGATCCCGATCAGGAAGGCACGCAGATGGGTGCCGTTGCCAGCCAGGGCCAGTACGACAAGATCAACGACTATATCCGTCGCGGTAGCGAGGAGGGCGCAAAGCTGCTCGCCGGCGGGCCCTCGGAGGCGGCCAACGCCGGCTGGTATGTCCGCCCGACCGTATTCGTCGAGGCCAACAACGACATGAGCATCGCACGCGATGAAATCTTCGGCCCGGTCGGCACGGTGATGACGTTCCGTGACGAGGCCGAGGCCATCGCCATCGCCAACGACACCCGCTATGGCCTTGCCGCGACCGTGTGGACGGCCGACGTGGCTCGCGCCCATCGCGTCGCCCGCCAGGTGGAAGCCGGCGCGATCGGCATCAACGCCTGGGCGCCTATCGACCCGCAGCTGCCCTGGGGCGGCTTCAAGGAGAGCGGGCTGGGGCGCGAATGCGGCCTGGCCGGAGTGCTGGCCTATACCGAAGAAAAGGTCACCACCGTCATGCTTGGCTGATCGACACAGGATCAAGGCGCGATAAGCGCCTGCATTAGCCAATACAACCAAAATAAAGAGGAGAGGCTATGCATACAGTCCTACGCGCGACGAGCGCGGTGCTCGCGCTGGCGGGTCTATGCCTGGGCGGCGCCGCGACGGCGGCGCCCGGCGCCGACACGATCTATCTGAACGCACGCATCCATACACAGGACGACGATCGTTCCATGGTACAGGCGGTGGCGATCGCCAACGGCCGCTTCATTGCGGTGGGCGATAGCGAAGCCGTTCGCAAGCACGCCGACGACGATACCCGTATCGTCGATCTGGGTGGCAGCACGGTCGTGCCCGGCATCATCGACGGGCACGGCCACTACGTGCGCGGTTTCAAGCGCCAGCTTTTCAGCTGTGATTTCCCCAGTAGCGCCACGCCGGATGAAATAAGCGAGCGGGTCGCAGGGTGCGTCGCCGACGCCAAACCGGGCGAATGGGTGGTGGGCGGCGCCTGGGCTTCGGCCTATGCCGACTCCGGCAAGATCGACAAGAAGCGGCTCGATGCCGTGTCGCCCGACAATCCCGTATATCTGCTCGATGACACCGGCCATAACGGCTACGTGAACTCGAAGGCGCTGCAGGCGGCCGGCTTCGACAAGGAACGTGCGGACGAGATGGCGGCCATTCAGACCGATGCGGCGGGCGAGCCCAACGGCATTCTGTTCGAGCAGGCCGCCGGTGAGCTGACGCGCACGATTCCGCCGATGAGCGACGCGAAGTATCAGCAAACGGTTCGACACGCGGTGGACGAGGCCAACCGGTTTGGTATCACCACGTTTGTCGAAGCACGTACCGACCGGCCGACGGTGCGTGCCTATCATGACGTCGATCGCAACGACGGGCTGCACGCTCGGGTGGCGACCTTCCTGCAGTACGACACCGACTTCAACGAAACCGCAGCCGAACAGCGCAAGACGCTGGCCGACCGTGCCCGCTACCGCTCGGACAACGTCCATACCGATTTCGCCAAGCTCTATCTCGACGGCGTGCCGCCTGCGTTGACCGCCTCGCTGCTGGAACCGTACGAGGCCGGCGCACTGGAAGCAAAAGGGCTGCCGGCCGACTATGAAGGCGAATTACGCATGACAGCGGATGCCATCACGCAGGATGCGATCGAACTGGCCCGCCAGGGCGTGACGGTGAAGATGCATGCCACCGGCGATGGCTCCGTACGGGCCGCGCTCGACGCGTTCGAGGCAGCGCGCGAGGCCATCGGAGCGCGCGAGCTGCATCATTCGATTGCCCATGCCAGCGTGGTCGACGAAGCCGATCTGGCACGGTTTGCCGAGCTCGATGTGGCGGCCGACGTTGCGCCGCCGCTGTGGATTCGCGGGCCGTACAGTTCGGCCATGCGCAACGCGATCGGCCATCGCTACGACAAGACCCCGCCGACGAAAGAGTTGCTCGATGCGGGCGCCGTGATCGCCTACGGCTCCGACTGGCCCTCGATATCGAGTTCGATCAACCCCTGGCCGCATCTGGCCTCCATGGTCGAGCGCGAGATCGGCCCCGAGGAGAGTATTCCGCTGCAGGCGGCCATGGACACCATGACTCGGGGCGCGGCGTACACGCTCAACCTGTCCGATCAGATCGGGTCGATTGAAGTGGGCAAGTCTGCCGATCTCGTGGTGCTCGACCGCAATATTTTCGATGTTCCGAACGCCGAAATCGCGCAGACAAAAGCCCTTAGAACGGTATTTCGGGGTAAGACGGTATACGAAGCCGAGCCGCGTTGATCGTTCGCTATCGGCCGGGGTGCCGGGTGCCGTGGCTGAAGTCATGCCGGGGCAACGGGATGGTCTGGCAGTGGGCCACGAGCCGTGGCGCAGCGGCTCGGCCGCGATAAAAGAAAAAGCTTGGCGCGATCGGTCGTCGCGCGAGCGCACACAGCAATAAAAATAAAACTCGAGGAGAAAGCCATGTCGAGATTATTGGCGGCCGCGACGCTGGGTCTGGCGTCGTCGCTCGTATGGGCCGTCGGCGCCCAAGCGGCGTCCACGCCGGCGTCGGTCGATGCTAAGCGTTTGCGATCCGCGGCGCAGGAGCCGGCGAACTGGATGACCCACGGCGGCACCTATCAGGAACAGCGCTTCAGTCGTCTCGACCAGATCGATCAGGACAACGTCGATGAACTGGGGCTGGCCTGGTCGTACCGGCTCGATATCGATCGCGGAGTGGAAGCCACGCCGATCGTGGTGGATGGCGTGATGTACACCACCAGCGCCTTCAGCATCGTCTATGCCTTCGATGCCGCCAGCGGCAAGTTGCTCTGGAAGTACGACCCGAAAGTCGCTAAAACGGCCGCACGTGACGGCTGTTGCGGGCCGGTCAACCGCGGTGTGGCGGTCTGGAACGGCAAGGTGTTCGTCGGTGCGTTCGATGGCCGACTGATCGCCCTCGACGCCGAAACCGGCGACGAGGTGTGGCGCGTGAATACGCTCATCGACGACGAGCGCAGCCAGACGATCACGGGCGCGCCGCGGGTGGTCAAAGGCCGCGTGATCATCGGCAACGGCGGCGCCGAAATGGGCGTGCGCGGTTATATCACCGCCTATGATGCCGATACGGGCGAACAGGCCTGGCGCTTTTTCACCGTGCCCGGCGATCCGTCCAAGCCGGCAGAAAGCAAGGCCATGGAAATGGCCCGCAAGACCTGGTTCGGGGACCAGTACTGGAAGCAGGGCGGCGGCGGCACGGTCTGGGATTCTATGGCCTACGACCCCGAACTGGATCTGCTCTATATCGGGGTTGGAAATGCCAGTCTCTGGAATCACCAGGCGCGCAGCCAGGGCAAGGGCGACAACCTTTTCGTGGCTTCCATCGTGGCCATTCGCCCGGACACCGGCGAGTACGTCTGGCACTACCAGCAGACGCCCGGCGACCAATGGGACTTTACCGCCACCCAGACAATCACGCTGGCCGATCTCGAAATCGACGGCAAGACACGCCAGGTGCTCATGCAGGCGCCGAAGAACGGCTTTTACTATGTGATCGACCGGACCAACGGCGAACTGATCTCGGCCGAGAAGTACGTGCCGGTGAACTGGGCCAAACGTATCGACATGAAGACCGGTCGGCCGGTCGTGGACATGGAAAAGGCCGACTGGACGAAAGGCCCGCGGCTATTGATGCCGGGACCGCTGGGCGGGCATAACTGGATGCCCATGTCGTTCAGCCCGGATACGGGGCTGGTCTATATCCCGGCCCAGGTGGCGCCGGCCCTGCTCGAGCCCGACAATGAAGCGACCTGGCAGGGGCGCGGTACGTTGCAGCTGGGTACGCAGCCGGTGGCGCTGCCCGAAGACCCCAAGGCGCGCGCCGAAGTCGTGGATATGTATCGCGGCAAGCTGCTGGCCTGGGATCCGATCGCCCAGCGCGAGGTCTGGAGCCAGGATTACCCGACGATCTGGAACGGCGGCACCCTGGCGACCGCCGGTGGGCTGGTATTTCAGGGCACCGCCAACGGCGAAGTACGGGCGTATGCGGCCGACGACGGCGAACTGCTCTGGCGCGCGCCGGCGAATACCGGCGTGATGGCCGGCCCGGTAACCTATGCCGTGGACGGCGAACAGTACGTGAGCTTCATGGTCGGCTGGGGCGGTATCTTCCCCACCGGCTTCGGCGGCCTGGCGAAGAATACGCAGGTCGAGCCGCGCGCGCGGGTGCTCACTTACAAACTGGGCGGCCAGGCCACGCTGCCGGATGAGCCCAAGCGCAAGCTTGAAATCGCCGATGATATTCCGCCGCTCAAAGCCGACGCCGACACGATCGCCCAGGGACGCGATCTGTTCAATACGCACTGCGGCGCCTGCCACGGTTTCAGCGCCTACAGCGGCGGCGTGGTGCCGAACCTGCGCAATATGGATGCGCAAACACACGACGACTTTTTGCGTATCGTCGCCGGCGGCACGTTGATCGGCCAGGGCATGCCGTCGTTTGCCGACCGGCTGTCGCAGTCGCAGATCCGTGCCATCCATCAATACCTCATCAAGCGCCAGCACGATCTGGCCAAAGAGATGGGCGCAGGCGGCTCGTAGACGGCGCATCTGGCCGGGTTCCGCCGATCTTCATACGCCAAGGCCATCCGAGCCGGTCGGGTTCTACCCGCCGGCTCTTTTGCTGTGATCGATTCGCGCGGCCTTGCGAGGTTGTCCGCTGGGGCGGTCTGCCACGACCCGCATGGAATTCGCCTTGATGCACGTCACGACAAACGAAATTGCACCGGCAGACATGCAGGCCCGGCCCGTCGCGGCGCAGTCTTGAGTTATCGCTGAAACAGGCGACACGACATATCGGGGGCGCAGCTCGGCGTGGCGCGCAGGCGATCGGCGTGGCGTGCAACGCCGCCACCGTTCGCATCGAACCGCTCAAGCGAGGGACGACTATGAATAAAAGACTGTTTCGTGCCGGTGGCATTGCCGCGATGGCTGTATTGGCATGGAGTGCCAGCGCCTGGTCGCAGCTGCCGCCCGACGAAATCGGCCAGATCACGCTCGACAAGCCGGGCCCGCATCGCGCCTACATCATCGATACCCAGTTCGATAACGCCACCACGGGCAAGGTGGTCGTGGTGGATCCGGAACAAAAGAAGATGCTGGGCATGATTCCGACCGGCTATCTGGCGCCGTCGGTACTCTCCCACGATGATACCCGGCTGTATTCGGCCGATACGTTCTGGTCGCGCGGCGTGCGTGGCGAGCGTACCGACGTGCTTACGGCCTGGGATACGCGCACGTTGTCCCCGGCGTGGGAAGTCGAGATTCCCAAGAAGCGCGCCAACATCCTCATGGAACGCAACATGCTGACCCTGAGCGGCGACGATCGCTTCGTGTACATCTACAACTTCACGCCGTCCACTTCGGTGACGGTGGTGGATACGAAGAACCAGAGCGTGGCCAGCGAGATCGATATTGCCGGCTGCGTGCTCAACTACCCGATCGGCAAGCGCGCCTTCGGCTCGGTATGCGGCGACGGCACGTTCCAGCGCGTCAAGCTCGACGACAGCGGCAACGAGGTTTCGCGCTCGCGCACGCAGTTCTTCGACCCGAACGAAACTGCCATGAACGAACGTGCCGCGCGCAACGGCGACATGTACTACTTCACCACTCTCGACGGCGTGATTCAGCCGATCGACGTCTCCGGTGGCAAGACCCGGGTCGGCAAGCGCTGGTCGCTGTTTACCGATGCCCAGCGCGAAGCCGGCTGGGGCGTGGGCGGCTGGCAGCTGATGACCATTTCGCCGGCACTCAACCAGATGTACGTGCTCGTCCACCAGGACCACAGCGATCGCAACTGGGAAGACCCCAGCGACACCATTTGGGTGTTCGATCTCGACACCCACGAGAAAGTCGGCGAGCTCAAGACAGAGAACTACGTCTGGAGCCTGAACGCCACCTCTGACGACGAGCCGTTGCTGCTGGGCGTGAACATCGAAGGCGGGCTGGATGTGTTCGATCTTACCGAAATGGAATACATGCATACCGTCGAGGGCATAAGTGCGATCCCCGCGCTGGTGCTCAGCAGCCACTAGGAGGCGACGATGATTCATCCGATCGTGGCCGTGTCCTGTGCGCTGGTGCTGGCGGTCATTCTGTTAACCGGCGCCAGCCACAAGCTGCGCGCGCCGCATCGCTTTGCGCGCCAGATCGAGGACTATGCGCTGCTCTCTGGTGCTGCGATCTCGTGGGTGGCCCGTGCGCTGCCCTTCGTCGAAGGGCTCGTTGCGATCTTGCTGCTGGTGCCGGGGCTGCGGGTTTGGGGCGCGGCGGGCGCCGGTGCGCTACTGGCCCTGTATACCGCTGCGATTGCCATCAATCTCTGGCGCGGACGCCGCGATATCGACTGCGGCTGTAGTGGGCCGGGCCTGGAGCGTCCTCTCTCGTCGGCGCTGCTGGCGCGCAACGGTGTGCTGATGATGATGGCCGTGCTTGCCGGCCTGCCCACCGGCGCCGTGGCCCTGACCGGATTCGGCCTGTTTCTGATCGGCGCCAGCGTGGCGGCGGTCCTCATCCTTTACACCGCGACCGAGGGGCTGCTCACCAATCAGCCGCGCTTGAAGTCGCTTTCCGGGAGATAGTCATGGAAGTTGCTGTGTTATCCCAGATCCTGCTCTGGATCGTGGTCGTGGCCCTGGCCTTCGTGGTCATGGCGCTGGTTCGACAGGTGGGTGTGCTGCATTCGCGTATTGCGCCGGCCGGCGCGCTCATGCTCGACAAGGGCGTGGCCGTGAATAGCCCCGCGCCCCAGGTCACCGCCACCGACCGCAACGAGCGCCCGGTGAATGTCGGCTACAAGAGCGACAAGGGCCAGCTGCTGTTCTTCATGTCGCCCACCTGCCCGATCTGCAAGTCGTTGCTGCCCAGCCTGCGCTCGCTGGCGCGCAGCTATCGGCGCGATCTGGACGTGGTGTATGTCAGCGACGGCGACGCGGCCTCGCAGCAGGCGCTGGTGCGTGAGCACGGTCTCGAGGAGGCCACCTATGTGGTCGGCCCCGAAATCGGCATGACCTATCAGATCGGCAAATTGCCCTATGCCGTGCTCATCGATGCCGAGGGCGTGCTGCGGGCCAAGGGTCTGGTCAACAACCGCGAACATCTGGAAAGCCTGTTCGAAGCCCAGTCCATGGGCGTGGGCTCGCTCCAGGAATACATGCACGGCCAGAAGCGTGCAGCGCAATAACCACCGGGGGACCCCATGAAATTTCTAGATCGTTTCTTCGAACGCTCGGCCCGTCATGTCGCCTATTCGACGTCGCGCCGCAACGCCCTGGTGCGCTTTGGTTCCTGGGTGGTGGTCGGCAGCGCGCTGCCGTTGATCCTGCCGGTGGATCGCAGCAGCGGCAACGCGCATGCAGCAGAGCCCGGCACGCCGGGCGACCCGGGCGATCCGCAAAGCTGTGATTACTGGCGCTACTGCTCGGTCGACGGCTTTCTGTGTACCTGCTGCGGGGGCACCATCAACGCCTGCCCGCCGGGCACCGATGTATCGGAAGTCACCTGGGTGGGCACCTGTCACAACCCGGCCGACGGGCGCGACTATGTGATCGCTTACAACGACTGCTGCGGCAAGCAGGCCTGCGGCCAGTGTGCCTGCAACCGCAACGACAGCGAACAGCCGCTGTATCGGCCGTTCAACAATAACGACATCAACTGGTGCCTGGGTGCCGAGCATCTCACCTACAACTGCACCATTGCCACGATTCGGGATGTGGCCAGCTAGCGCCATGCGTCGGTCGGCATGCATCGCCGCACGGCTGGTGCTGGTGGCGGGCCTCGTGCTGCCGTTTGGTGTGGGGCAGGCCCAGAGCCTGCCGGGTCCGGACAACAGGCCGGCGCCCGGCAACGAGGTGCCGGCGGTCACGCCGCGCGAAGCGGGCTACCGTCCGCGGGTGAATTACCAGCTGCAATGCTCCGGCTGTCATCACGTGGACGGCGAGGGCTCGCGCAAGAACGACGTGCCACGGATGAAGGACTTCGTGGGCCATTTTCTGGAAGTCGAGGGGGGCCGCGAGTTTCTGGTGCGCGTGCCGGGGGTATCGCTATCCAGTTTCACCGATGCACAGCTGGCCGATCTGATGAACTGGATGCTGACCAGCGATATTGCCGGCGACAGCACCCCCGCCCACTTCAAGCCGTACAGCGCGCAAGAGGTGGCGGGCCTGCGCGCCGAGCCGCTGGACCAGATCCACACCACGCGCGATGTGCTGCTGCAGCGCATGCGCGATCGCCAGATTGCCATTCGTGACGGTCTTGAGGACCGGCCATAGGCCGCTGGCTCGACGCGTTCGAGTCTGCAATCAAACCGGGCGCACTGTGCCCATCATCCAAGGGGGACTCATGAAGACATCGAACAGCCGGCGCGCGGTGCCAACGGTTCTGGCGGCAGCGGCCTTGCTGGGCTCGGCCCAGGCTGGCGCTCATATTCTGTACGAAAGCGACGAGACGCTGCTCAATTTCGATATCGAAGCGGCACTGGGCGTGTTCAACAGCCAGAAGGCCTATAACCAGGTTCTGATCGCGGAAGACGCCAGCCCGACCTGGCAGGAAGGCTATGCCAAATACGGGCTGAGTGCGGCCCACGCTCTCGATGGGGCGGGCAGCGTGTACGGTGCGTTCAACCTGCTGAGTTCGGCCACCCGCGGTGACGGCGATGCCGGTGGCTTCAGTACCGGCAAGGAGGAGGACACCCAGGTCGAGGATGCCTATATCGGCTGGACCTCGGGCGATCTCGTGCCGTGGCTCGGCGAAGACGGTATCGACCTGTCCGTTGGCAGCCAGAGCTTTACCATCGGCGACGGTTTCCTCATCAACGGCGACTCACTGAACTTTGGCGAAGGCTTCCAGCCGTTGGCCGATGCCGGCATTGCGCCGAGCGGCCTCAGCCGAGGCGGCGCCTACTGGTTGGCGGCGCGCAAGGCGTTCGACAAGACCGCCATCCTGCGCCTGGGCGGCGAGAACGGCTTTCATCTCGATGGTTTCTGGCTCGACTCCGACAACAAGGCACAGGCCGAAATGGAGCTCGCCGGGGCCAATCTGGAATACCGCAGCGAAACCTACGGCACGCTGGGCGTGACCTATCTCAAGGGCCTGGACGTCGACGACGAATCGGCTGAATTTCTTGGCTACCAGCATCGCGACGGTCAGGAAACGCTGGCCTTCCGGGCCAACGGCAGCCTCGGCGTGGAAAACCTGTTCCTGTCGGCGGAATATGTCGATCAGGACAACGGAGACGACTATCTGGGCGGCGGCGACGATCATGCCTGGTATGGCGAAGCGGGCTGGACCTTTGCCGACGTGCCGTGGTCGCCGAAGCTCAGCTATCGTTTCTCGAGCTTCTCGGGCGGTTTCGATCCGCTGTTCTTCGGCTTCAACCGCGGCTACGGCACCTGGTTCCAGGGGGAAGTAGCCGCCAACTATGCCGGGCCGTTCAACAGCGATACCGATGTACACCACGTCGGCGTTTCACTCGCGCCGTCGGATACCGTCGAGCTGGGCGCACTGTTCTTTGAATTCGACAACGCAGGGCGCGGTTTCCTGGACGGCAACGAGTTCGATCTCTATGCCCAGTGGGTCGTCAACGACCATCTCGTGATCAGTCCGTTGGTCGGCTTTTACACCCCGGACAACTCGGCGGCGGAAGGCGGCACGCAGCTCGGCGACGACGATACCAATATCTATTCGCAGGTCATCGCGATCGTGAGTTTCTGAGGCAATTCGGGCCGGCAGACGAACCCGTCTGCCGGCCCGGATCGGTTGCCTGTCAGTCGGTGCGATTGCCCATGGAGCCGGGCGGCGGCGGCACGTCGTCCGGCACGAAGAAGTCGGGCCAGAGTTCCTTGCTCGGGTCCACCGCGTACTGATCGAAATCGTTGACGCCGTGTTCGTGCAGCAGGACGTCGTCCATACAGAACCGGCCGGTGAAGTCGCGGCTGTTCTGGGTCAGGATGATGTGGGCCGCGTCGGCCATGATTTCGGGCTTGCGGCAATGCGCCATCATCTCTTCGCCGCCGATGAGGTTGATCGCGGCGGTGGCGATGCCGGTGCGCGGCCACAGCGCGTTGAAGGCGATGCCGTCTTCGGCGAATTCCTCGGCCATGCCGAGCACGCACAGGCTCATGCCGTACTTGGCGATCGAGTAGGCCACATGCGGGCCGAACCACTTGGGCTTCATGTCCAGCGGCGGCGACAGCATCAGCACATGCGGATTATTGCCCTTTTTCTGCGATTCCTTGAGATAGGGAATGCATTTCTGGCTCACCAGATAGGTGCCGCGGGCGTTGATCTGGTTCATCAGATCGTAGCGCTTCATCGGCGTTTCTTCGGTGCCGGTCAGCGAGATCGCGCTGGCGTTGTTCACGCAGATATCGATGCCGCCGAACTCGTCGGCGGTCTTTTTCACCGCGGCTTCGACCTGCGCCTCTTCCCGAATATCGCAGACGATCGGCAGCGCCTTGCCGCCGGCCGCCTCGATTTGCTCGGCTGCGGTATGGATCGTACCCGGCAGCTTCGGGTGCGGGGTATCGGTCTTGGCTGCAATGGCGACGTTGGCCCCGTCGGCGGCCGCGCGCAGCGCGATCGCCAGACCGATGCCCCGCGAGGCGCCGGAAATGAACAGGGTCTTGTCCTTCAGATCGGCCATCGTATGGCTCCTTTAGACGGCTTTAGCGTGAGTTGTCGCTCTTGGGCAGGGCCAGGCGCATGACGCGATCGATCATCCACGGCGTGAGTGAGCCGGGCGACAGACGCGACAGGCGCATGAGCATGCGATAAGACAGGCCGGGCACCACCTGCGAATGCCGGCCCAGACCTTTCAGCGCGGCTTTGACCACGTCTTCGGCGCTCATGATCGTGGCCCGCATGGGCGCGGGCCAGTTGCTGGGGTCGACGTTGGCGTGGTCGAAGAACTCGCTCTGGGTCAGGCCCGGGCACAGCGATACGACATCCACCCCGTCGCGCGCCAGTTCCTCGTGCAGCCCTTCGCCCAGAAAACGGTTCCATGCCTTGGTGGCGCTGTAGTTGGCGAACATCGGTGTGGGCACGATGCCGGCCACCGAGGCCAGCATGATGATGCCGCCACGACGATCGTCGCGCATGCGCCGGCCGAAATGGTGCGCCAGCACCAGCGGCGCGCGGCAGTTCAGCGCCAGCATCTGCAGCTCGGCGTCGAGGTCGTGATCCAGGAATTCGCCGGTCATGCCCGAGCCGGCGTTGTTGACCAGCAGGCCGACGTGGCGGGTGCCGAGTGCTTCGGTGATCGTGGTCAGAAAATCGTCGGCGCACAGGTCGGCCGCGATGGCCAGGGAACGCACGCCGTATTCGGACTCCAGTTCTGCGCCCAGTGCTTCCAGGCGCTCGCGGCGGCGTGCGACCAGGGCCACGTTGACGCCCTTGGCGGCGATCTGGCGGGCGAATTCCGCGCCGATGCCGGCCGATGCGCCGGTAATCAGAGCCCAGGGGCCGTATTTGTCGACAAAGGCCATGAACAACTCCTAGGTGAATAGAGCGACGCGATCAGGAATTACAGGCTGCCCCAGTTGAGCAGCAACAGGCCGGCATTGAGATAGACCGCATAGCTCACCCAGGCCAGATAGGGCACGAGCAGCGCGCCGGCCAGCCGGTCGATCCGCCAGAATGCAGCGAACGTGGCCGCAAGCACGAGCCAGAGCGCGACGATCACGATCAAGGCCCAGACGAGGGCATGGGCACCGAACGCCACCGGCATCCACAGGGCGTTGAGCAGCAGTTGGGCCGCAAACAACGCCAGTGCACGACCGATGCCGGCAGCACGCCAGACGCGCCATGCCGCGACCGCCATGCCGATATAGAGCAGCGTCCAGGCGATGGGGAAGGCGATATCGGGCGGGGTGCCGGCGGGCTGGTTGAGCTGTTCGTACCACGCCCCGGGCGGAAACACGGCGCCGGTCAGCGAGACGAGCGCTACCGCAATGCCGCATACCAGCGCGGCGCGCGTGGCATTGAACGACTCACGCATGAAACACGCCGCGGCGGGCCGGCACCCACCAGGTGAAGCCGAAGATAAGGGTGGCCATGATGGTCGTGCCCCAGCCGACCCCACGACCCTGCACCGCGATGAATGCCAGCGGGAATTCCAGGATATGAATCAGCAGCACGATCGCCCAGAGCTGGGTGACCGGATGGGCGAAGCCGCCGATCACGTAGCAGTACACGCCAAAGCCGTGCAGTACCAGCAGCAACAGGTTGAGGCCGAGCCAGAAACGGCGGTTATCCGCGATCCGGTCCATCATTCAGGCGCTCGCGGCCGCGCTGTCGCCCAGCATGGTCAGCAGCAGCCGTGGCATGACGTCCGAGGTGCCCAGATAAGGGGCAATCTCGATATGCACGTCCGGGTGTGCGGCCTGTACGGCCTCGACCTCTTCAGGAATATCTTCGGCCACATGACGGCCGGCCGACAGAAAATAAGGCAAAACCGTGACATGCGCGGCGCCATCGGCGATCAGACGGGCGAGCCCATCGGGGATGGACGGCTCCGCGAGTTCGAGGAACGCGCATTCGATGGCCGCGAAGCGTTCGTTGGACTCCGCGCGCACGCGTTCGGTGAGCGCGCGCACTTCATCATTGGAGGCCTGACGGCGGCTGCCGTGGGCGACGACAAGCAGTGATTTCTTCATAGGGGTAATCGTATCAGAGCGTGGCGGCCAAAGGCTTTCGGACAGCTAACAGCGCGGTTGGTAGACTATGTTGATATACATCAACGCAGGTATCGCGCCATGCAGATGCCCTCCAATGAACCCGTAACCTTCCAGCGCGACTGTGAGGCGGTGCTGATCCCGGCCGGCGACACGGTCGAAATTCCGGTGGGTACCCACGGCAACATCACCCAGGCGCTGGGTGGATCGTTCACCGTCTATATCGCCGGCAACCTGATTCGTATTGCCGGCGAGAATGCCGATGCCATCGGCCAGGAGCCGCCCGAGCCGTTGCGCCTGCCCGAAGGCGCGGGCAACGACGATGTCGAAGCCATGGTCTGGGAGCAGATGCGCACCGTCTTCGACCCCGAAATCCCCATCAACTTGGTCGATCTCGGCCTGGTCTATCAGTGCGATTTCGATCACAGCGACCCGCAGGCGCGTATTGTCGATATCGACATGACCCTGACCGCCCCCGGCTGTGGCATGGGCGATATTCTCGTCGACGATGTGCGCAACAAGGTGAAAATGGTGCCTACCATTGCCCAGGTACGCGTGGAACTGGTGTTCGACCCGCCCTGGACGATGGAAATGATGAGCGATGCCGCCAAGCTTCAGGTCGGCATGCTCTAAAGTCGCCCGGCACAGCGCTCGGGCCGGTGGGCAGCGGCGTCTGATGCGGGCGCTGCGGCTCTAAGCCAGGCCGCGGGCAGGCGGGACAAGGCCTGGGTTAGAAGTTCACGATCCCCAGCACGCCGATCAGGATCAGATAGCCGGCGACGATGTAATTGAGCAGGCGCGGCACGACAAGAATGGCGATGCCCGCGGCCAGCGAAACGATCGGCACAAGGCTGGCGTCGGAAATGGTAATGGTCATCGGATAGTTGCGGTGATGAGTTTGTGCTGAGAATGCGTCAAGGCACGGCCGCGCGCAATCATCGATCCGGGCCTGCGCGCCGGGTGAGACGATCGAGTTCGCGGCGCTGAACGGTGACGACTTCGCGCGTCGCGTTTTCCAGGTCGCGGGTGCTGCGCATGGCGGCAAAGCCTTCTGCCAACAGGCCATAGGTCTGTCCCATGCCGAGTGCCTTGGCTGGCGAACCGGCCAGCTTGAACGCCCAGTAGGCGGCCCGGTTGTCGGCAAACCCGCCGAGCAGATCCACCAGTTCGCGTACCCAGCCGATCTGTTGTTCGCGAACGTCGAACTGGCCGACCTCGCGAAAGGCACGCACATACGCGGTCGGCGTGATCGGTCGCGCTGGCAGGCGGGTCTCGAGCGCTGCGGCCATGTCGGCATCGAGGCTGTCCGCGGTGTGTTGCAGGCGGACCGCGATCACCAGCGGCCGGTCGTCGTCGATGATGCGCCCGATTCGCGACGAAATCTTGGCCGGGTCGGAGGTCAGCTCCGACCAGTCGGCTTCGAGATAGAAGCTGCGGGTCAGAAAGTGCAGCAGCTTTTCACCGTCATAGCGTTCGGCCAGCGGCCGGTGCAGCGCTGCCGCGCGTTCGGACTGCCATCGTCGTAGCGCCTTGAGGCGGGCATCGAACGCCGGCTCGCTGCGTCGCTCGAGCCGGGCCCGGGCCTCGCGCAAATCGACCAGCGCTTGTTCCAGGCGCGAACTCATGGCGTGGTTTCGGGCGTGGGCCGCGGGATACGCGCGAACGCATCGGCGCTCAGACTGCCCAGATACAGGCTATTGCCCTGTTCCTGGACGCTTGTGATCGGCGCAAACGCGCCTGTGCTGTCGTCCCGCAGATCGGTTACCACGGTACCGTCCGGCTTGATGCCCATCAGCCCGGCGACATGCGCGGGTTCCGGCTGCAGCGCTCTGGGCAGATGGTAGATGATGCGTCGAAGCCAGGGCTTGTCGGCGGTAAAGTCCAGCAACCGGTTGCGGGGCGCGAACAGCGCCACCCAGAACGTGTCGCTGTCGGCGCCATGGGAAATGCCGTCGGGAAAACCGGGCAGCCGGTCGATGAAGATATCGCTCTGGCCGGCCATATCGCCGCTCAGCCAGTAGCGCAGCACGCGATAGCTGCCGGTTTCGGTCACCAGCACATAGGCGCCGTCGCCGCTGACGGCGACGCCGTTGGCGAACTGCAAGCCGCCCAGCAGGACCGTCACCGTGGCGGTGGTCGGATCGTATTCCATCAGACGGCCGTGGCCGCCGTGTTCGAGAATATCGGTGCGGTAGGCGTCATGCCCGTATTTGCTCGAGGCGTCGGTGAAATAGATCGTGCCATCGGGCCCGACGTCCACGTCGTCGGTGAACTTGAACGGGCGGCCTTCGGCGCCACTGGCGAGGATTTTGATATCGCCGGCCGGGTTGATCGCGAGCAGCCCCTTGTCGGCATCGGCCACGATCAGCGTCTGCGGCGGCTGCGCGTCGGTCGCTTGCTCTTGCTCGCCCGTTTCATCGCCCGATTCAGTGCTTGCCTGGTCATCGGTAGGCGCAACCGGCTTGCTGCTGAAGGCAAGCCCGAGCGGGCGCCCGTTAGTGGTGGCGAATACCTGGCCATTGCTGCCGTCCGGGTCGAAGCGGCGGATGGTGCCGTCTTCATAGCCCGCATACAGCCGTCCCTGGTTATCGATCGCCACGTCTTCGGGACCGGTGGCCGTGTCTTCGCCCATTCGTTCGGCCTGCGCCAAAGGCGCGCTTCGCACCGGCGCATCGCCGGTGGTGGCCGTTGCCACGGTCCACGGCTGGGGCATGAAATCGCTCGGCCAGAAAAGGGCGTAGCCAACGAACGCGACCAGCGCGATCAAGATCAGGGTCAACAGGTTCTTCATGTCATTCCTTGGCCCGAAAACGGCTTCGGACATCTAAGCTCATGGCAATCGGCATACAATGATCGCAAATATCCGCGGCCGCATTATCCATACGCGACCATGAATGGACAGACCCGAGGTTCCCGATGAACGATGCCGTCTCGCCCGCACTGCTGGCCAAGCGCCGTGCCAGCCTGGGTCGTATCGAGCGGGTGGCCTGGTGGCTCGACGATGCCTTCGAGCTGCCGATCATCCGCAAGCGCGTCGGTCTGGACGGTCTTTTCGGCCTCGTCCCGTTTGCCGGCGACCTGGTCGGCACCGGCCTTTCGAGCCTGATCGTTGTCGAGGCGCTACGGCTGGGCGCGCCAAAGCGTGTATGGATGCGTATGGGCGCGAACGTGGGCGTGGATTTTGTGGTCGGTCTGGTACCACTTGTCGGCGATCTGTTCGATTTCGCCTGGAAGGCCAATCGCCGTAATGAGCGCGTACTCAGACGCTGGCTGGAGCAGGAAACCGCAGAACAAACGAAGAAGTCCCGCTGGGGCGGCGTGGTCGGGATCAGTCTCGGGCTCGCCTGTGCCTCTATCGTCACCGTCGCGCTCTGGCGCGCGCTGTTTGGATAATTGTCATGGCTCATAAAGTGGATACGGGCGATCGAGCCCCGACTATTCAGCGTAGCGCCCACGATGGCCGCGCGATCGATACCGAATCCCTGATCGGACAGCGCCCGCTGGTGGTCTATTTCTACCCGCGCGACGATACGCCGGTGTGTACCCGCCAGGCCTGTAGCTTTCGCGACCAGCTCGAGGCATTCAACGCGCTTGATGCCGAAGTGATCGGCATCAGCGCGGACGATGATGCCAGCCATCGCGCCTTTGCGGAAAAACACGGCCTCGAGTTCGCCCTGGTTTCCGATCACGACGGCCGCCTGTCGAAGGCCTTCGACGTCGGCCGGGCGCTGGGCGTGCTCGGCAACCGGGTGACGTTCGTGATCGATCGTCAGGGCATCGTACGCCTGCGCTATCAGGCCCAGCTGGCCGCCGGCCGGCATGTCGACAAGGCGTTGGCTACCCTGCGAGAGCTGGCTTAGCCGCGCACGATCGACCACAGCAGCGCCGCCCAGCCCACGATCAGCAGTACGCCGCCGATCGGCGTGATCGCACCCAGCCAGCGAATACCGGAAAAGGCCAGTACGTAGAGGCTGCCGGAGAAAATGAGCGTGCCGACGGCAAAACAGACGGTGGCGGTGGCAACGCCCGCGCCGGTCATGCCCTGGCGTGCCAGCAACCCGACCGCCAGCAGCGCCAGCGCGTGATAGAACTGGTACTGGACTGCGGTATGCCAGATTGCCTGCATGTCGGCCGAGAGCCTCGCGGCCAGGGCATGCGCGCCGAATGCGCCCAGCAGTACGCCGATCAGGCCATAAAGGCTGCCGGCAACGAGTGCGAGTTGGGTCATGTCTTGCGGCCTTCGATCGGGATGAATAGTTGGCTTTCGGCATAGCGTACTGCCTGTCCACCCAGATGCACGCGATCGCCTTCCAGCCGGCAGATGACCGTGCCCCCGCGGCGCGAGATCTGGCGGCCGGCCAACTGCGTTTTGCCCAGACGCGCCGCCCAGTAGGGCGCGAGGGTGCAATGCGCCGAGCCGGTAACCGGATCTTCGTCGATCCCGTGGGCCGGGGCGAAATAACGCGACACGAAATCATGGATGCCGTCGTCTGCGGGGGCGGTGGCGATCACGCCGCGGTTGTCCTGTCGATTGCAGGCGGCCAGTGCCCGCATATCAGGCGCAAGCGCGGCGACCGTGGCAGCACTTTCATATACGGCCAGATGATTGGCGCCGGCATACCATTCCAGGCTGGCTGCGCCCACGGCCTGTTCGACGTCGGCTGGCGCCTGGGCGAGCCGCTCGGCCGGGCGGCTGGGGAAATCCAGCCACAGCATGCCGTCGTTTTCGCTTACGCCGAGTTCGCCGGCCTGGCGGGTCTGAAACCGCAGCGGCGCGCTGAAGCCGTTGCAGCAGTGCAGCAGGGCGTAGGCGGTGGCCAGCGTGGCATGGCCGCATAGCTCGACTTCGCAGGTCGGGGTGAACCAGCGCAGGGCGTGCGCCGGCTCGCCGGCGACCACGAACGCGGTTTCTGCCAGGTTATGCTCGGCCGCCACGGCCTGGAGCGTCGTATCATCGAGCCACTCATCGAGCAGAACGACCGATGCCGGATTGCCCCGAAAGACCCGGTCTGTAAAGGCATCGATATGGTAGGCCGTAAGTTGCAGTACGGTGTCTGTCATGGAATTGTCATCTGCTGTTGTTATCCGTTAGGCCCATTTTGTCCAGTCGGCGCAGAGCGCTGCGAGTCGATTACGCATGAATGCAAATGTAGAGGACGGCGCAGAGCGTACGCTTGATGCCCCCGATCTGTTCATCAACCGTGAGCTGTCACTGCTTGAGTTTAACGACCGGGTGCTCGAACAGGCGCGCGATGGGCGCGTGCCGCTGCTCGAACGGCTGAAATTCCTGTGTATTTCCTCGACCAATCTGGACGAGTTCTTCGAAGTGCGGGTGGCCGGGCTCAAGCAGAAGGCCGAGCTGGTCAACTCGCCGACCGAAGCCGATAACCGCACCCCCAGTGAAGCCCTGCGTGCCATCAGTAGCCGCGCGCATGAACTGGTGGCCAAACAATACAGCACCCTCAACGACGAGTTGATTCCGGCCTTGCAGCACGAGGGCATCCGCTTTCTGCGACGTTCGGAATGGAACCCGGAACAGCGTGCATGGCTGGCCGAGTTCTTCGAGGAGGAGCTGCTGCCGGTAATCAGCCCGCTGGGACTCGATCCGGCCCATCCCTTCCCGCGCATTCTCAACAAGTCGTTGAATTTCATCGTGTCGCTGGACGGCACCGATGCCTTCGGGCGCAAGATCGACTATGCCGTGGTGCAGGCGCCGCGCGCGCTGCCGCGCGTGATTCAGCTGCCGCGCGAGGCCGGCAGCGGCGATCACGACTTCGTATTCCTGTCGTCGATCATCCATCAGCACGTGGGTGACCTGTTTCCGAGCATGGGCACGCGGGGCTGCTATCAGTTCCGGGTCACCCGCAATTCCGATCTGTTCGTCGACGAGGAAGAGGTCGACGATCTGTTGCGTGCGGTCGAGGGCGAGCTGCCGTCGCGCCGCTACGGCGACTGTGTGCGTCTTGAAGTGGCGCACAACTGCCCGGAATCGCTGTGCAAGTACCTGCTCGACCGGTTTCTGCTGTCCAAGGAGGATCTGTTCCAGGTCGACGGGCCGGTCAACGTCAACCGCCTGATGTCGTTGCTGGATACCGTCGATCGGCCGGATCTCAAATACCCGGCGTTCTCACCGCGCCTGCCCAGCGAGCTGGGGCCGAGCGGCGATCTGTTTGCAGAAATCCGTGCCGCGGACGTGCTGCTGCATCACCCCTTCGATTCGTTCCTGCCGGTGATCGACTTCGTGCGTCGGGCCGCCTCCGATTCGCGCGTGCTGGCGATCAAGCAGACGCTGTATCGCACCGGCCCGGATTCGGCCGTGGTGGACGCCCTGGTCGAAGCGGCCCGTGCCGGCAAGGAAGTCACCGTGGTGGTCGAACTGCGCGCCCGCTTCGACGAAGCCGACAATATCGAGTTGGCCAACCGTCTGCAGGCCGCCGGCGCGCATGTGGTCTATGGCGTAGTCGGCTACAAGACCCATGCCAAGATGACGCTGATCGTACGTCGCGAAACCGACGGCCTGCACAACTATGTGCATCTGGGCACGGGCAACTATCATCCCAAGACGGCGCGTTTGTATACCGACTACGGCCTGTTCTCCTGCGACGATGCCCTGGGCAACGACGTGCACGAAATGTTTCTGCAGCTCACCAGCCTCGGCAAGGTATCGGGTCTGGAGCGGTTGCTGGACGCACCGTTTCGGCTGCATACCGCGATCATCGACAAGATCAATCGCGAGGCGGAGAACGCCCGCGCCGGCAAACCGGCGCATATCATCGCCAAGATGAATTCGCTGGTGGAACCCCAGGCCATTCGTGCGCTCTATGCGGCATCCCAGGCCGGGGTGAAGATCGAACTCATCGTGCGCGGTATCTGCTGCCTGCGCCCCGGCGTCGAGGGTGTATCCGAGAATATCGAGGTGCGTTCCATCGTCGGGCGTTTCCTGGAGCACACGCGGGTATTCTATTTTGCCAACGACGATACGCCCGAGCTGTATCTGGCCAGCGCCGACTGGATGGATCGCAATTTCTTCCGCCGGGTCGAGACCTGCTTTCCCGTGACCAGCCCGGCGTTATATGATCGGGTTCAGCGTGAACTCGCGCTCTACCTCGCCGACAACAGTCAGGCCTGGCTGCTCGGCAACGACGGGCGCTATACGAAAGCCGAGCCCGTCGGCGACGAAGCGCCGCTGGCCGCCCAGAAACGGCTGATGGAGGGCCCGGGCTGATCGCGGCGCATGCCGCCGGTGTGAACCTGTGGTTGTTGCAGCGGTCTGATCGCGAGTAACACTCGATTCGAGTCGGCACACATGAGCCGACCTCAACTCCGAAAGCAGGGGAAGCATAGATGAAACAATGGATCACGGCGTTCGTGGCAGCGGTCGTGCTGCTGTCGACCACCTCGGGCGCGTTGGCGGCCAGTGAACAGGAGCAAAAGCTCGACGACGCCACCACCGTGGTGCGCCAGTTCGTCGATATCCCGGAAAACGCCATCCCGCCGGCGCTGCTCGGGCAGGCCTATGGCATCGCCGTCATCCCCAGCGTATTCAAGGCCGGCTTCATTCTGGGCGGCCGCCACGGCAAGGGCGTGCTGTCGGTACGCACCGCGGACGGCAGCTGGTCGAATCCGACGTTCATCTCGCTGACCGGCGGCTCGATCGGCTGGCAGGCCGGTGCCTCCTCGTCGGATATCATCCTGGTATTCAAAACCCAGCGCAGCATCGACAAGATCGCCAACGGTCAGGTCAATCTCGGTGCCGATGCTGCCGTGGCGGCCGGGCCGGTCGGCCGTAGCGCCGGGGCGTCGACCAACCTGGGCTTCGATGCCGAAGTTTATTCCTATTCGCGCGCCCGTGGCCTGTTCGCCGGTGTTTCCCTGGAAGGCGGCAAGATCAGCATCGACCGCGAAGCGAACTGGCTGTTCTACGACAAGGCCGGCATCGACGCCTACTCGATTCTGCGTAACGGCAACGAGTCCGGGCTGCCCCAGGCGGGCCAGAAGTTCGTGTATACGCTGGATCGCTACATGCCGGCCTCGGAAGATTTCGATCGCGAAGCCGCCACCCGTGGCACCAGCATGGACTCGGGTAACAACGGCAACGCCGGCAACGGCGGCAGCCAGCAGGACGACTACAGCCGTGGCCAGGCCGTGCCCTACGATAGCGGTAACGGCGTCGAAGTACGCCAGGGCAACTACGATGCCCAGGACAACAGCGGCAACAGCGGCGACAACAGCTACAACCAGCCGAACAGCGCCAACGACGACAGCTACCAGCAGGGCAGCGGTGGCTACGGTAGCGGCAACAGCAACTATTGAGCGTCCTGTTTAAACGCCCTTTTCGCTATGTGCTGATCGCTGTCGGCGTGCTCTTGCTCGCGCCGGCAGCGATGATTCTGGTCATGCGCTGGGTCAACCCGCCGGTCACCGCGTACATGCTACGCGTGCACTTCGAAAGTCAGGCCAGCGACAACGGTCCGACGATCTTCTATCGCTGGACCGATATTGACGACATGGCGGCCTGCATGCCACTGGCGGCGGTCGCATCCGAAGATCAGACCTTCCCGACCCATCATGGTTTTGTCTGGGCTGCGATTGGCGACGCGCTGGCCGACAACGCCGAGGGCGGCACCATTCGCGGTGCCAGTACCATCAGCCAGCAAACGGCCAAGAACCTTTTTCTCTGGCCGGCCAAGAGCTATATCCGCAAGGGCGTAGAGGCCTATCTGACCTTCTGGCTTGAAGTGCTCTGGCCCAAGCGCCGTATTCTCGAGGTGTATCTCAATATCGCCCAGTTCGACGACCGGGTGTTCGGCGTGGGCGCCGCGGCCCAGCGCCTGTTCGGCGTGAGCGCGGCCCGGCTCAGTACCGGCCAGTGTGCAAGGCTGGCCGCGGTGCTGCCGAACCCGGTGCGCTACAGCGCGGCGTCGCCCGGGCCCTATGTTCAGGGCCAGGCGGCCTGGATCATGCGTCAGATGCGCCAGCTCGGGGATGGTTATCTGGCTGAAACGCTAGGGCGGTAGACTGGGCGTCGATATGTACCCGATTTTCGACCCTCGATCTGCATCATGCTGACCCGCAGCGACTTCGAGCCCGCGTTCTGGCTACGCAATGCGCATGCGCAGACGGTGTTTGCGTCCAAGGTAAGGCCTTCGCCGGCGCTGGAAGTCGAGCGCGAGCGCCTGGAGCTGGACGACGGCGACTTTCTGGATCTGTCGTGGCTGCCCGAGCGCGGGCTCGATGCGGATGCACCCATCGTGATCGTGCTTCACGGCTTGAACGGCTCGCTGGAATCCAAGTACGCACGGGGGCTGTTGCGTCAGGCCGACGCCCACGGCGCGCGTGGCGTGCTGATGCATTTTCGCGGCGCGGCCGAGCCCAACCGTCTTGCCCGCAGCTATCACTCGGGCGAAACCGAGGATTTCGATACCGTTGTACGCCACGTACGCCGGCGCTTTGCGCGGGCGCCGCTGGCCGCGGTCGGCTATTCGCTGGGCGGCAACGTATTGCTCAAGTATCTTGGCGAACAGGGACGTGCCGCGCCCCTGGCCTGTGCCACGGCAGTATCGGTGCCCTACGATCTCAAGCGCTGTGCCCAGGCCATTCAGCAGGGGCTGTCGCGTATTTACCAGGCGCATATGATCAACGGCCTGCGCGAGGCCTACGAGGCCAAGTTCAAGCTCATCGAAGCGCCGCAGCCGTACCCGGATTTTCGCAAACTGCGGGATTTTCCCTCGTTCGACAATGCTGTGACCGCGCCCCTCAACGGCTTTCGCGATGCCGAGGACTACTACGAGCGCTCCAGCAGCGGCCCGTTTCTCAGGCATATCCGTCTGCCCACACTGATCATTCATGCCGAAGACGACCCCTTCATGGCGCCGGATGTCATACCGGGTCCGGATGCCCTGTCGTCGTCTATCCGGCTCGAAGTATCCCGCCATGGCGGCCATGTGGGCTTTGTCAGCGCCGGGCGCTACGGCGAACCGGTGTACTGGCTCGAACAGCGCATTCCGGCCTGGCTGCGTGAACGCCTGCCCGGCTTTGCTGCACACGATCCATTGAACGAGGCCGAGGAGACCGGCTGATCGGTGCGCCGGCTGCGCTGACCGTCGTCGTCCCGGCGATCGACGAAGCCGAGGCGCTGGGGCCGCTGTTGGCCGACCTGGCGGCCCAGCGCGACGTGGTGTTGCAGGTGCTTGTCGCCGACGGCGGCTCTACCGATCGAACCGTCGCGCTAGCCCGCGCCGGCCATGCGGAGGTGGTGTTCAGCCCGTCCGGACGCGGCGCGCAGATGAATGCTGCGGCCGCCCGGGCCACGCATCCCTGGCTTTGCTTTCTGCATGCCGACAGCCGCCTGACCCACCCGCGGCAGCTGGCGGCCGCGATCGACGCTCTCGGGTCGGACGATCGGGCGCGCCTGGCCGGCCACTTTGCCCTGAGCTTCGATCGAGAAACCACCGGGCATGCGTTTTTCTATCGCTATCTGGAAGCCAAGAGCGCGACCGGCCGGCGCTATACGATCAACGGCGACCAGGGGCTGATCATTGCGACCCGATTCTTCAACGAACTCGGCGGCTTTGATACCGGCCTTGGGTTTCTCGAGGATCAGCGCATGGCGGCGGCCATCGTCGAGGCAGGTCAGTGGCGGCTGTGCCCGTACCGGCTGGCAACATCGGCCCGGCGCTTCGAGAATGAAGGCGAGCGTGCGCGCTATCTGCTCATGGCTTTGATCATGGCCATGTACACCGCCGGCGTGGACCGGTTTTTCGAGCGCGCCCCAGGGGTCTACGCTCGCCAGAGCCAGATCGAACGTCTCCTGCTTGGGCCTTATATCGGCCTGCTGGCCTCGCTTTGGTGTGAGTGTGGCACCGCCGCATCGATTGCGGTGAGCTGGCGAGTTGCGGGGATTGCGCTCGCCCAGAGCTGGCAGCCGTTTCTGGCAATCGACGTGGCGCTGGAGCCCGTGTGGGGCAGGCGCCGTCACGCCCTTGGGCTGCATGATCGCCTGCTACGGCCGCTGCTGCAGAACCGCCTGCTGCAGGGTGTTTTGATGGTCGCCGGCCTGGCATGGATTTTCGGGCCGTTATGGCTGTGGTGTAGGCTGCAACACAAATAATCGTGTTGTTGCCATGAATACGCCCAAATCCGCTTCGAGCCACGACCCAAGAGATTACCGGCGCGCGCTCGAAGGCACGCTGGGTATACCGTTCACCGCGGGTAATCGGATCGAACGCCTGGTCAACGGTGTTCGCATTTTTCCGGCCATGATCGAGGCCGTCGAGGCCGCCGAGTATTCGATCGATTTTCTGACCTTCATCTACTGGCAGGGCGAGATCGCCGAGCGATTCGGTCATGCGCTGGCCGGGCGTGCACGTGCCGGCGTGCGGGTACGCATACTCCTGGACAGTTTCGGCGCACACAGCATGCCCCGCGACGTGCTCGACGATCTGACCCAGGCCGGCGCACAGATCGCCTGGTTCCGCCCGGCCGTGCGCTGGCGCTTCTGGCAGGCCGACAACCGCACCCATCGCAAGATTCTGGTGGTGGATAACCGGATCGGTTTCACCGGCGGGGTCGGCATCGCCGCCGAATGGGACGGCGATGCCCGCGAACCCGATGAATGGCGCGAAACGCATTTTCGTCTGACCGGCCCGGTCGTCGACGGCCTGCGCGGGGCGTTTCTGTCCAACTGGGTCGAGGCCGGCGAGCGCGGCTTCGACGACAGCTGGGAATATGCCGATCCGGAAATCGACGAGGAGAAGAACGGCGCGCTCGTCCAGGTGTTGCGCACCTCGGCCGCGGTCAACTACAGCGATATCGCCACCCTGTTTCGGTTGGTGATTTCGCTGGCTCGGCATCGGCTGCGGATCACCACCGGCTATTTCGTGCCTGATACCGCCACCATCGACATGCTCTGCAACGCGGCCCGTCGCGGGGTCGAGATCGAAGTGCTCATGCCGGGGCCCTATACCGACTCGCGCGTGGCCCGGGCGGCGGCGGACGATGCCTATCAGCCGCTGCTCGAAGCCGGCGTGAAGCTGTATCGCTATCAGCCGACCATGCTGCACGCCAAGATCGTGCTGGTCGACGACGTGGTCGCGATCAGCGGTTCGGCGAACTTCAACCATCGCTCGATGGGCAAGGACGACGAAATCGCCATTGCCATGATCGATCCGCCCACCTTCGCTGCCCTCGACGCCGATTTTGACGACGATCGTGAACGTTGCCACCAGGTCACGCTCGAAAACTGGGAAAAGCGCGGCGTTTTGCAGCGGCTCAAGGAGTTGCTCAGCCGTATTCTCAAGCCTCAGGCCTGAGCGCCGCGGCACCGCTTCAGACGCGGCGCAGGCGATCCAGGCGTAGCCGGTGGCGTTCGTCGAACAGGCGCCGGGTGCCCAGCTCGACCGCCAGCAGGGTGCCAAAGCCGGTGCCGGCGGCGATCAGAAACATGATCAATATCTGATACTTGACCGCCTCCCAAGGCGGGCTGCCGGCCAGAATCTGGCCGGTCATCATGCCGGGCAGGCTGATGATGCCGGCCGCGGCCATGGCGTTGAGCATGGGAATGAGGCCCGCGCGCATCGCATCGCGGCGCATATCGGCGATCGCCTGGCCGGCGGTCGCGCCCAGGGCCAGTCGGGTTTCTACCACGGTCGCGCCGCGCCAGACTTCCTGGGTGAGCCGATCCATGGACAAGGCGATGCCGGTCATCGTATTGCCCAGCAGCATGCCCAGCAGCGGAATCGCGTATTGCGGGGTATACCAGGGCTCCACGCGGATCACGATCACGAGCGTGGCGACCGCGGTCACGAACGACGACAAAAACATCGACGCGGTGCCGGCCAGAAAGCCGTAGCCGCCCGTAAAGCGGCGCTTCTGCCGGCTCGCGGCCTCGCGGCCGGCCAGCAGCAGCATTACGAACGCCATCAGCGCCACCCATAACAGGCGCTCCTGGGCGAATATGGCCTCCAGGATCAAGCCCACGAGCGCGAGCTGGGCCGCGGTGCGCACCGCCGCGACGAGCAGCGTGCGCGTGACGCCCAGCTTCATGGCCGCAGTGGTGGCTGCCAATGCCAGGACCGCGATAGCGGCCAGTGCCAGATCAAAAAACGACAGCGAAATCAGTTGCATGACGCCTCGATCGGCTGGCCTGTGCTATCCAGTTGGCATTGCGATGAGGCGACCCGCTCACGCTGCGCGCGATCGTGGCTTACCCAGATACAGCAGGCGCGCCGGCTCGACAGATAGTCGCCGACGAGTCGCTCCACGCGCTCGATATTGCGATCGTCGAGATTGGCGGTGGGCTCGTCCAGCAGGAGCACGTCGGGCGTGAGGGCCAGGGTGCGCGCAAGCGCCAGACGTTGTTTCTGCCCGGAGGACAGGCGTTCGATCGGCTGGTCGAGCAGCGATATTGACAGGTCGAGGGCGTCCAGCAGGGGGGCGCAGTCGCGCTCGAAGTGCGGCCGGGGTGTATCCGCCCACCAGGCCGATTCCGCGGCCAGAAAGGCGACACGCCGGCGCCACTCCGGCGCCGGCATGTCTACGGCAGCCACGCCGTCGAGGCGACACTCGCCGTGGTGTGCGTCCAGGTCGGCCATGGCGCGCAAAAGACGGGTCTTGCCCGCACCCGAGGGCGCGCTCAGCCCCAGGCATTCGCCGGCCGCAATCGAGATGTCGACCGGACCGATCGCGCCGGTCGCCAGCCCGATGGCCTGGAAACGTGTCGTGCTCACGCCGCGCTGCCGGGTCCGACCCAACGCCGACGCGGGCAGCCGATCAGATCGCGTCGCGGTCCGTTTCGCCAGTACGAATACGTACGACCTGTTCGAGGTTGTGTACGAAGATCTTGCCGTCCCCGATCTGACCGGTCTTGGCGGCTTCCACAATGGCTTCGACCACCGCTTCCACGCGGTCGTCGGCCACTGCGACTTCGAGTTTGACCTTGGGCAGGAAGTCCACGGCATATTCGGCGCCGCGATAGAGTTCGGTATGGCCTTTCTGGCGCCCGAAGCCTTTGACTTCGGTCATGGTGGTGCCGTGTACGCCCACTTCGGCGAGTGCTTCACGGACATCGTCGAGACGAAAGGGCTTGATGACGGCGGTAACCATTTTCATGGTTTGAAACTCCTCATTTCTGATGCCAGCGAGTCTAACAGCTGGCGCGCACGCTGCCAGCAAAGGTGTGGCCTAGAGATCGTAGCCGCGTTCTTCATGTTCGAAGATATCGAGGCCGACCTGTTCGTTCTCCACGGCCACGCGCAGACCCATGGTTGCCTGGAGCACCTTGAGGATGATCCAGGTCAGCACGCCGGTATAGACGAACACCGACGCCACGCCAAGCGCCTGAATGCCGACCTGGGCAACGATGCTTTCGATACCCGCGGCAAAGCCCTGGCCCGAGAAAGGGCCGAGATGGGTGGAGGCGAACACGCCGGCCAGCAGCGTACCGATAATGCCGCCCACGCCGTGCACCGGAAACACGTCCAGCGAATCGTCGATACGCAGGCTGCGCTCGACCCAGAGCGTGGCGGTAAAACAGACCACGCCGGCGAGGATGCCGATGATGATCGCGCCGCCCGGGCCCACATAGCCGGAGGCCGGGGTGATGGTGCCCAGGCCGGCGACCATGCCGGTCACGATACCGAGCACGCTCGGCTTGCCGAAACGAATCCATTCGGCCGCCATCCAGGTCAGACAGCCGGCAGCGGCCGACAGATGCGTGACCAGCATGGCCATGCCGGCCTGACCGTTGGCGGCCAGGGCGCTGCCGCCGTTAAAGCCGAACCAGCCGACCCACAACATGCCGGCGCCGGAGACGGTCATGGTGAGATTGTGCGGCGCCATCGCGGTCTTCTGAAAGCCGTGACGCGGGCCCACGACAATAGCCGCGACCAGTGCCGCTACGCCCGCGGTCACGTGTACGACCGTGCCGCCGGCAAAGTCGAGCAGGCCGAGTTGGCCCAGCCAGCCGCCGCCCCACACCCAGTGGGTGACCGGCACATAGACCAGAAGCAACCATGCCGCAGTAAACACAAGCAGGGTGGCGAATCGAAACCGCTCCGCGAAGCCGCCGATGATGAGCGCCGGCGTGATGACCGCGAATGTCATCTGGAACAGGGCGAACACGGGTTCGGGAATCGTGCCGGCCACGCTGGACACGCCCACGCCGGCAAAGAAAAGCTTGTCGAGGCCGCCAATGAAGGCATTGCCCTCGGAGAACGCCAGGCTGTAGCCGCAGATCACCCAGAGCAGAGAGGCCAGCGCACAAATGGCGAAGCACTGCATGAGTACCGACAGCACGTTGCGTACCCGCACCAGCCCGCCATAGAACAACGCCAGCCCCGGCAGCGTCATGAATAGCACCAGTGCGGTCGTGGTCATGACCCAGGCGGTATCGGCACCGTCGATTACCGGCGCGGCGGCGGCCGGCAGGCTGCTGGCCAGAAGCAGGAAGAAAGCCGGGAGGTGAAGCGTTTTGGTTGGCAGCATGGCGTTTCGGGGCGGTCTGAATCGATCGCCGCGAAGTATAGCGAAGCCGGCCCCCGTGTTGCCGATGCCGAGAATGAAGATGCGGTATTGCGAACAGGGTAATCGGCGATGTCTGCCGTGGGGCAGCGTGTGCGATAGGGCACGGCGTCCGGGTGGCGGGATCACGCAAAAAAAAGAGGCCCCGTTGCCGGGGCCTCTTCGATGCGCAATCGCTCGCGAGCGTTTGCGATTTAGGACATCGAGCGACGGCTGCCGCCGGAGGTGAACTCCGGATAGGCTTCCATGCCGCATTCGCCCAGATCCACGCCCTCGACTTCCTCTTCTTCCGAGACGCGGATGCCGACAACCGCCTTGAGGATGCCCCAGACGATCAGGCTGGTCACGAACACCCACACGAAGATGGTCAGCGCGCCGACGATCTGGCCGCCAAAGCTGGCACCGTCATTCGTGATCGGCACCACCAGCAGGCCGAGCAGACCACAGACACCATGCACCGAGATCGCGCCCACCGGGTCGTCGATCTTGAGTTTGTCCAGCGCCAGGATCGAGAACACCACCAGGATGCCGCCAGCGGCACCGAACAGGGTCGCCACGAGCGGGCTCGGGGTCGAAGGCTCGGCGGTGATCACCACCAGACCGGCCAGCGCGCCGTTGAGCGCCATGGTCAAATCGCCTTTGCCGAACATGGCACGGGCGAGCAGAAGGGCCGCGACCAGGCCACCAGCGGCGGCGGTGTTGGTGTTCAAGAACACCATGGCCACCGAGTTGGCGCTGGCGATATCACCGAGCTTGAGCACGGAACCGCCGTTAAAGCCGAACCAGCCCATCCACAGGATCAGCGTGCCGAGTGCGGCCAGCGGCAGGTTGGCGCCCGGGATGGCGCCGACGGTGCCGTCGGCGCGGAACTTGCCCTTACGCGGGCCAAGCAGCAGCACACCGGCCAGGGCCGCGGCAGCGCCGGCCATATGCACGATGCCGGAGCCGGCAAAGTCGGAGAAGCCGCCGAAATCGTCGAAGTTGTACAGGCCGAACACGTCGGCGCCGTTCCACGACCAGGAGCCTTCCATCGGATAGATGAAGCCGGTCATGATTACCGCAAAGCCCAGGAAGGCCCACAGCTTCATGCGTTCGGCAACCGCGCCGGACACCACCGACATGGCCGTGGCCACGAACACCACCTGGAAGAAGAAGTCGGAAGCGTCGGCATATACCGAATCGCCGCCGAAGCCGTTTTCGGCCGAGGCGGCCAGGGCTTCCTGTACCAGGTTGTCGCCGCCGGCAATGCCGTTCAGGAACAGGCTGCCGTCGTACATGATCATGTAGCCGCAGATCATGTACATGATGCAGGAGATCGAGTACAGCGCGATGTTCTTGGTCAGGATTTCGGTCGTGTTCTTGGCACGAACCAGGCCGCCTTCCAGCATGGTGAAGCCGGCGGCCATCCACATGACCAGTGCCCCGCAGATCAAAAAGTAGAAGGTATCGATTGCATACTGCAATTCGAAGATATTGTTTTCCATGGCGTGGGGTTTCCCTCGAAATTTAAGGCGTTACGCGGGCGCGGCTTAAAGCGCGTCCTTGCCCGTTTCGCCGGTGCGGATACGGATGGCCTGTTCCAGCTCGGTGACGAAGATCTTGCCGTCGCCGATCTTGCCGGTATGGGCCGCCTTGGAGATTGCTTCCACGGCCGATTCGAGTTCGGACTCCTCGATCGCGACTTCGATCTTCACCTTGGGTAGAAAATCGACCACGTATTCAGCACCGCGGTAGAGTTCCGTATGGCCTTTCTGACGTCCGAAACCCTTGACCTCGGTCACGGTGATGCCTTGCACACCGACCTCGGAAAGCGCTTCGCGGACCTCATCGAGCTTGAACGGCTTGATTACGGCTGCGATTAATTTCATATGACCTGCTCCTGTCATGCGGTATCGCACGCCCCGTTGCCTCGCATTCAAGCATTCGGGACGTGCAGGCGAGAGATTGCGAACCGGTCTAAGCACTCACCGTGCCAAGGCATTAAAAACAGTCGGTTAGGGGCGTATTCGAGGACTTGTTGAACGGCCGTTGACGGGCCGTGAATGCATCGCACCAAAAAAGTGCAAGGCGCTTTTGCGTCGGGCGGGCGTTCGCGTCATGCTGTTGTTTTAAACATCAAGGTCGTCTTAGCCGCTTATGCGCTCTATCGAAGATATCGCTGCCCGTCTCGCCCAGGCTCTGCCGCCCCAGGTGGCGCCGCTGCGCGACGAATTGCACGCCAATTTCCGTACGATTCTTCAGGGTCAGCTGGCGCGACTCGACCTGGTGCCGCGCGAGGAATTCGAAGCCGCGCGTGAAATGCTTGCGCACACGCGCCGCAAGCTCGACGCGCTGGAAACGCAGGTGGCCGCGCTGGAAGCCGAACGCGACAACGCCGCCAGCCGCTAGCGCCCACGGTGGCCCTGGCGACGGTACACAGCCGAGCCCAGACCGGCCTGGAAGCGCCGGCGGTGACGGTCGAGGTCGACCTGGCCGGCGGGCTGCCCGCGCTGGCGATCGTTGGCCTGCCGGAAACCGAGGTCAAGGAAAGCAAGGACCGCGTACGCGCGGCGATTGTCAACAGCGGCTACGAGTTTCCGACCCGTCGGATAACGGTCAACCTCGCGCCCGCGGATCTGCCCAAGGAGGGCGGGCGTTTCGACCTGGCGATCGCGCTGGGCATACTCGCTGCCTCGGGCCAGATTCCGGGCGAGAGCGTGTCCGGCTACGAATTCCTGGGCGAGTTGTCGCTATCCGGTGCGCTGCGCGGCGTGCGCGGGGCGTTGCCCGCGGCGCTGGCCGCAAACCAGGCCCGGCGGGTGCTCGTCGTACCCGAGGACAACGGCCCGGAAGCCGCGCTGGCCGCCCCGGACGGGGCGTTTGCGGCGGCCCATTTGGCGGACGTGGCCGCCAGCCTCGCCGGCGACGAGGCGCTCTGGCATCGCCCGCAGCCGGCAGCCGGGCATACGCCCTCGATACATGAAGACATGGCCGACGTGCGCGGCCAGCAGCAGGCCAAGCGGGCCCTTGAAATCGCGGCGGCCGGCGGGCACTCGCTGCTGCTGATCGGCCCGCCGGGGGCGGGCAAGACCATGCTGGCCTGCCGGCTGCCGGGCCTGCTGCCGGCCATGACCCAGGAACAGGCAATGCAGAGCGCGGCCGTGGCCTCGATTTCGCCCGGCGGCTTCTCTCCCGAAAACTGGGGCCGACGTCCGTTTCGTGCCCCGCACCATACCGCCTCGGGCGTGGCGTTGGTGGGCGGCGGCTCCACCCCGCGCCCGGGCGAAATCACGCTTGCCCACAACGGCGTGCTGTTTCTCGACGAACTGCCCGAATTTGATCGGCGCGTACTGGAAGTGCTGCGCGAGCCGCTCGAATCCGGGCATATCGTGATCTCCAGGGCCGCGCGTCAGGCCGAATTTCCGGCGGCGTTTCAGCTGATTGCCGCGATGAATCCTTGCCCCTGCGGTTACCTCGGCGATGCCTCGGGCCGCTGTAACTGCACGCCAGAGCGTATTTCACGCTATCGCGATCGCATTTCCGGCCCCTTGCTGGATCGCATCGACATGCATCTCAATGTAGCGCCCGTCGGCCGCGATGTGCTCATGGGTGGTGCACAGGCCGAGCGCGCAGAAAGCAGCACCGAAGTGCGCGAGCGGGTCGTCGTTGCCCGCCAGCAGGCGGCTGCACGGGGCCACGGCCCGAATGCGTGCCTACGGCCGGCCGATATCGATACGTATTGCCTGCTCGAAAAAAGTGCGCGCTCTATTTTGGAGCAGGCGATCGCCAGATTGGGGCTGTCGGCCCGTGCCTACCACCGTATTCTGCGTGTCGCGCGCACCATTGCCGATCTCGCCGGCGCCGACACCATCAACGCCGGCCACGTGGCCGAAGCCATCGGCTATCGACAGCTCGATCGAAACGCGACGTCCTGATTTTGTAATAAAAGTGTGATCTGGCCGGGCTCATGCCAGAGGCGCCCGCGTCCGATCGATAGGGCGCAGACGTATTGGCAAAGGTGTGGCCCGGGTTGAACGGTTGATCACGTCTGCCGGTTTGGCATGTCTCGTGCATCAACGGCCACTGTCCCGTTCAAGGCCTAGGCCGCGTTTGGGGTTTCTCGCTACGAGATTTTTTGCAAAGGGAGCAAAAACCGAGATGAAAAAACAACTTCTAATCGGCTGCGCGGCAGCGGTCGCGACCGTATCCAGCGCCAGCGCGATCGCCGCCGAAGCCAGTGCCAACGTGGCCTTCACCACTGACTACCGTTATCGCGGTGTGTCACAGACCGATCGCGACTTCGCGATTCAAGGCGGGTTCGATTATGCCCTCGACAGCGGCCTGTACATGGGCACCTGGGCGTCGAACGTCGACAACTTTAACCCCAGCCCGGTCACCGGCGATAACGGTGCCCAGGCCGAGATCGATTTCTATGTCGGCTACGGTCTGGCGCTGAGCGAACACTGGGCGCTCGATTTCAACGTCCTCTACTACTACTACCCGGGCGCAAGCACGGCCGGCGACAACAACGAAATCGACTTCTGGGAATACACGCCCGGTATCGCCTACAGCGACGACAACATGTCGGCGGCGTTCTCCGTGTCCTACAGCGACGATTTCTATAACGAATCCGGCGATGCCTTCTACTACAACGCCAGCTTCGAATTCCCGCTGGAAGAATGGCTGACGCTGGGCGCCCATGCCGGCTACCAGACCGTCGACGACAACGAGCTGTATTTCGAAGACTATGCGGACTGGTCGATCTCGCTGGGGACCACCCAGTTCGGCCTCGACTGGTCGGTCGCCTATGTCGATACCGACCTGGACGATGCCGCCTGCGGCGGTGCCAACATCTGTGGCGCGACCGCGGTGGGCACGATCAGCAAATCGTTCTAAACGCGTCTTGAGCGGCTGAACCAAGCCGGCCTTCGGGCCGGCTTTTTTGTGCCTGTCGATACGCGATCGACCGTCTGCGCACGTCGCGCTAGCTGCTAGACTCTGCCGCCCATGGCGACTCCCAAGCTCAACCCCCAACAGGACGCGGCGGTCCGTTATCTCGACGGCCCGTTGCTCGTGCTCGCCGGTGCCGGTTCGGGCAAAACCGGCGTTATTACCCGCAAGATCGCGCATCTCATCAAGAACGGTTATGCGGGCGACCGCATCGCGGCGGTGACCTTCACCAACAAGGCCGCCCGCGAGATGAAGCAGCGCGCCTCGAAGCTCATCGACGGCGATGCGGCCCGCGGGCTGACCGTCAGCACCTTTCACAGCCTCGGCCTGCAGATGATTCGTGCCGAGCATGCCGCATTGGGCTACAAGCCGCGCTTTTCGATCTTCGATGCCGAAGACGCGGACAAGCTGCTGGCCGACCTGATTGGCAAGGATGCCGAGCTGCGCAAGACCGCGCGTTTTACCATCAGCGCATGGAAGTCGGCCTTGATGGACCCCGAGGCCGCCGCGGCGAGCGCGGCCGGTTCCGAACAGGCGATCGCACGGGCCTATGCCGAATATCAGCGTCGATTGAAGGCCTATAACGCAGTGGATTTCGACGATCTGCTCAGTCTGCCGGTGCAACTTCTGCGCGAGGACGCGGCCGCCCGCGAGCGCTGGCAGAATCGTTTTCGTTACCTGCTGGTGGACGAGTATCAGGACACCAACGCGGCCCAGTACGAACTCATGCGCCTGCTGGCCGGCGTGCGCGCGGCCTTTACCGTGGTGGGCGACGACGACCAGTCGATTTATGCCTGGCGCGGCGCGCGCCCCGGCAATATCGCCGATCTGTCGCGCGACTTTCCGCATTTGAAGGTCATCAAGCTCGAACAGAATTATCGCTCGGTGGGCAATGTGCTGTCGGCGGCGAACACGCTCATCTCGGCCAACGCCCGCGTGTACGAAAAGAACCTGTGGAGTGCGATGGGCGCGGGCGATCGTATCCGCGTGCTCGCCTGTGCCGACGAGGCCGGCGAGGCCGATCGCGTGGCCAGCGAAATCTCGTCGCACCGGCTGCGCACCGGCAACGCCTTCGGCGATTACGCCGTACTCTATCGTGGCAATTTCCAGTCGCGCGCGTTCGAAAAAGCCATGCGCGAGCGCCAGATTCCGTATCGCGTCTCCGGTGGACGGTCGTTTTTCGAACGCAGTGAAATTCGGGACCTCGCCGCCTACCTCAAGCTACTGGTCAACCCGGACGATGACGCCGCCTTCCTGCGGGTGGTGAATCTGCCACGTCGCGAAATCGGGCCGGCCACGCTGGAAGCCCTGGCCCGTTATGCCGGCAGTCGGCACCTGAGCCTGTTCGATGCCGCCCGCGGCGTGGGGCTGGCCGGCGGCGTGGGCGATCGCGCCGGCCGGCGGCTGGCCGAGTTCGTGGACTGGGCGCGTTGTCTCGCGCGCGACGGCGAATCCATGCCCGCCAAGGAATTGGTGGTGCAGCTGATTTCCGATATCGGCTATCGCGACTGGCTACGCGATACCGCTGCGAATACGCGCGCTGCCCGCAAGCGCCTCGAGAACGTCGACGAATTTCTCGGCTGGCTCGGGCATATGGAAGAAAACAGCGACGGCACGCCGCGCGGGCTCGACGAAGTGGTGCGCCGGCTCAGCCTCATGGACTTTGCCAATCAGAGCGAAAAGGACATCGAAAACCAGGTGCATCTGCTTACCCTGCATGCCGCCAAGGGGCTGGAGTTCGACCACGTGTTTCTGGTCGGCATGGAAGAAGGGCTCTTGCCGCACCATGCCTGCATGGACGACGAAAAGATCGAAGAAGAACGCCGGCTGCTCTATGTCGGCATCACCCGGGCGCGCAAAACGCTGTCGTTGAGCTATGCACGCCAGCGCCGGCGGGGCGGCGAAAATACCGACAGCACCCCCAGCCGGTTTCTGGAAGAGCTGCCCAAGGACGAAATCGACTGGCCACAGGCACGCAAGCGCGACCCGAAAGCCGAAGCCGAGCATGGCCGCAGCCAGCTCGCCGCGCTCAAGGCCATGCTGGGCGAAAACGCGGATTGAAACAGGGTGCGCCCGGCCCGACCGGGCGGCGTGCAGGATGGCTGTTGTCCGTGTTCAAAGGCCCAGATCGGTCAGCCCCGGGTGGTCGTCCGGCCGCCGTCCCTGGGGCCAGAAGAACAGTCGTTCATCCGGGCAAATCGGGCAGTCGTTGATGCTGGCGAGGCGGGTATGCATCAGGCCGGCGGCGTCGAACTGCCAGTTCTCGTTGCCATAGGCTCGATACCACTGGCCGGTATCGTCGCGATATTCATAGGCAAAGCGCACGGCGATACGATCCTCGGCGTAGGTCCATAACGACTTGATGAGTCGATACTCCAGCTCGCGCTGCCATTTGCGCTGCAGAAAGGCGTGTATCGCATCGCGGCCGTTCAAGAATTCCACTCGATTACGCCAGCTGCTGTCGGGCGTATAGGCCAGCACGACGCGGCTGGGGTCGCGGCTGTTCCAGGCATCTTCAGCGAGGCGAACCTTGCGGGCGGCGCTGTCGGGATCGAACGGTGGTACGGGGGCTTTGATGGTCATGGCGGTCCTCGCGATGGGTAGACCGGTTTGTCTACATAAGCGAAGTCTGGCGCATGTAGACCGACCTGTCTACACTGTTCGCATGATCGAAAACATATCCGTCGAGGCCCACGCGCCACCGCGCCAGCGCATTCTCCAGGCCGCGCAGCGGCTGTTCTATCGCGACGGAATTCGGGCAACGGGCACCAACGCACTCATTGCCGAAGCCAGCGTGACCAAGGCCACCTTCTATCGCCATTTCGCCAGCAAGGATGCGCTGGTCGAGGCGTTTCTGCAGGCGCGGCATGAGCGTTGGCTCGAGTGGTTTGTTCAGGCGCTCGCACGCCAGGGCGGCAACCCAAAGGCAATCGCGCCGGCGCTTGGCGAGTGGCTGGCCGGCCCCGAGTTTCGTGGCTGTGCATTTCTCAACAGCGTGGGTGAATACGGCCAGGCGCTGGCCAGCGTGAATCGCGCGGCGCGCATGCACAAAAAGCAGATGATTGCGGCGGTGGCGAGCTGTCTGGGTAAACAGAATGCTGGCACCCAGCCCAAAGCCAGCCAGATCGCGCTGGCGATCGATGGCGCGATCATGCGCGTGCAGAGCGGGGAGCCGGCGTTAGCGGTCGTCGCCGATCTTGACGCTTTGGTTCAATGCGTGGCCGGTATCGCCCCGTCCGCCAGCCAGGCATAAAAAAGCCGCCCCGTGGGGCGGCTTTTAATAACGCATAGCGCTGACGTTGAGCCGCTTAGGTCGCGCCGGCTTCGCTGAGGATGTGGTCCACGGCGTTATGCATTTCCTCTTCGGAAAGATCGGGGTTGCCGCCCTTGGCCGGCATGCCCTTGTAGCCGTTGATCGCGCGCGAGTAGAGCGTGTCCTTGCCCTGCTCGTCGAGACGTTTCGTCCATTCCGCGGTATCGGACGTCTTCGGCGCACCGGCCACCCCGGAGGTATGACAGGCCGAACAGACGTTGGCATAGACTTCTTCGCCGGACATGGGCTCGCCGCCGCTGTCGTCGCCCGCGGCGGCAACCGACGTCGCGTTCGGATCGGTATTGACCGCATACACCGGTTCGGTTCGATCCTTCACGCGCGAGAGCTGTTCAGGGCGCATCTCGCCGCTGTCACCCGCGCCGGAAATCAGCCGCGCGCCCACAATGGCCGCGATCGTGATCAGGAACAGCGCGCCAAGTACGATGGTAAAAGCGCGAAAGAATGTCTGGTCGGTATTGGCGGTCATGGCAAGCTTTATGTTGCGTGGTCGAACGATGCGCGGAATCGCGCGCAGTATAACGGATTTTAGCGCTCACACGGATACGTGTACGCAACGAGGATGGACGCGGCGCCGGCGGGTGCGTATCCTTTGCGGCGCCGATGCGCCCGTAGCTCAGCTGGATAGAGTGTCGGCCTCCGAAGCCGAAGGTCGCAGGTTCGAATCCTGCCGGGCGCACCAATAAAACACCCGCCGCAGGCGGGTTTTTTATTGGTATATCGACAATCATTCGAACCTGCGATAGACAGACAAGCAGGGTTCGACGGGCTCGCGGAGCGAGCCCGAACCGTCGCGCAGCGACGGGCCCGAAGGGCGAGGCGCGTAGCGCCGAGTAATCCTGCCGGGCGCACCAATAAAACACCCGCCGCAGGCGGGTTTTTTATTGGACTATCGATAATTGTTCGAACCTGCGACAGATAGACAAGCATGGTTCGACGGGTTCGCGCCGCTCGGGGCATGAGTCAGCCCGAAATCGCGCGTTATTCAAAACGCGCTACTTCTTCCATAGCCCAGCTGTCGAACGCCTCAAGGCCCGTGTGGTTTTCGGGTATTACGGGGATACGCGTTCGCCGTTCGCTAACCCTGCGCGACCGCGATGACTGATTTTCCAGCCGCGAGTTCTTCGCGCACGAGAACCGACGGAATCGGCCGACGCCGTGAGTGGTCAATACCTGCCAGGCAAGTCACGATATGCATGCGCTGACTGTTGGTCGCCCAGGCTGGCCTACAGGCTTTCACGGGCTGAGCGAGAGGAGTTCTTATGAGTGGTGCGTTGTCGGATATCCGCGTGCTGGACCTGACACGGGTGTTGGCAGGGCCCTGGGCGGCGCAAGTGATGGGCGACCTGGGCGCCGAGGTGATCAAGGTCGAGCGCCCGGGTCGAGGCGACGATACGCGTGGGTGGGGGCCGCCTTACCTAGAAGACGCCGAGGGCCGGCCGACGTCGGAATCCGCCTACTTTCTTGGCGCCAACCGTAACAAGCGCTCGGTCGAGATCGATATCTCATGCGCCCAGGGGCAAGCGCAGATAAGGCAGCTGGTGGCCGAGTCGGATGTTCTGCTCGAGAACTTCAAAGTTGGCGACCTGGCTCGGTACGGCTTGGACTACGCGACCTTGAGCGAGATCAATCCTCGCTTGGTGTACTGTTCGATCACCGGCTTCGGCCAGGATGGCCCGTATGCCGGAAAGCCCGGCTACGATTTTCTTATTCAGGCCATGGGCGGGCTGATGAGTATCACCGGACGCCCGGACGATCAGCCCGGCGGCGGCCCCATGAAGAGCGGGGTCGCGTTAACCGATATAACGACCGGGCTTTATGCGTTGGTCGCCGTGCTTGCCGCGCTCAATCGACGCCATCAGAGCGGCGTGGGCCAATACATCGATGTGGCGTTGTTCGATGTTCAGGTCGCCTGTCTGGCGAACCAGGCGTCAGCTTATTTGACGTCGGGCCGCGTTCCGCACCGTATGGGTAACGCCCATCCAAGTATCGTCCCCTATGAGGACTTCCCCACCGCCGACGGGGAAATCATCTTGACGATCGGCAACGATCAGCAGTTCGCGCGTTTTTGTGACGCTGCAGAACATGCCGAGTGGAAGGACGATGAGCGATTTGCAACCAACGCCGCACGCGTCGAGCATCGCAAGGTTCTCGTGCCTCTGATACGCCAAACCACGGTGATGCGCACAACCGATCAATGGGTCGCCCTGCTCGACGCGGCCGGTGTGCCCTGCGGGCCGGTCAACAGTATCGACGATGTATTCCGTGACCCACAGGCGCAGCATCGCGACTTGCGAATCACAATGGCGCATCCGTTGCAGCGCGAGCTGAGTTTGGTGGCGAGTCCGCTGCGGCTATCGGAGTCGCCCGTTGCGTATCGGCGGCCACCGCCGATGCTGGGCGAGCATACCGACGAAGTGCTGCGTGAGATCCTGGGAGACTGAACCCGGGCCCGACTTCGATCCAGGCTTCAGGGGTTTAAGCAGTCGCTTTGGCAGGCCTTTGCGTCGCGTAGGCAAGGGCTGCCAGGCCGGCGAATTCTGGGCCTTGTCGGTTCTTCGCACCCGCGATGTGCGCCTCAAATTCAAGAACGATGGCTGATTGAGGCATTCACCCCGAAAGGCGTTCGCGGCGTCTGCCCTAGTGAATCGATCGGGGGCGTATCTGCGAGGTCTGGTTCAGGCCGGCAGCGAACGCGTCGGCCTCGACGGCGGGGCTGAACAGATAGCCCTGCACCTCGTCGCAATTCAGCTCGGCGAGCGTGCTCAGCTGGGATTCGAGTTCCACGCCTTCGGCGACGACGTCGAGCTCGAGCGAATGGGCCAGATCGATGATCGAACGCACGATCGCGTTGCCGCTGTCGACGTTATTGCCCAGCCGTGCAACGAAGGCTCTATCGATCTTGAGCTGGTCGATCGGCAGGTCGCGCAGATAAGACATGCTCGACAGGCCGGTTCCAAAATCGTCGATGGATATGCGTATGCCCTGACTACGCAACTTACCCAGCGTGTGCAGGGCTTGTTGAAGCTCGGGCACGGCCGCGGTTTCGGTGATCTCGCAGATCAGATCGCGCGGGGAGAGTCCGAATTCGGCCAGGATGGCGGCGATGGTGGTGGCCAGGGCCGGATCGCGCAGACAGCTGGCCGACAGGTTGAACGCGATCGGAGGTACGTGCAGGCCCTGGCTGCGCCAGTCGCGTATGTCGGCACAGATAGCGCGCAGCATGCAGTTCTGCAGACTGCTGATCTGGCGCGAGCGTTCGGCGACGGCGATGAACCGATCCGGCGGCACGAAACCATCGGCCGGGTGGTGCCAGCGTGCCAGGGCTTCGGCGCCGACCAGGCGCCGCGTACGCACGTCGTATTTGGGCTGGTAATAGGGTTGGATCTGCCCGCAGTCGATCGCTTCACTCAATTCGCTTCGAATGGTGACATCGCGCTCAACGCTTTGTGCCAGCTCGGAGGTGAAGAAGGCGTACTGATCGCGGCCGGCCTGCTTGGCGCTGTACATCGCCATATGCGACGCGGTAATCAGGCCCGCTGCGTCGTAGGCGTCGATCGGGTAGCGGGCCACGCCGATGCTGCCCGACAGCCGCGTCTGGCCGGAGTGGATATCCCGGATCAGCGCAAGCAAGCGCTCGCAGTGGCGATGCAGGCTGCGACTGCCGACGTCGCCGGTCATCAGGATCAAGAATTCGTCGCCACCGACACGGGCGACGGTATCGCCCGCCTGGGCGGACTGGCTAATGGCCTGGGCGAGGCGGGTGAGCAGCGTATCGGCGGCATCGTGCCCGAGGCTGTCGTTGATTTGCTTGAAACGGTCCAGGCCGATATGCAGCAGCGCGGCGCGCTGGCGGTTGGCGTGCGCAGACATGATGGCCTGTTCCAGGCGCTCGCGCAGCAACGGTCGATTGCCAAGCTGGGTGAGGGGGTCGTGGCGGCTGGCGTGGTGCAGCTGCAGATTCGCCATGTCCAGCGATCGCACCAGCTGCGCGGTGCGCCTGTGCATACGCCGATCCAGGGCGATTGCAATGAGCAGGGTCGCCGACAGCAGCACGGTTGTATTGCAGATCAACAGCGCCAGCCAGCGCCAATCCAGCTCGCTGGCGGCCGCACTCGTACTGGCGGCAGGAAACTGGGCGGCCTGAATACCGACATAGTGCGTGCCCACGACGCCGATCGCCAGCAGCAGCGCGCCCGCAGACTTGCGCCCGAAGGCGCTCAGTCCGCTGGCCGAGGGCCGGCTGAAGGCGATGCGCAGAGACGTATTGCAGGCAGCGATGGCCACGAGTATCGATAGCGCGACCCATACGCGGTCGTAGACGATCGGCGGCCTGATCTGCATCGACCCGATGCTTAGATAGTGGAGGGCCAGGATAGTGCCGGCCAGCAGCAGGCTGGCGCCGAACAGCTCGGTTCGGGTCGGTCGCTGTCGTATGAGCAGGGCCAGTGCAACGAGCGAAGCCAGCACGCCCATCAGCCAGGCCAGGGCACAGATATCGACTCGAAAGCCGATATCGATAGGCAATGCCAGAGCGAGCGTGCCCAGCAGATGCGTCGACCAAATGCCGGTGCTCAGAGCGATCGCACCGGCCACGAGCCAGGCATAGCGAGATACCTCGGGCATGGTCCGTATCCGGCTCGCCAGATCGAGCGCGGTATACGCAGCCATCAGCGCGCACGCCAATGATGCGGCCACCAGTCGGTCGTCGTACGTGGCGGTTAAAAAATCCATCCCCCGTCCCCGCAGCGCATCGTCAAATACTTGGGCTGTGCGCTGGCCTGTCTAGATGCGACTCTTTCGTTTATAGGGAGTGCGTCTTTCTTTGTCTACAATGCCTGCCGATCGAGCCGGCGCAGCGCCTGTGTGCCGCGCCGTGCGGCGTCCCTATTCAAACGGCGGCTCATGCTGCCAATCGAAAAAATCGGGCATATCGCTGGATACGCGGTTGGGGAAGTTCGCCGGTCGTTTTTCCAGAAATGACGAGACCCCTTCCTTGGCGTCTTCCGAGCGCCCACGAGCACGAATTGCCTGGCTATCGATACGATGCGCATCCATGGGATGGCCCTGTGCATGCATGCGCCAGAGCAGCTGGCGGGTCATGGCGATGGAGACCGGCGCACTTTCGTCGGTAAGTTCGTGCGCGAGTGCGACCGCTGCACCGTAGAGGTCGTCTGCGGCATGCAGCGAGCGCACCAGGCCCCGCTCATGGGCCTCGCTGGCCGGAAACACGCGGCCGGAATAGCACCATTCCAATGCGGTCGACATGCCTACCGCGCGGGTGAGAAACCACGACGAGGCGGCTTCGAGGGTGATACCGCGGCGTGCGAACACAAAGCCGAACTTGGCCGTGTCGGCCGCGATACGGATATCCATGGGCAGCTGCATGGTGGCGCCGATGCCCACCGCCGCGCCGTTGATCGCACCGATGACGGGTTTGAGGCTGCGATAGATCCGCAGCGTGACCTGGCCGCCGCCGTCGCGAACGTGGTCCTCGCCCTGGCGCTTGTCGTAGTCGAAGGTATCGCCGCCCGACGACAGATCCGCGCCTGCACAGAACGCCCGCCCGCGGCCCGTGACGATCACCGCACGCACCGCATCGTTGGCGTCGGTATGGTCGAAGGCCGCAATCATCTCGTTCTTCATCTGCGGCGTGAAAGCGTTCATTTTCTCGGGACGGTCCAGCCACAGGGTGGCGATGCCGTCCTCGATATCCAGCGAGATGGTCGAGAATTGCGGTGCGGTCATGGGGGCTCCTCGCAGTTTATTCTTGGATTTGAGAAATGCGCGATCAGCGATCATAGCGTTTCTGCGGGCACGAACGACTCCGCAATTGCCCGCAGACGTCGTCAGACACCGCAGGCCGCTCCGCGGCTGTGGCGCCGCATACAAGGCGCGTTTCCCGGGAAAGAAAACATGGCTGCTTGCCTGCCACGGGCGCCAGCGCGCAACTTGAACACTGCCGGCTAAGGGCGCACGGCATGAAATCATTGCCGTTGGCAGTTCATAATCGCAGCCTTGGCGCGTATCGGTCGTGTTTGCTCGAACAGCCGGTCGGCGACGCGTTGCTATCCGTTTCAAGGACATGCCTGTGAAGACGCCCGGTTGGCAGAGCCACCCCGAACGCTACGATCTGCGCCATACCCTGGCGTTGCAATACGCGCATCTGGATACGATCCGGCACGTCAACAACGTGGCGGTGCACGGCCTGCACGTCGAGGCACGTATTCGCTATCAGCTGGCGGTGCTGGGGCAGGCGCATCTGTTTTCCGATACCGTACTGTTGCGCCCGCGTCGCACGCTCACCCAGTTCTTGCGGGAGACCCACTACCCCCACGATGTGACTTGCGCCACGCGCCTGGTCGAGGTGGCCGCCGATAGCTATCGCCTTGTTACCGGGCTGTTTCAGCTGGGCGAGTGCGTGGGTGTACAGGACTGCTTGATGGGCGCCTGGCATGCGGACCGCTGGGTCGCGCTGCCGCAAAACGTGCATGCGGCATTGGCAGAGCGCCGCGCCGCGCACGACGTGCCGGTCAACGACTGGCCGGCGGTGCCGCCCGAGCACGTACCGATATCGGGCTATCCGGCCGTGGCCGAGATTTCCGGGCGCTATGCCGATCTTGACCCGGATGCGGTGATCGGTGAACTGGCGGTTTCACGGTACATGGAGCAGTCGCGGGCCGGCACGCTGCGTCCCATCCGCAATGACCCGGCGCTGGGCATGCTCGTGGCCGGCGTGGATCTGAGCTATCACAGCTGGCATCGCGGCCGTGCCAACGTCCAGGTGACCTGCGGCATCGACCGGATCGGCAACAGCTCATTCGCCCTGGCCGGCGCGGCCGCGGTGGGCGACAAGCGGCTGGCCACCGCCCGTAGCACCATGGTGCTCATCGACCAAGAGCGGCATCGGCCGACGCCGATCACGGCGGACCTGCGTGCTTCGATGCAGGCGCTGTACATCAGCGCCGACGCAGCGGATGACGATCGTATCGTTGGCGGCATGCCGAGCGTTTAAGCCCCGGTCGACGACGGGCGGCGGCAGGGTCGACCCACCCAGAGCGGTTCGCGACCGCGATCGATCGCCCGTGCGGCGCGATTGGGATGGGCCGTCGCGCGTTCATTCTGTTACTATCCGCGCGCTCGAAAGGCCGGGGCCCGGTTCGTGTCATGTCACGGGCAGGCCAGGCCTTCAAGTCGAGCGCAGCCGCGCCCGTCGCGTTCGCGACCGCCACGCCGCCGTTCCGGCGGTTGCTGGCCCTGGCGCTTGCTCTGTGAAACGAATAATCCGGTGTCTGAGGTGACTGACAGACGCCATCGATGCCGGTGCCGTGCGGCCATGCCGCCCGACAGCGCGAGGTATCGTTCAGCAGGCACGAGACACGATGATCCAATCGATACGACAAACCTGGTTCTCCAATATCCGGGCCGACGTGCTCGCCGGCACGGTGGTCGCGCTGGCGCTCATTCCGGAGGCGATTGCCTTCTCCATCATCGCCGGGGTCGATCCGAAGGTCGGCCTCTATGCCTCCTTCTGTATCTGCGTGGTGATTGCGTTCGCGGGCGGACGCCCGGGCATGATCTCGGCGGCGACCGGGGCGATGGCGCTGTTGATGACCACGCTGGTGGCCGAACACGGGCTGCAGTACCTGCTCGCGGCCACGCTGCTGACCGGCGTGCTGCAGATCGTCGCCGGCGTGCTCAAGCTCGGTGAGCTGATGCGGTTCGTCTCCCGGTCCGTGGTCACGGGCTTCGTCAACGCCTTGGCCATTCTCATCTTCATGGCCCAGCTGCCCGAGCTCACGGGTGTGACCTGGCATGTCTATGCCATGACCGCAGCCGGGCTGGGCATCATCTACCTGTTTCCGTATGTGCCGGTCGTCGGGCGCATGCTGCCGTCGCCGCTGATCTGCATCCTCGTACTCACGGGCGTCTACATGGCCAGCGACATGGGCATCAATACCGTGGGCGACATGGGCGAGTTGCCGGATACGCTGCCCGTGTTCCTGTGGCCGGATGTGCCGCTGACGCTGGAGACGTTCTGGATCATCCTGCCGTATTCGATCATGTTGACCGTGGTCGGCCTGATGGAATCGATGATGACGGCCACGATCGTGGACGATCTCACCGATACGCCCAGCGACAAGAACCGCGAATGCCGCGGGCAGGGCATCGCCAACATCGGCGCGGGCCTGCTGGGCGGCATGGCCGGCTGCGGCATGATTGGCCAGTCGGTCATCAACATCAAATCGGGCGGTCGCACTCGTTTTTCCACGCTGACCGCCGGTGTCGTGCTGCTGGTAATGGTGGTGTTCCTGTCCGACTGGGTGTCGCTCATTCCCATGGCGGCACTCGTAGCCGTGATGATCATGGTTTCGGTCGGCACCTTCAGCTGGGAATCGCTGCGCGACATGCGCAATCATCCGATGAGCACGAACGTGGTGATGGTCACCGTCGTTGCCGTGGTGGTGGCCACCCACAATCTGGCGATCGGCGTGTTCGTGGGCGTGCTGCTGTCATCGCTGTTCTTCGCCAACAAAGTGGGGCGGCTGCTCTATATCGGCAGTCGCGAAACCGACGACGGCCGCTCGCGAGAGTATGAAGTGGTCGGGCAGGTGTTCTTCACTTCGGCCGAGAAGTTCGTGGCCGGCTTCGACTTCAAGGAGGCGCTGGACCACGTGCGCATCGACCTGCGTCGTGCCCATTTCTGGGATATCACCGCGGTCGGCGCGCTCGACAAGGTGGTGCTCAAATTCCGGCGCGAGGGTGCCGAGGTCGAGGTGGTCGGGCTCAACGAAGCCAGTGCCACCCTGGTCGACCGCATCGCCGTGCACGACAAGCCCGACGCTGAGAAACTGCTCGGCGGTCATTAGCAATAACAAGTAACCGAGGAGTTCTCATGAGCGAGCGCCACGTCACCGCTTGTATCGACGGGTCGGCCTATTCCCAGGCGGTCTGCGATGCGGCTGCCTGGGCGAGCCTGCGCCTGGATATCGGGCTGACCTTCGTGCACGTCATCGACAAGACCGGGCGCGCGGCCGAGTCCGATGTGAGTGGCCAGATCGGCCTCGGGTCGCGCGAGCACCTGCTTGCCGAGCTGGCGCAGCTCGACGAGCAGCGCGCCCGTCTGGAGCGCGAGCAGGGCCGCATCATGCTCGATGCCGCCTGCGAGCGCGCCGCGGCCGACGGCGTGGCCAATGCCGCCTCGCGCCAGCGCCACGGCGCGCTGGCCGAAACCCTGGTGGAAATGGAAAGCGAAACCCGCCTGCTCGTGCTCGGCAAGCGCGGTGAAACCGCCGATACCGCCCACGAGCATCTGGGTTCCAATCTCGAACGGGTGATTCGCTCGCTGCATTGCCCGATGCTGATTACGCCGCCTGCGTTCAAAACACCCGAGCGGATCGTCGTTGCCTTCGACGGCAGCCGTACCTCGAAGGCGATGATCGAACGTATCGCCGCCAGCCCGCTGTTTGCCGGCGTGGTCTGTCATCTGGTTTATGTCGGCGATGCCAGCGACGACTGCCGCACCAAGCTCGACGAGGCCAAGGTCGCGCTCGAGGCTGTCTGCGGCGAGGTCACGATCGCCGTGCTCGAGGAGGGCGAGGTCGAGGCCACGCTGCGCGCCTACGAACAGGCCAATGATATCGACATGCTGGTGATGGGCGCCTATGGCCATTCGCGCATCCGCCATCTGCTGGTGGGTAGCACCACCACCGAAATGATTCGTCATGCGAACCTGCCGGTACTGATCCTGCGCTAGCAGATTGTTTTCGGGCAAGAAAAAGGGGCGATTCATCGCCCCTTTTTTCGTTCGGCCCGCAGTCCTGTCGTGGTTTCAAACGCCTTCTATCACGGCGTCATCACCACCTTGATGCAGCCATCTTCCTTGGCATTGAAGTTGGCATAGGCCTGGGGCGCGTCGCTCAGCCCGTAGCGATGGGTGATAATGAACGATGGGTCGATCAGCCCCTGTTCCACGGTATTGAGCAGGCCCTTGAGATAACCCTGCATATGGGTCTGGCCGCCCTTGACCGACAGCGACTTGTTCATCAGCGCGTTGATCGCGAAACCGTCCACCTTGTCGGTATAGACGCCCGGCAGCGACAGCCGCCCGCCCTTGCGTACCGACATGATCATTTCGTTGATCGCATGCGGATGATTGTCTTCCGTGGAATCCGCGCTGCGGCGTATGGCTTCCGGGTCGCCCTGACCATGGGCTTCGGCGCCCACGCAGTCGATGCCGCAGTCCGGCCCGCGCCCGCCGGTCATGTCGAGCAGCTTGCTGTAGACGTCGTCTTCTTCGAAGTTGATCACCTCGGCCCCGGCTTTTTCTTGGGCCAGCTTCAGGCGCTCGGGTACGCGATCGATGGCGATGACGCGGCCCGCGCCCATCATCCAGGCGCTGCGAATCGCGAACTGGCCGACCGGGCCACAGCCCCAGATGGCGACCGTGTCGCCGGCTTCCATATCGCATTGATCGACGGCCTGGTAGCCGGTCGGGTAGATGTCCGACAGAAACAGCAGCTGATCGTCGCGCAGGTCGGATTCGACCTTGATCGGGCCGACGTCGGCATAGGGTACGCGCACGTACTCGGCCTGGCCGCCGGGGATGCCGCCGAGCACATGCGAATAGCCGAACAGGGCGGCCGGCGAATGGCCCATCAACTCGGCGGCCTGATCGGCGTTCGGGTTGGAGTTGTCGCACAGCGAATACAGATGCTTGTTGCAGAAAAAGCAGCTGCCGCAGGAAATGGTGAAGGGTACGACCACGCGATCGCCCTTTTTGAGATTGTTCACGGCCGAGCCGGTTTCCACGACTTCGCCCATGAACTCGTGGCCGAGCACGTCGCCGGCCTGCATGCCGGCCATCAGGCCGTTGTAGAGGTGCAGATCGGAGCCGCAGATCGCGGTGGCGGTGATCTTGATGATGGCGTCGCGATCCTGCTGGATGGTCGGATCCTCGACGTTGTCGACGCGTACGTCGTGGGTGCCGTGCCAGGTGAGTGCTTTCATAAGGCGCTCGCTGTGGTTCGAAAGCTTGAATCTGCATCCTGCATGCAGGCGCGGCGCCCGTGGAATGCGCAATATCACTGAACCTCGCGCCGGGAAAAGACTTTTGCCCTGGCTGCAGCAACGCACTCGAAAACGCCGCCGGCTCGGGGCCGAGCCGGCGGCAGGGCAGTGCTACAGCACGCCTTTTTGCTTGGCTGTATGGGTCGCGATCACATCCATGAGGGTGGGCGACAGGCAGTCGTAGGGTTCCAGGCCGGCATCGTGCAGGTGACGGCGGATTTCGCCCATCCGGTTGGGGTCGGTGCCGGCTTCGATGATCGACGACACGAAGGCCGCGAACTGTGGCGGTTCCCAGCCCTGCTCGTCGGAGAGTTCGGTATGAATGAAGTCGAGGCCGTAGAACGGATGCTTGCTGTCTTCGATATGCCCGACCATGTGGGTGCCGCAGTCGCGGCAGGCGTGACGTTTGATCGCCGCGTTCTCGTTGACGACCTTCAGCTTCTTCTCGTTTTCACGGATCTTGACGCTGTCGCTGGGCACCACCGCGATCTGGGCGAAGGTGGCGCCTTCGGGTTTCCAGCACATCGTGCAGCCACAGACATGGTTGTGCGCGCACTGGGAAGAAACCTCGACCTGGACAGGGTCTTTGCTGCAGCGGCATTTGAGCGTGCCGCCGGAGAAATTCTCTGCTGCCGGCGTCATGCCTTTATCGACGCTGGGATGTATCGTGATCGTCATGGCTGTTCCTCGTCTCGCAATTAATCGATTTATGGGCCGTCGGCCTGTTGTGTGCCGGCGTTCGCGCCGGTTCGCGATCCACACTACGCCCTCGATGAAACCGAGCGAATGCGACGTAAGCAGGGTGCCGCGAACGGGCAGTGCCGTGTCGGGGCTGCCTCGTCGATGAGCGCCGCAGTGCTTTTCTGGAGCCTGGCCGGCTGGCTGCTGGGGTCGCTGGTGTTCGAGGCGATCGTATGTCTGCGCCAGTGGCGCCATCTGGCGGCCGAGCTGCGCGCGCCTTCGCAGCAACGGCTTCTGCGCTATGGCCAGCGGCGGGCGCTATTTCAATGGCTGGCAGGCTTCGAACGCGTGGCACGTATCGTCTTCTGGCTTGCCAGCGGCGCGCTCGCGGGCCTGTATGCCGGCCTCGAGGCCTACGCGTGGGCCGGCGTGCTGGCGTTTGCTGTCGTATTCGCGGCCCTCGATCAGCTGCTGTGCGAGATGCGGGTGTGGGCACGCTGGCGGTTCGTCGAGCGTACCGCCGGTATGTCGACCCGCACGTTCGCCGCGGTCGCAGGCGACAGCGCCCGCCGCGTAATGCTCAATGCGACGCTCGCGGTGCCGGCTTGCCTCTGGGTTCTGTGGCCGTTCGCCGTGGCGCCGTTCGGCTGGGCCTGGCCGGCGAGCGGGGTGCTGATGATCGTGGGCACGGCTTTCTTGTTCTGGGCACGGCCGAATCTCATCGCGCCGCTGTTCGAGCGTTTCGAGCCGCTTGCGCCCGGCGAGCTGCGTCAGCGCCTCGAGGCCATGATGCAGCGCTGCGGTACGCGCCTGGAGCAGGTCCTGGTGGTGGATACCTCGCGCCGCTCGCGCGGGGCCAACGCCTATTTCACCGGCCTGGGCCGATCCAAGCGGGTGGTGCTTTCGGATACGCTGATCGCTCACCTGTCGGCGGCAGAACTGGAGGCCGTCATGGCCCACGAGCTCGGTCATTACCGCTGTGGTCATCTGCAGCGTTTTTATGCCAGTCAGGCCGTGCTTCTGTTCGGTGGTTATCTCGCGATCGGTACGGTGGCGGCGTGGGCGGATCTGGCGGTAGCGCCGGCGCTGCTCGCGGTGGCGGCCTATCTGTTGTTGCCGGCGCTGGGCTGGCCGCTGCAGGGCTGGCAGTCCGCGCGCCGGCGGCGCTACGAATACGAGGCCGATGCCTATGCCGCCGAACACGCCCAGCCGGCCGCGCTGATCTCGGCGCTGGAGAAACTGCTGGCGAACAACCTCACCGCGCCGACCATGGACCGCTGGTATGCCGCGGTGTTTGCGACCCATCCGCCCGGGTCCGCGCGGCTGGCAAGGCTGCGCGCGATCGATGGCTAGCATGAGGCGGCAGCGCATGCGCGCGGGTTCATGCCTGCTGTGGCTGTGTCTGTTCGGGTATGCGCTCGGCGCGCCGGCAGCCACCACCGCGTCGATACCGGCCGATCCGCTGGACTCGTCGCGCTGGCGTTATATCGTGGCCGAGCATTTTCGCGACGCCCGGATTGTGTTCGACGAACGCGTGCAGGTGTTCGCGCCGGGCGCGGGCGAAGACGGCCGGGCCACTCCGGTTTTCCTGCGCATATCCGGCCTGGAAGACGTACGCCACATCCGCGTGCTGGCGGATGCCGCCGCCCCCGGTGCGGTGCTGGATTATTTTCCGGGCGCGGCGCCGGCAGCGCGCGATTTCAGGCTGGGATTCGGTCTGCGCCTTGCCCAGGCCACGCCCCTGCGGGCGGCCGTACTCACGGGCGACGGCGTATGGCATATCGGCGGCCGCTGGATCGATGCCCAGGGCGGCGGCTGTGCCGCGCCGAGCATGACCGCGAGCGATGCAGCAGAGCCAGGCGCGGGGCCTGGCATCGAGGCGCAGGTCTGGCCGCGACCGGAAGGTTATCAACGCTTGAAGTTTCGTATTCGACAGCCGGCGTCGGACAGCGAGTCGGTGCCCGCGATCGACCGGATCAGCGTAAGCGATAGCGCGGGCGAGCCGCGCGCACGGCTGGTTCCGGGCAAGTCGCTGGCCACCACGGCGGTATTCACCCTGGATATCGCCGGCCGCGAACCGTTGCATATCGAGGTGCGCGACGTCCGGGCGCAGCGCTATAGCAAGGACGTAGCCCCGGCTGCCAGGGCCGCGTCGCCGTGATGTCGGCGCGTTTTATCGTTCTGCTGTGCCTGTGGCTGCTGTCTGCCATCACGCCGGCTGGCGCCGACGACTATTACGAGCTGGTCCCGCAACGCGTCGCGCCCGATACCTATGTATTCCTCGGCGCGCTCGAGGCCTTCGATTTCGACAACCATGGCGCGGTGGCCAACAGCGGCTTCATCGTGACCGAGCAGGGCGTGGTGGTGATCGATACCGGCCCGTCGCGCCTCTACGGCGAAGCCATGCGCGCCGCCATCGCCCGCGTCACGGACCGGCCGGTGGTGCGGGTGTACATCACCCATGCCCATGCCGACCATTTTCTGGGCAACAACGCCTTCGCGGATGTGCCTATTGCTGCGCTACCGGCCACCGCACGGACCATCCGTAGCGCCGGCGAGGCGATGGCCCGACATCTCTACGACCGCGTCGGCGCGGCCATGCGTGGTACATCGGCCGTGGTGCCGGATGAGATCATCGTGCCCGACATGGAGCCGGTCGTGGACTACGGCGATCACCGGCTCGAACTGATCGCCACGGCCGGGCACAGTCCGGCCGATCTCATGATTCTGGATCGTCGTACCGGCGTGCTCTTTGCCGGCGACGTCGTATTCCACGACCGGGCGCCGGCCACGCCGCATGGCGATATCGCCGGCTGGCAGCAGGCGCTGGCAGGCGCAGCCCGTACCGGTTTTCGTATCGTGGTGCCCGGGCACGGACCGGTGGCAAGCGACGACACACCGCTCGAGCAGACCGGTGCCTATCTGCGCTGGCTGGTCGAGCGCCTGCAGGCGGGGGCGGCGCGCGGCGACAGCGCTGCCGAACTGATGTTCGAAGCGCTGCCGCCGCGCTGGGCCGCGCTGGCCGTACAGCCAGCCGAATACCGGCGCTCGGTGACGTATCTTTATCCGGCGCTGGAAAAGGCGACGCTCGAGTAGCGGCGTCCGGGGGTCGTCGGCCGGCGCGGCTAGCCGAAGCTGTCGCGCACGATGTTTTGATACCAGGCACGGGCATAGTCGGCTTCGGCGGCGCGGGTTTGCGAGTCGGCCGCCAGCGCGGATATGCCGCCGGCGTTTGCGATGGCGGCCAGCGTATCGCCATCGAGCCGATATACCTCGGTAATACTGATGCCGTAGTCCGGGGCTACCAGGCTGTAGCAGGCGTTGATCAGCTTTGTTTCCACGGCCGGCTCGCCGGCCAGGTCGCGGGCGATGGCATGGGCACACAGCTTGGCCTGCATGTTGGCGGCATAGGCGGATTTGGGCATGGGCTCGGCACGGGCGGCATCGCCGATCACATGCACGCCCGCGTAGCCGGCCACCGAGAAATCGTGGGCCGCGACCGGCACCCAGCCGGCGGCGTCGGTCAGTCCGGCATCGCCCGCCAGACGCCCGGCCCGTTGCGGCGGAATGATATTGAGCACGTCGGCTGCGTATTCGTCGCCGCTGATCGTACGCACGCACCGGCTCTGGCTATCCACCGCCACCACGCGTGCGCCGTCGCGCCGGCCGCCGCGCCACTGCAGCCGTTCGCCGTAGCGTGTGCCCCAGGCGGTGCGAAACAGCGGCTCCTTGGAAAAATGATCCTTGGCGTCGAGGATCAGCACGCTGGCCTGCGGTTTGTGCTGCTTGAGAAAGTGGGCGATCAGGCTGGCCCGCTCGTAGGGCCCCGGCGGGCAGCGATAGGGATTGTCCGGCACGCTGATCACCACCCGGCCGTTGTCGGGCATGGCCCGCAGCTGTTGGCGCAGGGTGCGCAGCGCTTCGGCGCCGCCGGGCCAGGCATGGGGAATACGCTCGACCTGTGCCGGGCCGTAGCCGTCGATCGCGGCCCAGTCGAAATCGATACCGGGGGCGATTACCAGCCGGTCGCCGCCGATGGTGCGGCCGTCGGCCAGCCGGATACGGCGCGCGGCCGGTTCGACCCCGTCGATATCGGCATGCACGATGCGAACGCCGGCCGCGCTCAGGCCGGCGTGGCCCTGGGTGATGGACGAGATCGGGCGCAGGCCGGCGATCACCGCATTGCAAAACGGGCCGGTGACGAAATGCGGCTGGCGATCCACCAGCGTCACGCGCACCTGAGGGGCGAGCCGGCGCAGGGCGAGCGCACAGCTGGCGCCCGCGAAACCGCCGCCGGCAATCACCACCGTCGAGGGCGCGGCCCGTGCGCGACGCAGCGGCAGGCCGAGCGCACCGAGCGCGGCCGCGCCGGCCAGCCCGCGCAGCAGGGTTCGGCGATCGTTAGGGAAGCTCTGCATAACCTGTCGCGGTCGCGCTGGCGTGCTTTGCGCGTGATTGACAAGGAAGTGAGAGCGTAGCGTGCTTGCTGCACGGTAGCGAACACTGACGCCGATCAAGCGGGCGCAAAGCCCCGGCCCCGAAGGGGTTCGGCCTCACAGACGCCGCGACTGCGTTGCCGAGCTTGGCCTGCCAATGAGGCAGGCGCTGCGCTCGGACGCCTTGTCGCACCGTCTGTGAGGACTCGAACGCGATCCGCGAGAGGTTATGCAGAGCTTCCTTAGGGGGCATGGCGCTGTTCGTTGTCGCCGCGGTCGAGCGCGGCGAAATAGTCGGCCAGTGCGGCGGTCTGTGCCGCGTCATAGGCGGGGGCGATACGGTTCATGATCGTCCCGTCGCCGTGGCGAAATGCCTGCATGCGGTCCATGAAGACATGCCGGTTCATGCCGGCAAGCGAAGGCAGGCCGGCAACGGAGCGCCCCTCTGGACCGTGGCAGGCACTGCAGGCGCTAGCCAGCATCTCGCCTTCGCCCGCGGCCGCCACAGCAGCAGCGAACACGGTCAGCAGCGCGGCGATGACACGGGCCCGATATCTCATCCTTTCGAAACTACGCCCGGCACGCCCGGGCGGCAAGCGCGGGCCAGGACGGCGGGCGAACGGCGCCATCGCCTGCCGAGCATTGTTCCTGCCGGACGGTCTGCGACTATTCGCGGGCTTGCGCCCCGCGGCCCTTAGCGGGCAATTTAAGCTTTCAAACAACGATATATCCCGGCCCGTGTGCAAACGCGGCGGGATGACGAATAACGCGGTCGGCGCAAGAGCCGACCCAGGGCGACGGTGTCAAGGCGGTGCGGCCAAGAGATCGGGCAGGAGAATCCATGACGACACCCGTGCGTGGTGCAAGGCGGCTATGGCTGGCAGGTCTGATCCTGCTCGTGTCGTTGCTGGGTGGCTGTTCGGGCGATACGCCGGATAACGTCGACGAGCCGCTGCGGATCGGCGTGCTCAAGTTCGGCACCGTCAGCTGGGAGATGGATACGATCCAGCGCCATGGCCTGGCCGCAAAGCACGATGTGGCCATCGAGGTGGTACCGCTGGCTTCGGAGAACGCGCTGGCGGTGGCGCTGCAGGGCGGGCGCGTCGATCTGATCGTCTCCGACTGGCTGTGGGCAGCGCGCCAGCGCGCCGACGACCGCCGCTATCAGTTCGCGCCCTATTCGCGGGCGGTGGGCGCGGTGATGGTCAACCCGGCATCGGGGGTGACCACGCTGGCCGATCTCGACAACAAGAAGCTGGGCATCGCCGGCGGCCCGGTGGACAAGACCTGGCTGCTGCTGCGTGCCTACGCGCAGAAGACCCGGGGCATGGATCTGGAACAGGCGGTCGAGCCGACCTTTGCCGCGCCGCCGATGATCAATCGGCTGCTGCTCGAGGGCGATCTGCCGGCCGCGGTGAATTTCTGGCACTACAACGCACGCCTGTCGGCGCTGGGCATGCGTCCGCTGGTCAGCGTCGAGCAGATGCTCGAAGGCCTGGGTATCGATACGGTGCCGCCGCTGCTTGGCTGGGTGTTCGCCGAGGACTGGGCCGACCAACACCGGGCCGAACTGCAGCATTTTCTGGCCGCCAGCCAGGATGCCAAGCGCCTGCTCGATGAGTCCGACGAGGCCTGGGCGCCGCTCAAGGTGATGATCAAGCCGGAAAGCGAGGCCGTTTTTGCCGCGATCCGTGACGGCTACCGCGCCGGCATCATCAAACGCTACGGCGCCCCCGAAATTGCGGCGGCAGGGCAGCTGTTCGACGTGCTCGCCAGCGAAAGCGACGGCCGGCTCACCGGCGGCGTGACCCGGCTGTCGCCCGACGTGTTCTGGGATGGCTATCGCCAGCCGTGACATGGCGCGGGTGCGTTCGCCCGTGAATCGGCGTCCGGCGCTGGTGCGTGCGGGGTCGTTCGCCGGCCTGGTGCTGGTATGGCAGATCGTCGCGCTTGTTGCCCGCAGCGACGTGCTGCCCGGCCCGCTGGCGGTGCTGGAAGCGCTGTTCGCGCATACGCTGTCGGGCGAGCTGCCCTACCATCTGACAATCACCCTGGCCCGCGTGGGCGTGGCCTTTATGCTGGCGATGGCCATCGGCACCGCGGTGGGTATCGTGCTCGGGCGTTATCGCCAGCTCGATCTCGTGTTCGACGGCGCGCTGGTGCTGGGGCTCAATATCCCGGCGCTGGTGACCATCATCCTTTGCTACGTGTGGTTCGGCCTGAACGACGTTGCCGCGGTGCTGGCGGTCGCGCTCAACAAGATTCCCACCGTGGTGGTGATGGTGCGCGAAGGTGCGCGCGCGGTGGACCCGAAACTGCTTGCCGTGGCCCAGGCTTACCGCGTGCCCTGGATGGTGTCTTTGCGGCAGGTGTTTCTGCCGCAGCTCTATCCCTATCTCATGGGCGCTGCCCGTAGTGGCCTGGCCCTGATATGGAAGATCGTGCTCGTGGTGGAGCTACTCGGACGCAGCAACGGCGTGGGTTTTCAGCTGCATGTGTACTACCAGTTCTTCGATATCAGCAGCATTCTGGCGTACACGCTGGCGTTTGCGGGCGTGGTGCTGCTCATCGAAGCCTGTGTCATGCGCCCGCTCGAAAACCGGCTCTCGCGGTGGCGGGCATGAGCGGTCTGCATATTCATATTCGCGAAAAGCGCTTCGACGGCGCAGCCGTTCTGGGCGAATGCTGCATCGAGGCCGCACCGGGCGAGTTCATCGCGCTGGTCGGCCCCTCCGGCGCCGGCAAGAGCACGCTGCTTTCGCTGGTGGCCGGCCTGGATGACGACTACGACGGCGAAATCAACTGGGAAGGCCGGCCGCTGTCGGCCCCCGGTCAGTCACCGGCGCATATGGGCATGATGTTTCAGGAGCCGCGGCTCATGCCCTGGCTGAGCGCGCTCGATAACGTCAAGCTCGCCGAGGCCGAACGCAGCGCGCACGAGCCCGGCTATCGGTCCCGGGCTGCGGGGCTGCTCGAAGAAGTGGGCCTGGGCGAGGCGCTGCACGTCTGGCCCAATCATCTGTCGGGCGGCATGCAGCGACGGGTGGCGCTGGCGCGGGCGTTCGTGGTCGAGCCGCAGCTGTTGCTCATGGACGAACCGTTCGTATCGCTGGATATGCCGACCGGCAATCGCCTGCGTCGTTCGCTGCTGCAGCTGTGTGAACGCCAGCGCCCGCTGGTGCTGTTCGTCACCCACGATCTGCGCGAAGCGCTGGCGCTGGCCGATCGCGTCGTATTTCTCGGCGGTACGCCGGCCCGCGTGCTGCTCGATCATCCGGTCGAAGGCGCACGCGGCAAAGATCTGGAAAGCGCCGAGGTAGCCGCGGCACAACAGGCCCTGCTGGCGCGTTACCCACGGCTGCTCTCCGGCATACTCGATCCGGGCCAGCCTCTGGCCACCCACGAGGACACTGCATGAGCCACGCTGCTTTGAAAGTCGATGCGGTCAGCAAATCCTATGGCGCGCTGAAGGCGCTCGATGCGCTGTCGCTTCGCGTCGAACCGGGCGAGTTCGTGGCATTGCTCGGCCCGAACGGTGCCGGCAAGAGCACGCTGTTCCAGCTGCTGACCGGGTTGTTCGTGCCCGATGAAGGCGCGATCGAAGTCGCCGGCCACGACATGCGGCGCGACGCGCGTGCGGCACTGGCCAAGCTCGGCGTGGTGTTTCAGCAACCCACGCTCGATCTGGATCTGAGCGTGGTGGCGAATCTGAAGTTTCATGCCCGCCTGCATGGCATGGGGGGCAGAGCAAAAGCCCGTATCGACGACGAGCTGGCGCGTATCGGCCAGGCCGAGCGCGCCCAGGACCCGGCCCGGGCGTTGTCGGGCGGCAACCGGCGCAAGATCGAACTCGCCCGGGCGCTGCTGCACGAGCCGGCCCTGCTGCTCATGGACGAGCCGACCGTGGGCCTCGACCCCGGCTCGCGCGAGTTGCTGGTCGACTATGTACACAAGCTCTGTGCCGAGCGTGGCATGGGCGTGCTCTGGGCGACCCATCTGGTGGATGAGGCCGAGCGCGCACACCGCGTGATCGTGCTGCACAAGGGTCAGCGCATTGCCGTGGATACGCCGCGCGTGCTGTGCGAACAAACCGATACGGCTTCGCTGGGGGCCGCGTTTCTCGCGCTCACCGGCGAGGCGCCAAAGAAAAAAGAGGAGACCGTCTGATGCGTTTCAATCGATACAAACAGGCCCGGCTGGCGGTAGCGGCAGCGTGTCTGGCTGCTAGCCCGGCGCTGTTTGCGGCCGGCACCGGCAATGTCTATGTCTCCAGCGAAGACGATGACCTGGTTACTGTTTTCGACGGCCAGAGCATGGAAAAGATCGACACCATCGCGGTGTCCGAGCGCCCGCGCTGGCTCGCCTTTTCGCCCGACCACAAAAAGCTGTACGTGGCCTGTGGTGACGGCGACTCCATCGATGTCATCGATATCGCCCAGGGCAAGGTAAGCGACCGGCTCACCGATATCGACGACCCCGAAATCTTTGCCATCGGCCCGGACGGCAAGCGTCTTTATATCTCCAACGAAGACGATGCCCAGTTCACCATCTACGACATTGGCGCCAAGAAAACCCTGACCCGGATCGATGTTGGCCAGGAGCCCGAAGGCGTACTGGTCACGCCCGACGGCAAGACCGCCTACGTGACGTCGGAAGTGGCGAATATGGTGCACCGCGTGAACCTGGACAGCCACGAAATCGAAGCCAATATCGTGGTCGGCAACCGGCCGCGGCGTTTTGCGCTGTCCGCGGACGGCAACACGCTGTGGGTGACCAACGAGCTGTCCGGCTCGGTATCGCTGATCGATACGCAGACCAATGAAGTCAGTGACACCATCGAATTCAAGCCGCAGGGCTTTCGCCCGGAAGACGTCACCCCTGTGGGTATCAAAATCTCCGAGGATGGGCAGAGCGCCTTCGTTACGCTCGGGCGCGCGAATCACGTGGCGTTCGTGAACGCGAAAACGCATGCCGTGGAGGACTATGTGCTGGTCGGAGACCGTGCCTGGGGCATCGCCCAGAGCCGTGACGGCAAACAGCTGTATATCACCAACGGTCTGTCCGACGACATGTCGATCGTCGATATCGCCGCGCACAAGACGTTGCGCTCGGTCCCGGCCGGGCGCGTGCCGCATAGCGTGGTTATCGACACGCTCGCCGAATGAGCATGGCCCGTTTCGCGACAATGGCGATGTGGCCCGCATTGCGGCGGGCAGCGCTGCTGTGTCTTTGTCTCGGCGCAATGCTTTGTATGTTGCCGAGCCCGGCCGTCGCCCAGCAGAATCTCGAAGAATTCGACCTGGGCTATATCGGCTGGAACGACGACCCGCGCTATTCGCCGGCGCGCATGCAGCGCGAATACCAGGGCGAGCCCTGGGGGCGGCCCGTGGCTGGTGCCCGCGTGGCCATCGACGAAGCACGTTTCCCCGGTATTGCGGCGGGGGTGAAGTTCGGCCTCGACGAAAAACTAGTATCGAATACGCGCGAGGTGCTGGACACGGTACGCCGCATGCGCGATAGCGGCACCCGGTTCATCCTGCTCGATCTGCCGGCCGGTACGGTTTCGCGGGTGGCGGCCGAGTTCGCCGGCGACGACCTGACGTTGTTCAACGTGGCCGCCCATGACGATCGCCTGCGCGGTGCCCATTGCCAGGCGAACCTCCTGCATACGATCCCGTCGGATGCCATGCGCAACGATGCGTTGGCGCAGTATCTGGTGTCGCGGCAATGGAAGAACGTATTGCTGCTGGTCGGCCCCGAATCGGCCGACAAGGTGCTGGCCCGGTCATTTGAGCGGTCGGCAAAGCGTTTCGGGTTGAATATCACCGGCACGCGCGCATTCGTGCTCGGCAACAACCCGCGCGAGCGAGAGCACAACAACCCCAAGCTGCTGACCTCCGGTGTGGACTACGACGCGGTCTATATCGCCGATATCCAGGGTGAATTCGCCCGCAACGCCAATTTCGCCATTCAGAAACCGCGCCCCGTGGTGGGCAGCGGCGGTCTGGTGCCCCAGGCCTGGCATTGGGCCTGGACGCGCCACGGCGCGCGTCAGCTCAACAATCGACTGGAAAAGAAGGCCGACCGGCATATGACGGCCTACGACTGGGCTGCCTGGGTGGCAGTAAAAGCCGTGGTGGAGGCCGTGCAGCGTACCGACAGCACCGACTACGCAAAGCTCGCGGCCTATATTCGCGGCGACGAAATCAATCTCGACGGCTTCAAGGGCTATCGCATGGGGTTTCGTGACTGGGACGGCCAGCTGCGCCAGCCCATGCTGCTGGGCAGCGGCAACTGGGTGGTTGCACGGGCACCGCTGGAGGGATTTCTGCACCCGGACAACTATCTCGACACGCTCGGCTTCGACCCGCGCGAATCGGCCTGCAAGCTCGCAACCGACCACAAGGGGGCCTGATCCATGGCCCGTATTGCCCATGTGTTCGAGGCGCTGGTGGCGGTGTCCTCGCGCGAAACCGTCAAGTTCATGCACCAGCGGGGCCGGCTGGCCTCGGCGGTGGTCCGTCCGAGCCTGTGGCTGCTGATCTTCGCGGCCGGCTTCAAGAACGTATTCGGCATTTCCGTGCTGCCGCCCTACGACAGCTATATCGAGTATCAGGTCTACGTGGTGCCGGGCCTGCTCGGCATGGTGCTGCTGTTCAACGGCATGCAGTCGTCGCTGGCCATGGTCTACGACCGCGAGATGGGGCTCATGCGCCTGCTGCTCACCGCGCCCCTGCCACGCTCGGTGCTGTTGGCCTGCAAGCTGCTCGCCGGTACGTTTCTGTCCGTGCTGCAGGCCTACGCGTTTCTCGTGGTGTGTGCCTTGTTCGGTGTCGATCTGCCCTGGTGGCCGGGCCTGCTCACTGTCTTGCCGGCACTGATACTCACCGGGCTGATGCTCGGGGCGCTGGGTCTGCTGCTGTCGGTGTATATCAAGCAGCTGGAGAACTTCGCCGGCACCATGAACTTCGTGATCTTTCCCATGTTCTTCCTGTCGCCGGCGCTATATCCGCTCTGGCGGCTGCAGGAATCGGGGGCGACCGTCATCTATCAGCTGTCGCGTATCAACCCTTTTACTCATGGCGTCGAGCTGGTGCGTTTCGCCTTATACGGTCAGATCAACGTCCTAGCGCTCGCGGTCGTGGCAGCTACGCTGGTCGTGTTCTTCGCACTCGCCGTCTGGGGCTACGATCCGCAGCGGGGGCTGGTACGCCGGAAGGGATAGGGCCGAGCCACGAACGCGCGGTCGAGGGCGCAGCCAGGCGCGCCACGTGCGTTTGCTGCTGCGCCGCGTCAAATCCAGGAACGCGCCGCCATTGCTGTCCAGGCGAGTCGGCAGTCCGGTCGCGCACCGCACATACGCGATGGTGGCGGGCGTTGCCGATCCAACCATGTCACTCGGGTATGCAGTCGCCAACGAGCGATCTGCCAGACAATGGTTTATTGTGCGTAGGCCCGATGGGGGAATAACAGGGCCGGTCCACGCGTTGTCGCCGTTTGCGACAAGACGCGGGGAAAACTCCAATAACATCTTTAGTCACAGTGATCCGGGCCAGCTAAGCGCTTGATCAGGCATTGTTTGCCTTGAAATTTTGCTCGGCTCGAGATCCGCGCCGGCTGTCTGCAGCCGCCGTTCCTACAATGGAATTCGCATTGAACGACTCGACGTATACCGCCGCGCACAAATCGGTGTCGCGGCACGGTCCTATGCGGCTGGTGGGCCGGGTTTTTTATCCGGTCATCCTGCTTATGGCCCTATTGATCGGCGTGACCGTGCTGGCGCCCGAAGCGACAAAGAATGCCTTCGACGCGATTCTGAGCTGGATGGTGCATTACTTTGGCTGGTACTACATTTTCGTATGTGCCGGCTTCATCGGATTCAGTTTCTGGGTGGGTTGCAGTTCGTTCGGCAAACTCCGGCTGGGGCCGGATGATTCGCGGCCGGCGTTCTCGCGGCTGTCGTGGTACACGATGCTCTTCTCGGCCGGTATCGGTATCGGCGTCATCTTCTATGGCACGGCGGAACCGGTGGCGCATTACCACAACGCGCCGCGTCAGCTGACCTCCGAGACGGTCGAGGCGGCCCGGTATGCGGTCCATCTGGCCTGGATGGAATGGGGCGCGGCGCCTTTTGCCATCTATATCATCGTGGGCCTGGCGCTGGGTTTTGCCACCCATCGCCGCGGGCGCCCGCTGGCCATTCGCTGGGGGCTGGAGCCGCTGTTCGGTCGCTGGGTTCACGGCTGGGTGGGCGACCTTATCGATATCGTCGCCATCGTGAGCACCGTGTTCGGGTTGGCGACATCGCTCGGGCTCGGGGTCATTCAGATCAACGCCGGCCTGGACTATCTCAACCTGTTCGATGCCTCGCTCGATCTGCGGGTCACCATCATCGCGCTGATCAGTCTGGCTGCCGGGGTATCGGTTCTGTCCGGCTTGTCGCGCGGTATCAAGTGGCTATCCAATCTCAATATCGCGCTGGCGTCGATCCTGCTTCTGCTCGTGTTCTTTGCCGGCCCGACGGTGTTCATCCTCAAGGCCCTGACCTCGTCGTTCGGCTACTACTTCCAGAATATCCTCCAGTCCAGCTTCGAAACCGATTTCGCCACCGGCAGCGATCAGTGGCAGTCCTACTGGACGGTCTTTTTCATGGCGTGGTGGATTGCCTGGGGCCCGTTCGTCGGCACGTTCCTGGCGCGCATCTCGCGCGGGCGCACGGTGCGCGAGTTCACGCTCGGCGTGCTGATCATCCCCACGATCGGCATTTTCGTGTGGTTCGGCGTCATGGGCTGGGCCGCCCTGCATCGCGAGATGATGGGCGCAGGCGGGCTGGGTGATCTGCCGGCCCAGCTGGTGATATTCGAGTATCTCAGCGATCTGCCGTTGTCGTTCTTCAGCTCGCTGCTGGCCATCGTGCTGATCGTGACCTTCTTCATCACCTCGGCCGATTCCGGCGCGTTCGTGGTGTCGGTACTGTCGACAGGCGGGCTGGAACATCCGCCGGTGCTCACCCGCGCGTTCTGGGTGATCGTGCAGGGGCTGGTGAGTATTTCGCTGGCGCTCGCCGGCGGCCTTGTGGCGCTACAGACGGCCTCGCTGGTCGGCGGGCTGCCGTTTTCGGTGGTGATGATCCTGATGTGTGTTGCCGTGGTGAAGAGCATGCGCATGGAACTGGCCGCGCAGGAAACCGCCCGGCGGGCGATGCCCAACGCCGATGGGCAGATCGCGGATTAGGCGACGGCGCCTGGCTCATTCGCACGGCGTGGCGCTGATTGCGCGCCACGCTGCGTCGACGAAGACATCGGCATGGGCAACCGGCTTGCCCTGTACGCGATCCGCCAGCCAGGCGCGACAATAATTCTCGCTGGGGCCGACGAGTAGCGATGCAAACGTCTCCGGCGGCAGCGATCGAATGCTGCCGGACTTTATGCCGGCCTTGAGTACCGCCAGCAGCAATCCGATACGTTGCCGGTTCTTTTCCTTGAGCGCGGCCGCGTTCTCGCCGCGGGCCACCTCGCTGCGCGCGGCATACATGAAGCGCGCCTCGACCGGGTGATGGGTCACCCAGTCGAGATAGCCGTGAATCAGCGCGTGCAGGGTTTCATACGGCGTGGTCGCTGCATCGATTGCGGTGCGGGACCAGGCCAGCTGATCGTCCAGCAGCTGCAGAAAAAGCGCGGCGATCAAGCCTTCTCGATTACCGAAATGGTGGTAAAGCGAGCCAATGCTGCTGTTCGCCTGGCGACGTATTTGCTCGATGGTCATGCCGGTCAGGCCGTGCTCGTCGAAACAGGCAAGCGCGCTGACCAGCAGCTTGTCGCGGCTGGAGCGCGATGCGGGCGCGTCGGTGTTCGCCGTCGTGGTTGCTTCAGTCATATTAGAATAATATTCTAGAATTAATTTCTAGCTGTTGCACTGTGCGCAGCGCTCACTCGAAGGTGCAACAGGCCATGTCCAAGGCATCCAAAATACTCAAGATGTGGCGTCGGCTGGAACGCCGGCCCGGCGGTCGCTGGCTATTCAGCCGCGCCGTGAGCTGGCAGGCCCCTTATTTCTCCACGATTCGCCCGACGGTTCGGGTGCTCGAACCGGGCAGCTGCGAGGTCGGGATGGATAAACGCCGGGCGGTGACCAATCATATCGGCTCGGTGCACGCCATCGCGATGTGCAACCTGGTCGAGCTGGCGGGTGGCTTGATGACGGACGCGACCGTAATGCCCGACTATCGCTGGATTCCCAAGGGCATGACGGTCGAATACCGGGCGATCGCAAAGACCGATCTCATTGCCCATGCCCGACCGCGCGATCCCGACGCGCCGCTGACGGCCAATGCCGACTATCCGGTGGTCGTCGACGTGCGCGACAGCGCCAGCCAGATCGTTCTGCACGCCGAGATCACGATGTGGCTTACGAGGCCGAAGTCGGGTTAGCACGTCAGGCAGTCGTATTGCGGTGTGTTGCGCGGTCACCAGGCAACGGTTCACAAGGGAGGCGTCATGAAACCGGGCACGCTGCGGCGAGCAATGAATATCTGGCCGCCGTTTCTATTCAGCGGTATTCGCGTCAATCGCATTTCCGGCGACTGGCGCCATGCCGAGGTGCAGCTCAAGCTGCATCGCTGGAACGCCAACTATTTCGGCACCCAGTTCGGCGGGCACCTGTTCAAGATGTGCGATCCATTCTGGGCGATCCTGGCAGCCGAACGTCTCGGCAAGGGCTATTACGTATGGGACGCAGCCGGTGCGATCGAGTTCGTGTCGCCGGGCCGCGAGACCGTCCATGCCGTATTCGATTTCGACGATACGGCACGCGATGAAATCGTTGCCGCCACCGCCGACGGTGGCAAACACCTGCGGTGGTTCGAAAACGAGATCAGAACAGCCGACGGCACGCTCGTGGCGCGTGCCCGCAAACAGCTTTACGTACGCCGCAAGGACAAGGGGCGCACGGGCCCTGGATGAGGTCGTTCGCCCCGCAGGCTCAGCCGGCGAACACGATCCGCCAGACGCTCATACGGACCCGATCGGAAGCGGCCGGGTCCGCGGCTTGCGCGGCGTCTGCCGTGCCCAGGCCCGCCAGATCGGCGGCCAGCAGTCGGCCGAAGCGGCGCAGGCGATGACGCGCCATGAACGACAGCACGGCGATCGCGCCGAAGATGAGTCCGCTGGCCGGCTCGCCGTGCAGCATGGCGACGCTCAGGCCCAGGCAGATGACACCGTTGAGCACGAGCACGCTGTCGTATTCACGGATATTGACCAGTCGTTTCTGTAGCAGGGACCGGGCGTCGGTCATGTTCATTGCTTGATCTCTCGCGCAGGGTTTTTACGGCACGCCCGAGTATCGGCCCGCAGAGCGCCGGATGAAGTGTTTCAGGTCAAATATCTTGGTTTTTTTTTCGCTGCCGACGATATCTGTTGCGCAGGCGCCTGTTTTTTTAGCGAAACGCGCCGTGCCGGCCGGCGAGAGACAGAGAATGCGTCATCTCGTCGCGTTGCATCGTCAAGGCAATTAAGAACAGGCGGCCGACCCGCGTTACGGAACAACGCGCTGCGGGCCGGCGCCTGCCGGAGGAGATCGAATAAGAGCCTATAGTTCCACCCGGACCCCGCCCCAGATACCGCGCGGCGCGCCGGGGCCGATGAAGCGGGTGGCGTCGTCGTAGCGATCGCCTTCGAGCACTTCGTCGGCTTCGCCGTAGAGGCCGAAGGTTTCGTAGTCGGAATCAAGCAGATTATTCACCCGGATGAACGTCGTGATGCGGTCCGTGATCTTGAACGCGGCATTGGCGTTGACGATGGCATAGCCGTCGATCTTTTCATCGTCGGTGTTGGATTCGTCGCCGCGATAGATCTGGTCGCCGTTGCCGACCACATCCATGCCCAGCCGCAGCCGGTTCGTCGGCGCCCAGTCGATGCCGACATTGAACAGATGTTCCGGAATCAGCGGGATGCGATCGCCCGAGTTGACCTGCTGGGTCGGGTCTTCGCCGGGCGCTGCGTTTTCATCGGCCAGCGGATGGTTGGGCGAATTGGTGATGAATGAATCGCGGAACTCGGCGTTGAGATAGGTGTAGTTCGCCGACAGCCGCCAGCGCTCTGCGAAGGCCCAGTCCAGACCCAGCTCGACGCCCTGACGCCGGGTTTCGCCGACGTTGTCGAAATAGCCTTCGAAACGGGATTCGGCGGCGATGAAGAGGATGTCGTCCTGATTGTCCGAGCGGAACACGGCCGCATGCCAGCGCAGGTCGTCGTTGCCGCCGCGTAGACCCAGTTCGTAGGTTGTGGTCACCACCTGTTCGAGCGGCGGATCGTCCACGAAGCCGTTGGGCAGGCGACACGGCGCATCCGGGTTGGCGCAGGTCAGTTCGACCGGCGTGGGCGCACGCGACGACTGCGACACGCTGCCGAAGGTGGTGAGGCTGTCGTTGACTTGCCACGTCAGCCCGCCCGCCAGGTTCAGACGCTTGAATTCGTGATCGCCGGACAGGCTGGTGTCGTCGTCATCGTCGCCGCCGGCGAATTCCACGTCCGGAGAGGTGTCGTGCAGCGAGATCGAGGTGCGGTTGTAACGTCCGGCTAGCGTGCCTTCGAGCGTCTCGGTAATCGGCACCCGCTGCATGAAGAACAGGCTGGCGGTGCTGTTGTGCGCCGACACGCCGGTCAGCGATTCGCCGGATACGATGCCGCTGCCTACGGTGCCGCGTTCGTCGGTGAGGCTGGCCAGCTCCGTCTGCTGGGAGAAGTCGCTGCTGGCATAGTCGAGGCTGGTGCCCACGATCAGCTCGCCGCCGAGCACGCCGTTCTGGCGCCCCTGCAGATTCAGGCCAAAGCCGTTTTCCTTGGTCTGCGAGGTGTTTTCGGTGCCGCCGATCACGCTATCGCTGGCCGCCACCGGATTGCCGTCGGCATCGAAGACGATTTCCTCGTCGCCGCCGTCTTCGGCTTCTTCACAGAGCAGGCCGGCATTGCCGGCGTCTTCGCAGTCCTCGAACTCGGAGCCGTCGCCGTTGAACGTGTTGATTCCGTTGCGGCGGTAATAGGCGCCCCAGGCCAAGGTGAAATCCTCGCTGTAATCGCGCGTGCCGCGCAGGTTGAACATCACCATTTCCGGGCTGGTTTCATCGGGGTAGGTGAACACCGCGTCGCGACCTTCGGCGTCGGCGAGTTCGGCCGGGATGGCGCCGTTGCCACGCAGGCTGTTGTCGGCCGCAGTGATCGAGAAGTCCAGCGTGCCGTTGTCGGTAATCGTGGAGAACTGGGTGAACAGCTGGGCCACGTCGGAGTCGGAGAAATCGCGCCAGCCGTCTTCCGACATGCCCTGGGCGGCGAAATACCAGGCATCGGTACCGTTGTTGCCACCGGCCTGCACATGGCCGCCAAAGCGCCCGAAGTCGCCGCCGAACAGCTCGGCCTCGGCGCCCTGGTAGGTAAAGCCGGTCTTGGTCTTGAGCGACAACGCGCCGCCCAGCGTGTTTTGCCCGAACAGCGGATTGGAGCCGGGGATGAGATCGATGGATTCGATCGCCACCTGTGGTATCAGGTCCCAGTTCACCGTGTCGCCGAAGGGTTCGTTGATGCGCACGCCGTCCTGATAGATCGACAGGCCCTGCGGCAGTCCGAGCAGCGGCGAGGCGGTATAGCCGCGGTAATTCAGATCCGGCTGGAACGGGTTGTTGGTGGCGTCGTTAACGTGGACGCTGCCCAGTTCCTGCTGCATGTACTGGTTGAGATTAAGCGTTTCGGCCCGCTCGATGTCCTGGCTTTCGGCGTGTTGCACGTTGGCCGGATAGCGATCGGCATCCACCTCGCTGCCGGCAAAAGGCGTCGCGCCGATGATGTCGATGCCGCCCAGTTCGAGTGGCTGGGCGGTCGCGTTCTGTGTGCCCATGACGCATACCGCGCCCACCGTAAGGCCTAGTCCCCTGCGATAGTTCATCGCTCCCCCGCACCATTTTTATTATGTAGTGCTATCGAGTCTCGGCCGTGCGGATTGCGCTGCTCAATGGGGATTCTTCCCGATTTCGGGGGGATGCGACCTTTTGCCGAGGCCGTCTAGGCGAGCGGAATATCGGCCTGAATGCGGGTGCCGTGGCGACGTCGACTGTCGACCTGCAGATGTCCGCCGAGCAGGTCGATACGTTCGGCCATTCCGGACAGCCCTAGGCCGGGGCGGTAGGCGTCGGTATCGAAACCGCGCCCGTCGTCACGCACATCGACCTGCAAGCGATCGGTTCCCAGGGTCACCGAGATATCGATATGGGCAGGCCGGCCGTGACGCAGGGCGTTGGTGAGCGCTTCCTGAACCAGGCGGAAGACGTGGATCGCGATCGGGGTGGGGATATCCGCCAGGCGGTCGTTGCCCGAGTAGACGAACGACACATCGCGATGGCTGCGCTGACGGCCGGCGACGTGGTTTTCCAGGGCCGCGTCGAGGCCGAGCTCGTCGAGACCCGGCGGACGCAGGCGCTGCATCATCAATCGGGTCTGGTCGTAGATCTGCCCGGCAACCGCGGCAATGGCTTCGGCGGATTCGGCGACGCCGGGCGGCAGCTTTTTGCCGCGCGAGAGAATGCCGGCGGCGTCGGCCCGGATTGCGGTCAGGCTCTGGCCGAGTTCGTCGTGCAGTTCGCGCGCGATGTTGTGGCGTTCGTCTTCCTGAATACGCAGCGAATGTTCGCGCAGGCGCCGGTTTTCGCGCTGGGCGGCGTCGAGCGTGGCGGCCATGTGATTGAACTGGGCCGCGATACCGTCGAACTCCGGCAGCGAGAAACGGGGCAGGCGAATACCGTAGTCGCCGTGCTCGATACGCGCGAGCGCGGCGTCGATACGCCGTACCGGTACAAGGGCGCGCCCGAACAGACGATAGACCACCACGATGGTCGCCAGATAGAACACGATCAGAAGGGCGAGCAATCCGCGGGTGTCCTGCCAAGCTTCCGCGATTTCGTCGTCGGGGTCGGCGAGGATCACCATGCTGTAGTCGGGTGCGACCGCGAGCCGGCGTTCGGGCAGGGACTCGGGCCGGGTCAGGGCGGCAAACCAGGCCGGTGCGCCGGCCGACTCGGGGTTGGTGCAACCCCTGGGCGACGCCTCGCCACGCTCGATCAACGACAGGCATAGATGGCGCAGGTGGCCTATATCCGACAGCTGCCGGGCGGCGGCCAGGGCATCGTCGTCCCGGCGGATCGTGTTGTCGACCAGGTCGCCGGCCAGGGCGATGCTGGCCTGCATCTCTTCGGTCACCGCGCGCTGGGCGTTATGGATGACCAGCCAGGTCGCCGCGCCCAGAATGACGGCCAGCAGCAGCGTCACGGCAATCATCAGCCGTTGCCGCAGGCGCAGTCGCCGGCTGGCCTGTCGCGGCGCGGGGGATTGCCGACACGCCCTAGAGTCCGACGACACCGGTACGAATCGCCAGTCGGGTCAGCTCGGCGGTGCCGCCCACGCCCAGCTTCGCGCGTAGACGCGATGCATGGTTGGCGACGGTCTTGGGGCTGACGAACAGCTCCTCGGCGATATCGTTCACGCTCGAGCCCGAGGCCAGCAGGCGGAAAATCTCGAACTCGCGCGAAGACAGACAGGCCAGCGGCGACGTGCCGTCCTGTGCCGAGGCGACGATATCGTCAGCCAGGCCCGGGTCCAGATATTCGCGCCCGCAGGCCACCTGACGCACACCCTCGATCAATACGTCGGCCACCGCCCGTTTGCCGATATAGCCGGTCGCCCCCGCGGCCAGCGCACGGCGCACGAAAATGGCTTCTTCGTGTACCGAAAACACCAGCACCCGTGTACCCGGGTGACGGCTGCAGATACGTCGCGTGGTTTCGATGCCGCTCATGCCCGGCAACGACAGGTCCATGACGATCACGTCGAAGTTGTGCTCGCGGCACAGGGCATAGGCGCGTTCGCCGCTATCGGCCTCGCCGGCGACTTCGATATCGCCGGCCAGTTTGAGCAGGCGCGCATAGCCGGCGCGCACGACGGCATGATCGTCGACGAGTAGAACCCGGATCGGCTGCTTGGGCATGGCAAACTCCTGACGCATTCGAGTACGCGTTGGGCCCTACGATAGCGCAATCGAACAGCGGCCCGGGCGCGCCAACCCGGCGGCGGCAAAAGAAAACTTGATTATCCACGAGGCTCGGCACCGGCGTGAAGCCTTGAGCGCGCACGCTGCTGCCGAGACATCCAGGCACGAAGGGACTATCAGAAAATCTGCGTAATCCGAGAAATCGGCGGTTCCTCTTGAGGAACGCGGCCATTACACGGTCGATTACGCAACTGCATGGACATCGTGCGGCGCCTGCGCGCTGCCTCCAGCCCTATTGTCGCGTGCATTGGCGGGCCCACTGCCTGCTTGAGCGCAGCAGCGAAGCCGCATACAAGGATCAGTAAAGAGAAAGCCGGCTGCAAGGGGCGCAGCCGGCTTCGGGTACACGGCCGCCGAGGGGGCGCGACGGCCGTGTGCCGGGCTACAACGACACCGTCACGGTCTTGGTTTCGGTGTAGTTGTTGAGCACCTGGGCGCCCATTTCGCGGCCCCAGCCGGACTGCTTGTAACCGCCGAACGGCAGTGCCGCATCGAAGATGTTGTAGCAGTTCACCCACACCGTGCCGGCCCGCAGCTTGGCGGCCAGCTTGTGCGCGCGGCCGATATCCTGCGTCCATACGCCCGAGGCCAGCCCGAACACCGTGTCGTTGGCCCGGTTGACCAGATCGCGGTCGAAATCGGAGAACTTCGTCGCCGTGACCACCGGCCCGAAGATCTCTTCCTGCACCACCTTCATGTCGTCGGAGACATCGGTGAGCACGGTCGGCTTCACGAAATAGCCGTCGCCTTCGCCGCGTTCGCCGCCGGCGGCCGCTCTCGCGCCCTGGCTCTTGCCGGATTCGAGATAGCCGGTCACCCGGTCGAACTGGGTCCGCGATACCAGCGGGCCCATCTGGGTCTCCGGATCCAGGCCCGGGCCGAGCTTGATGTTGCGCGCGAACTCGGCCACGCCTTCCACCACCTGGTCGTACACTTTTTCATGCACGAACAGCCGCGAACCGGCGGCACAGCACTGGCCGTGGTTGAAGAAGATCGCGTTGGCCGCGCCCGGAATGGCTTTGTCCAGGTCGGCATCGTCGAGCACGATATTCGGCGATTTGCCGCCCAGCTCCAGCGACACTTTCTTGAGGTTGCCCTTGGCGGCATCGACGATCAGCCGGCCCACTTCGGTCGAGCCGGTAAAGGCGATCTTGTCGACCATGGGGTGCGCCGCGATCGGCGCGCCGGCCTCTTCGCCGAAGCCGGTGATGATATTGACCACGCCATCCGGCACGCCGGCTTCCTGCATGATCTCGGCGAGCTTGAGCCCGGACAGCGGCGTTTCCTCGGCAAGCTTCATGACGATGGTATTGCCGGTGGCCAGCGCCGGCGCGAGCTTCCAGGCGGCCATCAGCAGCGGGAAGTTCCAGGGGATGATCTGGCCGCATACGCCCACCGGTTCGCGCCGGGTATAGGCATGCCATTCGGCACCCGGTGCATAGGGCACGCTCGGGGTGATCATTTCGCCGTTGAGCTTGGTCGCCCAGCCGGCCATGTAGCGAAACATCTCCGCGGCCAGCGGCACGTCGGCGGCCCGGGCGATGGAAATCGGTTTGCCGTTGTCCAGCGACTCGAGCTGGGCCAGCTCTTCCTGATATTCCATGATCAGATCGCCGATCTTCCAGACGATCTGCTGGCGTTCGGCGGGGGCCATCTTCGTCCACGGGCCATCGTCGAAGGCACGGCGCGCGGCTTTCACCGCCTTGTCGACATCCACCCTGGTGGCCGACTGTGCCTGGGCGATGACCTGGTCGTTGGACGGGTTGTAGACGTCGAACGTCTCGCCCGATTCACAGGCCACCCATTGGCCGTCGATCAGCATCTTGCGCGGGCTGTCGATGAATTGCTGGACGCTCGGTTCGAGCGATACTTCGGAAGCAGCTACTGCACACATATCGATTCTCTCCTCCATTGGTTTTATCGCGCCGGCAATCGCGTTGCGGGCCTCGGTTTTTACGTATTCGTCGTAGGTACGGCGAAACCGCAGATCCAAACCGCAAGATTCAGGCCATACGCCAGACGCATGAAAATCAGCGGGTTGCGCAAGCCGCCGGCCGCGCGGTGAGGGCTCGGCTGTCACGTTTTCGATACAGCGGCGTTGCAGCCTGCGCCACGGCTGATACACCCGCTTGTCTGCGCTTTTCGAACCTGCTAGAACCAAGACAGACCCGCGTCACAAGCGGGCGACATAAATGCAAAGACCCGTGCAAAGCGCGGGCTCGTGCGAGGAGCAGCGATGGTCGATCTGGCGGCGCATCCTTCGACGGCGACAGTCCACGGCGACTCGGCCGATCTGGTGGCGGGTTCGTGGAACCGCTGCATTCGCGATTACGGGCTCGACCCGGCGCGTATCGAGCTGGACGTGGTGTCGCGCAGCCAGCTCAGCGCGCATCGCGACGAGCTGGCCGAGGTCGTCTGTCTCGCCCGCGACGAAATGGACAACCTGGCCGCTCAGATCGCCGGCGCCGGCTATGCGCTGATGATTACCGACGCCCACGGCGTGATCCTCTACAACCGGGTGGAAGCCAGCCTGCGCGAGAATTTCCGGGCCGCCGGGCTATGGGACGGCGCCAACTGGAGCGAGTGGCGCCAGGGCACCAACGGTATCGGCACCTGCATCGTCGAGCAGCGGCCGGTGGTCATCCACTGTGCTGATCATTTCGCCGTACGCCATACCGGCCTGAGTTGTTCGGCCGCGCCCATTCGCAACGCGGCCGGCGAACTGCTCGCCGTGCTCGATGCTTCGTCGGTGCAGTGCGAGGGCACGCGTGCCGGACAGATGCATACCGTGGCGCTGGTGAGCATGTCGGCACGGCTGATCGAAAAAAACCTGTTCCTGAACGCGCACCGCGATTCGCGGGTGCTGCGCTTTCATGGCCGGCCCGAGTTCGTGGGCCTGATCCACGATGGCCTGCTCGCCATCGACGACGATGATCGGATCGTGGCGGCCGACGACAATGCCGCCCTTCAGCTGGGCGCGGACGGGCGCCAGGCGCTGATCGGCGAGTCGGTCGAGCAGGTCTTCGATATTGCGGGTGCCGCGCTGGATGCTGCCACCCGTAACGCGGGTGAGACGGTCTGGCCATTGCACGAGCGCGCACGCGGGCGTCGTTATTTCGCACGATTGAGCGCGCCGGAAGGGCGTCGTGCCGTGCCGCGTGGCCTGTACATACCGGCGCGCGCCGCCGATCGTCGGCCGGGCCTGGATGAGCTGGCCGGCGCCGATCCGGTCATGGCCGAAAACGTGCGCTGTGCCAGGCGCGTGGTCGACCGACGCATCGCCATCATGCTGCGCGGCGAGACGGGCACCGGCAAGGAGGTGTTCGCCCGGGCCATCCACGAGGCTAGCACGCGCGCGACGGCACCGTTCGTGGCCGTGAACTGTGCCGCCATCCCGGAAACGCTCATCGAGGCCGAACTGTTCGGCTACAAGCCGGGCGCGTTCACCGGCGCCAGCCGCGAGGGCATGCGCGGCAAGCTGCTGCAGTCGTCCGGCGGCACGCTGTTTCTCGACGAAATCGGTGATATGCCGCTGGCGCTGCAAACACGGCTGCTGCGCGTGCTGGAAGAACGCGAGGTGGTGCCGCTGGGCGGCGATACGCCGATCGCGCTCGATCTCAACGTGGTCTGTGCGACCCATGCCGATCTGGGCGAACGCGTGGCCGCTGGCGACTTCCGGGCCGATCTCTACTACCGGCTCGACGGCATCACGCTCACGCTTGCGTCGGTACGCCAGCGCGCCGACCGCGAGGCCCTGCTGCGTTCGGTGATCGCCGCGGAGCAGGACGGCAGCACCGCCATTCGCCTCGCCGAGGATGCGATGGCTGCACTGCTGCGCTACGACTGGCCCGGCAATATCCGCCAGATGCGCAACGTCGTGCGTACCGCGCTCGCGCTATGCGAAGACGGGCTCGTACGCCTGTCCGACCTGCCGGATGAGCTGGTCGAACACGCGCAACGCGGTGATGTGCTGGCGCGTGCTGCCCAAGCGGATGTAGCCGAGCCGGCCAACCCGTTGGCCAATGCCGAACGCGATGCCCTGATCGGTACGCTGGAAGCCAGCGGCTGGAACGTCACCCGCGCAGCGCTGCAGCTGCAGACAAGCCGCAACACCCTCTATCGCAAGATGAAGAAGCACGGCATCGAGCCCTCGCAGAATCGCTGATCGGCGTCTGGGGCAGAGCCCGATAGCCCCGAACGCAGCTGGCATGACTCCTGCCTGATTGAGCGACCGAACCGGTCTTCGCAGGATGAAATCATGCATGTACGCGTACTCGGATCGGCCGCCGGCGGCGGCTTTCCGCAGTGGAATACCAATGTCGGGCTCAACCGCAAGCTGCACGAGGGCACCACCCGTGCCCAGGCCCGCACCCAGTCGTCGATTGCCGTCAGCGCGGACGGCAAGCACTGGCTGCTGGTCAACGCCTCGCCCGACGTGCGCCAGCAGATTCTCGACTTCGAAGCACTTCGCCCGGCGCCGGAAACACGCGGGACCGGCATCGGCGCCGTGCTGCTCATGGACAGCCAGATCGATCACGCCACCGGGCTGATCATCCTGCGCGAGGGCGACACGCTGCCGGTGTGGTCGACGCGTCCCGTCTACGAGGATCTCACCACCGGCCTGCCGCTGTTCAACGTGCTCTCGCACTACTGCGGCGTGGACTGGCACGAGATCGATACCGAGGCCGATCAATTCGCGATCGACGGCGTGCCGGGGCTGTCGTTTCGTGCGGTCGAGCTGTCCTCGGCCGCGCCGCCGTATTCGCCGCACCGGGGCGACCCGCACTCCGGCGACAACATCGGCCTGGTCGTCACCGACGACGCCACCGGCGGCACGCTGTTCTATGCGCCGGGGCTCGGCGCGCCGGACGACACCATCGCTGCCGTGGCAAGGCAATCGGATTGTCTGCTCGTGGACGGCACCTTCTTCACCGAAACTGAGATGATCGACCAGGGCGTGGGCGTGAAGCCCGCCGCGGCAATGGGCCATCTGCCGCAGTCGGGTGAAAACGGCATGCTGGCCTGGCTGGCGAACTTTCCCGACAAGCGCCGGGTGCTCATCCATATCAACAACACCAACCCCATCCTCGACCCGGACTCGCCCGAGCGTGCCACGGTCGAAAACGCCGGGGTGGAAGTCGCCTATGACGGCATGGAAATAAAGCTATGAGCGTTGCCAACGACGGACAAAAGCCCTGGTCGCGTGACGAATTCGAAGCCCGCCTGCGAGCGATGGGCGCGCGCTATCACATCCATCATCCCTATCACCGGATGATGCACGAAGGCCGCTGCACGCCGGATCAGATCCGCGGCTGGGTGCTCAACCGCTACTACTATCAGGTCTGTATCCCCATCAAGGATGCCAACGTGCTCGCCAACTGTCCGGACCCGGCCGCACGCCAGCTCTGGGTCCAGCGCATCCTCGACCACGACGGCGCGCCGGGCGAAACCGGCGGCATCGAAGCCTGGCTGATGCTGGCCGAAGCCACCGGCCTGGATCGCGGCCGTGTCGCCAACCTCACCGACTTGCTGCCCGGCGTGCGTTTCGCCGTCGATGCCTATGTGAACTTCGCCCGGCGTGCGACCTGGCAGGAAGCCGCCTGCTCGTCGCTCACCGAGCTGTTCGCCCCGGAAATCCATCAGCAGCGCCTGACCGGCTGGCCCGATCACTATCCCTGGATCGACGACACCGGGCTGAGCTATTTCCGCAAGCGCCTGTCGGAAGCACGGCGCGATGTCGAACACGGCCTGCGGGTCACGCTCGACCATTTCACCACCCGCGCCGAGCAGGAACACGCGCTATCGATTCTGCAGTTCAAGCTCGACGTGCTCTGGAGCATGCTCGATGCGATGTGGATGGCGTATGTCGAAGACCGGCCGCCGTATTACAGCTGCCCGGAGCCGCAGACATGAGCGCCGACCGCCCCATCTCCGATAGCGCCGTGCCACAGATCACCCGTGGCCACCGCCTGCAGTTCGAACCGGCCCAGGACTGCCACGTCCTGCTCTACCCGGAAGGCATGATCACCCTCAACGACAGCGCCGCCGAAATCCTGCAGCGCTGCGATGGCCAGCGGTCCGTGCAGGCGATCTGCACCGATCTCTCGGCGGCGTTCGACGGGGCAGAGGTTACGGCGGATGTGCATGATTTCTTGAAGCTTGCCGCCTCGCACGGCTGGGTCATATTGGCTTGAGCCGAGTGCGATAGCTTGGGCAGCGCAGTCTGGCTATTACGAAGACGACGCTGCGCGCCTGGGACTTCCCCCCCCCGGGGTTGTGGGCCCGACGTTCGTTGCCGTCTCGACGCCATTTTGCGACTGTGTCGGAGGCAGTTGATGTAGGGCCGACAAACCAACGTTTATCGCGCTTACCTGTGTGGAATAGAACGACGGGGTTTGACCGAGTTCCCGGTTTTCTTCAAGCGGATAATCAAGCATTCCGGAATTGGTCGGCTTTGCTATATTGTGTTAATAAATCACACAGCGGTATCATTGCATGGGCAGGACGACCAGTATCACCATCGGTTCTCAAATGGACGAGTTCGTGGGCAAATTGGTTGCCTCGGGCCGCTATGGCTCAACCAGCGAAGTCGTACGCTCCGCATTACGGTTGCTCGAACGCCAGGAACAGGCGACCGCCGCACTCCGGGCGGCTGTAGAAGCCGGAGAACGCAGCGGCGAGAGCGACGAATCGCTACGAGATATCGCCGTCCGGGTGAAGCATCGCCACGATGTATAGGCTGTCGACCCTTGCGGCTGAAGACTTTGCAACGATCTACGAATACACCCTGCTGAACTTCGGCGTCGATCAGGCCGATGCCTATACCCGGCATCTGGATCAGATCATGCGGCTGCTGGCTGAAACGCCTGATATGGGGCGCGAGTGTCCCGATATCGCCGAGGGGCTTCTTCGTCACGATCACCGTCACCACGTTATTTTCTATCGTGCCCGTGCGCACGACATATTCGTTATCCGCGTGCTTCATCAGCGCATGGAGCCATTGCGGCATTTCGATGATCTGGATATCGACTGATCGGGAAAACCCTACTCGGCGCGTTCGGCGGCAGCGGTTTGATTCGCGCCTAGCAGTTTACGGCCCCTCGCGTGCCAGCCGTGACCCGTGCAGCCGCTTGGAATTCTTCGGATTGCGAAACACGATCGGCTGGGCGGTGGGCGCTTCGACAGGCTGTGCGTTCGCGCGCTCGACGGCGTCGGTCACGAGATGATGCTGGGGCGATTTCGCACACACCGGGTCGGTGGCATACATGTCGCCGGTGAGCATATAGGCCTGGCAGCGGCAGCCGCCGAAGTCCTTGGTTTTTTCCGAGCAGCTGCGACAGGGTTCCTTCATCCAGTCGTAGCCGCGGAAATGATTGAAGGCGGGGGATTCGCCCCAGATCCAGTCGATGTCGTGATCGACCACGTTCGGGAATTCCAGGCCGGGTAGCTGGCGCGCGGCATGGCAGGGCAGGGCCACGCCGTCCGGGGCGATGGTGAGGAAGATATCGCCCCAGCCGCTCATGCAGGCCTTGGGGCGATCTTCGTAATAATCGGGCACCACGAAATACAGCTTCATCGCGCCGCCACGCTCGCGGTATGCAGTCGTCACGCGTTCGGCGTGGGCGAGCTGTTCCCGGGTGGGCATGAGCGCGTCGCGGTTGTGCCAGGCCCAGCCGTAGTACTGGGTGTTGGCCAGTTCTACATAGTCGGCGTCGAGCGCTTCGGCCATGGCGATGATTTCTTCGATATCGTCGATGTTCTTTCGGTGCAGCACGATATTGAGCACCATCGGATAGCCGTGGCGTTTGATCGCCCGGGCCATGTCCTTTTTTTTCTCGAAGCTGTCGCTGCCGCCGAGAAAGTTGTTCAGCTCGGCGTTGCTGGCCTGAAAGCTGATCTGGATATGATCCAGCCCGGCTTCGGCGAGGCGTTCGACGCGGGCGTCGTCCATGCCGATGCCCGAGGTAATGAGGTTGCTGTAGTAGCCCAGCTGGCGGGCTTCGGCGACGATTTCCTCAAGATCCTTGCGTACCAGCGGTTCGCCGCCGGATAGCCCGAGCTGGGCGGCGCCCATCTGGCGCGCCTGGCGCAGCACCTTCTTCCAGTCCTCGGTCGAGATTTCATGCCCGATCTGCGCCATTTCGGTCGGATTACTGCAGTAGGGACACTGCAGCGGGCAGGCATAGGTGAGCTCGGCCAGCAGCCACAGCGGGCGGGCCGGTGTTTCGCCATCGTGGCGGCTAGGCAGCGTGGGGGGCGTCGCGCTCATGGGGGACTCGGTGCGCAAAAGAAAGGGGGCCGCGAAGCCCCCTTGCCGTACGCGATAACCGGTTAGCGGTTGTTCACGTACATCGTGATTTCGAAGCCCAGACGCAGGTCGTGGGCCTTCGGGGTCGTCCACTGTTTCATTCCGATCTCCTTGGTTTTATCGGTAACTGGCAACCGTGATCGATGCATCGACCATGCCAGCCACGAAGCGTGGGTTGGTCCGTCAAGCACTTGTGCCCCAAAGCCTTTTTCAACCGCCACGGCAGCGCGTCGGCGGTGGCCGATCGTTGGCCAGAATGGCCAGTATTGGCCACTCGGGATGGCCAATACTGGCCGCCACGCCGGCCATGCAGGGCGTGGTGCCTCGGGCATTTCGGGGATACGCCCGCGACGGCTAGACTCGCGCAATGATTCTGCGTCCTGCCGATTCGCTCAAGCGCCTGATCCAGCGCTATCAACTCGCGCTGCTGCTGGTATTGATGGCGGCCGCGGGTTTTGGCGCGCTATGGGCGAGCTTCTGGCAGGCGGGCTATCAGCGCTCGCTGCGCTCCAACGAGCTGCTGATCGAAGCCCAGGCGGTACGCGGCGACCTGTATCGTCAGATCAAGACGGTCGACGCCTATGCAAGCGAGGGGCCGAGCGACGACTACTGGCAACGGCTGTATCGCATCGACGAGCATTTCTACCGGATGCGCCAGGTCGCAGATACCCCGGCAGAACAGGCCAGCATCGCCCGTATGGAAGCCGCCTACGGCCTCATTCTTGCCGCCATGAATCGGGTGGTCACCACCCCGGACAGCGACGCGAACCAGTCCGCCTTCGATACCTGGCAGACCGGCGATTTCGAAAGCGCTTACAGCCGCCTTACGCAGCAGGTCGCAGCGCGCCGCGATGCCCTGGCCGAGCGCATGGGCTTGTGGAACCGCATGGCCCCATGGCTGGCCTGGCTGCCGCTGCTGTTCGGTATTGCGCTCGCGCTCTGGCTCAACCGCCGGTTCGTGCGTGAATTCCTGCGTCCGCTCGAACGGCTGGTGGCGGGCACCGGCGAAATTGCCCAGGGGCGGCTGGATTATCGGCTGCGTCCACAGGGGGTGGCCGAGGTTCGGCATCTGGCCGACACGCTCAATGCCATGGCGGCCGAGCTCGACCACAAGCGCCAGGCGCTGGTCGAGCGCGAGCGCGAAGCGGCGCTCGGCGCGCTCGTACCCGTTATCGCCCACAATATCCGCAACCCGCTGGCCGGTATTCGTGCCAACGCGCAGATGCTGGATCGCCAGGCCACGGCCGACGAGATCGAGGAAACCGGCGCCGACATCATGGACGCGGCCGACCGCCTGGAACGCTGGCTCGGCGCGCTACTGTCCTATCTGCATCCGCTCGATCTCGAGCC
>NZ_APNL01000011.1:0-142563 GCF_040361435.1 Salinisphaera sp. C84B14 | reverse complement strand
ACGCGCGCAAAAGACACCGGCGCGACCGTAGATGAATAGATCAGAGGTTCCTAAAGAACGCCGACATTTGCGCGTCGCCCTTCCACGGGTTTCGCGGCCGTTGGATGCGCCGCGCCTGCGCTCACCCAGGCAAATAATCCATCCGTAAAATCATTGCCTGCGGACGAGACGCCTGCTAAGCGGCGCTGCGTCTCATGCCCGATCAAGCGAGGCTTTCGACATTCGGGTGAGCTGAATACTGAGCAGCACACCCAGCAGTATCAACCCGGTACTCACACCGAAGGTCAGCCGAAACGCCTCGGTGTCGCCGATCAGCCAACCCGCCGCGGTCGGCCCGAGGAGTTGGCCCGTGGCAAAGAAAAGAGTTACATAACTGACTGCCAGCGGGGCCTGGTCGGCGTCGACCCACTCGGTGGAAGCGGCCAGCGACGAGGTGAACATGCCGGTCACCGCCACGCCCAGGATCAGGTAGTGGGCGGCAAAGCCGAACAGCGTGGGCGACAGTACCGGCAACAGGGTGCTCACAAAAGCCATGGCCATCGATAGCGTCAGGCTCTGGCCGCGCCCGAGTCGGTCCGACAGGCTGCCCCATACCGGGCCGAATACGATGCCGAGCATGCCCATGAACGCCGCCAGCGCGCCAGCGACGTGTGCGTCGATATCCGCGGCAAGCGCATAGCTGTACATGAAAATCGCCTGCACGATATAGGTCAGGCCAACGATGCCGTAGACCAGGCCCACGATGACGACACGCGGATCGCGAAACACGGCGCGGCGCGCGTCGCGACGTTCGGCCGCGCTCGGCGCCCGGCCACGCAGCCCGGGCCGCGGCGGGTTCTGCACGAACGCGAGCGTAGCCAGCAGGGCCGCCACCGCCACCGCAGCGAACAATGCCCACACCCAGCGCCAGCCGCGGTCGGCATCGAGCTGAGTCATGTAGGGTACGATCCAGCCGGCCGACATCATGCCCGTACCCACCCCGCTGTTGAGAAGGCCGATCACCAGCCCGCGCCGCGCCGGGAACCAGGTGCCGATCAGCGATATGAGCGGCGTATAGGCAAAGGCGGTGCCGATACCCAGTAAGCTCATCAGCCCGAGCAACGGCACATACTCGCTGGCCATACTCAGACCGGCGAAGCCGACGATAACGCATACCAGCCCCAGCAGGATCGATACCCGGCCGCCGCGACGCGCGGCGAGCGCGCCAGCCACCATCACCAGCGCCAGATACCCCAGCGCGGTCGCCGTACCCAGATGGCCTGCCTGCGCATAGCTCAAGGCCAGCGATTCGCGCATGGCCGGCAGAATCAGCCCGAACGAAAGCCGCGCCAGCGCGACGGTTACCAGCGTGACCAGTACCCCGCTGGCTATCAGGCACACCGAGCGCGCGTTCATTGGCGGGCGCGCGCGACGCCGAACTCGTTTGCGGCGTTTGAATCGAGTCTTAAATGCATGGTGCTATCCGTGTGTATCCGCCGCCAAGAATACGGGGCCGCCCACGCCGTGCCCACTGCGATGCCGTGCCACCATTGGCGACCATGACACGAGCGTGGCAAACGCCGATACTCGAACCCGGACTTTCCACCCACCCCAGGAGACCCTCGATGAAACAAACCACTCTGATGCTGGCCCTGATGGCCTCCACCATCACCCTGGCTGCATGCGGCGGTTCCGATCATCCGCACCACGGCGGCAAGGCGGATGTGATCATGCCGCCGGCTTCGCCGTCTATTCATTTCAAGGTGAACGACGCCAACGGCAATACGCTCGACCTGATGATCGAATGCGGCGAGAAGACCTCACTCAAGCAGTGCGCGGACGTCAACAAGGACGTGCTCGACAAGGTCGCCAAGATGCGCGACAACGCGGGCCGCTGATTGTTAACCCGCCCAAAGACCGATTACTCAATCGGTGCCTTTCGGGTTGCTAACGCGCCTGTGTGAACGCGCGCATGCCAAAACCGATGGCCTTGAAAACAGTTGGCGTATCCGCTGTCTTGGCGTCGGATCAATGAGCGACGTATACCGGCCACCGTACAGGGTGGCCGGCTTTCGTCTTTGGCTGCGCCGGGCACGACCGACGCGACCCGAGGCAGAGCACTCAGCGATCGCGCAGCGCTTTCTTGTCCAGTTTGCCCACCGGCGTGAGCGGAATCGCCTCGACGATATGGATCGCCTTGGGCACCTTGTAGGCGGCAAGATGCTCGCGGCAGTAGGCGAGAATTTTCTCCTTCACCTGCGCGGTCGGCTGTGTCTTGCCTGTTTCCGATAGCTGGACGTAAAGATTGACCTTGTCGTTACCGGCCCGCGCTTCGTCGGGGGTACCGATCACCGCAGCGATCTCGATTTCCGGCAAGGCCTTGAGCGCATTCTCGACTTCGACCGAGAACACCTTGTAGCCACCGACGATGAGCATGTCCTTGCTGCGATCACAGATGGTGAAATAACCGTCGGCGTCGACGCGCGCAATATCGCCGGTGTAGAAGAAGGTTTTACCCTCGTATTCGCGCAGCGCACGCGCACTTTCTTCCGGCAGGCCAAGATAGCCGCCGAACACCTGGGGGCCGTGAGCAATCAGTTCTCCCGGCTCGCCGACCGGCATTTCTCGAGTGCCGGTTTCTGCGTCGACGATACGGATTTCGGTGCCGGGCACCGCTACGCCGACGGTGCCGGGTTTGGCATGACCAAGCGGATTCATGGTGAGCACGGGGCTGGTTTCGGTCAGGCCGTAGACCTCGCAGAAACGACCCGCACCAATGACGGCTTCGATTCGCGGAATGAGTTCGGGCGGCATCGGACCGGCGCCCGATATCGCGATTTTCAGCCGTGAGAAATCGACCTGGTCGAACGCCGGTTCGGCCAACAGCATCTGATAGAGCGTCGGTACGTTGCCGAACACCGTCGGCGGATATGCCTGCATGGCCGCACAGAAGGATTTCAGATCGCGCGGGTCGGGCACCACGATAAGGCGGCCGCGCTGACGCAATCCCATCAGACATGCGCCCAGTCCGGCCACATGGAAGTAGGGAAAGACCGAGGCGAACGTCTCTGCGCCCAGCTCGTAGTCGACCATGGCCTCGCTCTGGAGGGCATTCGACTGCACGTTGCGCAGCGTCAAGCGTGCGCCCTTCGGCCGGCCGGTGGTCCCGCCGGTGTACTGAATCAGCACCACGTCGTCGAGGTGTATGTCGCTCGCGATACGGGCGTCGCTGGCCGCGTTGATCGCGGGCCAGAAGGCGGTCAGCGCGAGCTGGCGTGTTTGCGGCAGCTTGAACCGGGGCACCTTACGCAACAGATGGGCCAGCGTTTTCTTCCATCGCGGCAGGAAGTCGATAGGCGAACACACGACGACTGACTTGAGATCGTGCAGTGCGCCGTCGTTGGGGGCGAGCGCATTGTCGTAGAGCCGGTCCAGCGTCACCAGCACTCGGATATGCGCATCCTTGACCTGATAGGCCAGCTCGGGCGCGGTCAACAACGGCGATACGCCTGATGCCGGACAGCCCAGCTTCGACGCTGCCACCAGAGCGATGACGTAGTGCGGCGTGTTCGGCATGTGGATACCGATGACGTCGCCCCGGGCTACGCCCTGCTCTTTCAATACGTGGGCGAAACGATTGGCCCAGCGATCGAGTGAGCCGTAACTGATGGACACACCAAGATATTCCAGACAGGGCGCATCCGGGGCGCTACGTGCATGCGCCTCCACAATCTCTGCCAAGCCTCGCTCGTCCAAGGCCGGCAACTGCAAGTCGGGCCCGTGGTGGTTCGATACCGATAGCTCTTGCGCTTTAACAGCCATGGCTCTCCTCCGCGGCGTTTTGGTTTTCTCTTGGTCGGCTAAAGTATTTTTCTCTACCGATCCCTCTTTTTCAGTTTTCTGGGTTTATTCCGCGCCGTCAAGTCGCTTTTAATTGCTAATAGCAGCTATTAACAGGGCTTGAACCGACCGCCGAAAACTAGCGGATAACCGCCGCTCTTGTCGGCGCTTATTCAACCAAAAGGAACCGAGCCGGCCGTTAACCGGCGTAGGTGCTCTTAGCGAATCTGTTTTACACCGAAATTAAACCGCCGGCCGTTGTTGCCGATAACCCTTGCGACGACACCGATCAAACGACGGCAAGCTCTATCGCCATGCTCTAGCGGGGACAAGACCCTTGAGCCCAATTATTTACAGCCCGCCCCTCATCGCACTGGCCGTTCTAATCTGCAGCGTGACGTGCTACGCGGCGATGGACATGCTCGGTCGTGTGCGGCGCAGCCGTACACGCGCAAAATCCTCTTGGCTGCTATCGGGCGCATGCGTCCTGGCGACCGGCATTTGGGCCACCCACTTCGTCAGCATGATGGCGCTCGAGCTGCCGTTCGTGCTGGGCCACGAGATCGATCTCGTCCTCATGTCGTGGTTGGCGGGCCTGGTTGCCACCCTTATCGTCTTCTACGTGGCCAGCCGCCCCACGCTATCCGCACTGGCCATCCTGGGTGCCGCCATACCGGTATGGGCAAGCGCCAGCCTGCTGTTCTATCTGGGCAACCTGTCGCTGCAACTCACGCCGGCGATCGTATATCGCCCGCTACCCACGGCAACGACCGCCCTTGCGTTCTACCTGCTGGTCGCCGCGAGCCTGTGGATCGCCTATCGGCTGACCACGATCGATCGCGCCATATCGCCGGCGGCGAATGCGCTGGTATCGGTGGGTATCGGCGTTGGTCTTGCGCTGTGCCATCATTTCGCCCTGGTATCGATGGTCATTTCCGATCAGGCCACGAGCACGGCCAGCGTAGCGGTGGACCCATTCTGGCTGTCTCTACTGGTATCGTCCTGCACCCTGTTCATCATCAGCCTCGGCGTGTTCGCGGCGCTGCTGGACCGCCAGCTCGACAAACAGACGGCCGACCTGGTGGAGTCGCTGCGCAGCGCCAACGCCCAGCTGCGTTACAGCAGCCGCTACGACGCGCTCACCGAGCTCCCCAACCGTACGACCGTCTATGAGCGGATTCGCGCGGCCACCGCCCAGGTCGAGCCCGGCGAGGGCTGTGCCCTGCTCTATATAGATCTGGACGGTTTCAAGCTCATCAACGACAGTCTGGGTCACGGCCTGGGCGACCGCCTGCTGCAACGCACCAGCACTGCCCTGCGCGAACTGGCCGGCGAGCAGCACACGCTCGGCCGTATCGGCGGCGACGAGTTTCTTCTGCTCATGGAGCATGTCACCGACGCTGACCTTGTCGAGGCATTTGCCGAACACGCCATCGCGGAACTGGCACGGATCAGCGAACACGGCGCGACCCTGTCGGCGAGCATCGGTATCGCCCTGTACCCGAGCGATGCCGACGACGTGACCACGCTGGTTACCGCTGCCGATCTGGCCATGTATACCGCAAAACGCGCCGGCAAGAATCGTGTGCGCCGCTATCTGCCCAGCATGGGCATCAAGCAGGCCGACGCGTTCCAGATTCAGGAGGAGCTGCGCGCCGGTATCGATAACAACGAACTGGTTGTCTATTACCAGCCCAAGTATCGCGCCGGCGATGGCGGTTTAGCCGGGGCGGAAGCCCTCGTTCGTTGGCAGCACCCCAGGCGCGGCCTGGTCAGCCCCGGTCTGTTCATCGAAGTCGCCGAACGCAGCGGGCTGATAAACGATCTCGAGCTGAACGTGATCGATCAGGTCTGCCGCCAGATCCGAAGCTGGCGGGCCGCCGGCCTGAAGGTGCCGCCAGTTTCCATCAACCTTTCGGTCGCACGCCTGCTGGACGATCGCCTTATCGATCAGATCGCAGGCGCACTCGCCCGCCATTCGCTTACCGCCGACAGCCTCATACTCGAAATTACAGAAACCCTGGCCATGGAGGAGTTCGAAACCGCCACGCGCGTACTCCGCCAGCTTAGCGAACTGGGTATTCGTATCGCCCTGGACGATTTCGGGACGGGCTACTCAAGTCTGTCGTACCTGCAGAAACTGCCGATCGATCAGCTCAAGGTCGATCGATCCTTCACCGCCAACCTCAACGAGGGGTCGACAAGCGCCCACCGTGAAATCGTCAAGCTGATCATCAACCTGTCCCATGTGCTGGGTATTACGGTTGTGGCCGAAGGCGTTGAAACCGCCGCTCAGCAAAGCTATCTGACGCTTGCAGGCTGTGACGAACTGCAGGGCTATCTTTTGGATAAACCCATGCCTGCCAGCGACTATGAGCTGCGTTTGCTGCAGGCAAGCACGCACGCCACACAGGCATCGTTGGCATAGAAACGCCCCTGTCACGCGCCGCGCGCGCCGCACCGGCAGGAAGGTCGTTCGAGGGAAAGAAAATCTGCCGCAGGCACCGAAGGCTGGCACAGCGCTACACGCCTGCATTCGCGCCGCACCGACGAAACCGTTTCAAAGCCTGACCCGTCGCCCGGCCGGGGGGCGCCGAGAAACCGCCACCCACTGTGTTTGGAACGGGCGACCACGCACGCCTGCGCAATGCAAAAAAAAGGCCGCATCGGAAAAACCGATGCGGCCTTTTTCATTCGCTGCGTTGTGGCCGGGCTACATCACGCCTAGAAACGACAGAATGGCCACGACGATGACCACAAGGCCAACGAGATAAATAATATTGCGCATGGGGTCTCCGAAAATTGCGTTCAGCGATCACGGCTTCTGCGATCGTAATCGATGGTATCAGCTCACAGTGCCCAGTCGCAGATTTAGCGCCATGTTGACTAATCGCGCACTACCGGTGTCGCGACGCAACAAAACCGCCGCTGATCCTGCCGATCCAACACCAGAACACGTCACTTGCTCCGCCATTATCAACGCCATCGATGAATAGACGCCGGCACCTGTCCGTCTTTACTTTCGATAATGCCGTTGGACATGGCGCGCCTGCATTCTTACACGCGCGTTATCAAGTCGTAGGTCACCAACCGCATGGTCTATTTGTGGGGCCAGCTTAATAACAAGCGCTGCTTGAATAGCACCTATTCCCAGGGATAGGCAGCGACCGGCAGATTGCGGGCCTCGAGCTCGCGAACTACACGCCGCCGCGCCTTGACCACGTCGGGCACCGACAGCTCGCGCAGCCGCGCCACTTCGGCCGCGGTAAATACCGGCACCGGATCGCCGGCCGGCGCAGCGGCCCAACGGTCGAAGATATAGTTCATGACCGCTGCAATCTCGGCGTTGTCCAGCCCCGAGCCGACCACGCCCGGCACGTGCATCAAATAGGTTCGGCCATTGTCCACGCGGCCGAACGAGCCCACATATCCACGCAGGTCGGGGATGCCGCCACGCAGGCTGCCGGAGCCGTCCGCGCGGTGACAGCCACTGCAGTGGATCAGATACTGCGTTGCCGGTGGTACACCGGCCTGGATGCCGGCAGAGAACGTTACGACCGTCGCAGTAATGCAGGAGGCCACGCAGCGTAACGCCGTCTTCGCAATCCCGGGCGATACCGGTATCGCCGCACAGGCGTCAGCCCGCCGGCGCATCGTCCACCTGGCCCACCAGTACCGCCACGGTGCAGTGGTAGCCCATGGACTTGTTGGCCATGCACCAGTTGATGTCGTTATGCAGGCTCATCTGGTAACCCGGGCGTTCACGCGCGCTGTTCACACACTCCGTGCCGGTACAGGCGGCCTTGCCGCAACAGTCGTTATAGGACACCACGTAGTCCTTACCGTCGGTCGGATTACGGCAGGTCCCCACCCACGACACTTTGGATGCCTCGGCACCGGGCGGACAGCTGGTGAGCGTGCCGCCGCAATCGTTGCAGAGGTTGCCGTCGATCGCGCAGTAGCGCCAATAATCACAGGCCAGCGGATCGTCGTCCTGCAACTTGCCCCCGTTCGGGGTCGCCGCGATCGCGCGCCCGCCCTGGTCGAACGGCAACACCGGCAGCAAGGCCGTACCGGCCATGAACAGCGCTGCACGGCCAATGAAGCTGCGCCGGCTGTAGCGCTGGGCGGTCCGGCGCACCATGCGTTCGGCGCTGGCATCCGTGCGGGCCGTCAATGCATCGAGTAGTCGTTTCATGATCTGTCCTCGTGGAGGGTCGTCGCCCGGTTAGGAACGGGCCGGCGCGCCGTCTTGCGCCTCACCGATATAGTTCTGGATGGAGACCACGCCCAGGTCGTGGGCGTTGAACAGGCTTTCGAGCTGCTCGCGCGTATTCACCAGGCCTTTCGCGCGTACCGCGCCGGTACGGTCGAGCACCAGGGCATAGGGCAGGCGCGCTACCCGAAAGCCCAGGCCCAGCTCGGTTGAAAGCACGTAATCGAAGTCGTCGAGCCGGGCGTTGTCGATGAAGCGACGCTGCTTGTCTTCGTCCCCGTCGCTGGCCAGCACCACGGTCAGCCAGTCGCCTTCGCTCGAGCGGATCGAGCGCAGAATGGGTATGAGCTTCTTGCAGATCGGACAGGTCGGCGAGACGAAGAAAACCAGCGTGGCCTTTTCCTTGACCGTGCCGATCGAAACCACGCCGCCGTTGAGGCTTTCCAGCGTGAACTTCGGCGACTGCTCACCGACCTTCGGGCCGGAGTCGTTCATGAGCGCGCCCATCGGCGCGATGCGTTCGTAGAGCACGCCGATCTGGCGCGCGAGCACGACAAAGCCAAAGCACAGGGCCAGAAAGGCCAGGCCGAGGAACACCACGGCAAAAGTCAGAGCGGTCATAGTGATCCTCGTTTTTTCAGGTACATGCGGTTGGCGTTGAGCTGTTCGAACAGCAGATAGAGCGCGAGTGCGAACACGCCGGCGCCGATCACGACAAGGCTCTCCGGCAATGTCAGCGCGCCGGGCATGGTCCAGGCAGCAAACACCGCCAGAACAGCGAGCACGCCGTTACGCAAAAGCAGGGACGTACTTAGCATCTGCGGCGCCCCGCCACAGCCGCATTCGATACGGGTATGCCCACGGGCAAGATTGATGGCGATGGCAACCGCGTAGCCCGCGAACAGCACAGCGCAGCCCAGCAGGCCGGCGCCGCGGCTGAAGGGCAGCGCGACCAGCGCCGCGAGCACGAATTCGAGGCCCATCAATGCGCCGGCGACTGGCGCTACCCAGACCTGTGGCAAGAGGCGGTAGTCGGCGACAAAGCCCTGCAGCTCGACGAAGTCCATGGCCTTGTGCAGCGCGGCGCGCAGCACCACGAGCAGAATGAACACGCCAGCTGCGGCGCTTGCGAGTGCGAGCATGGCGTTCATTGCGCGCTCGCCGATGCACGCGCAGGCGCGGTCATCAAGGAGGTTGTCCAGCCCACGCGGTCGTCCGTGTTCGTCTTTTCGAACTCGAAGCCGCCCTTCGCGGTGGGCGTATAGACGTCCACACTCGATTCTTCTTCGTTGGCGCCGTACAGCGTCGGGCTTTCACCCTGGCTTACGGCCAACGACACCAGGTGCGGCGCCTCCGATCGGGCCACGAGCTTCTCGTCGGCCAGACTGTAGGCCCAGATCTGTTCGGACATATCCTTGTGGCTGCCTTCATAGGCATTCGAGTGCACGATCATGAACAGCATGTCGTTGGCCACGTTGTAGGCCGTGATGCCGTAACCACCCGGTGCCCAGTCGCCGTCCACGCCTTCGGCCACCGCAAGTTTCTTGATCAGTCGGGCCTTGGCGCCGCTATCATCGACTACATAGAGATTGCCGTTGAACGAAGTGAAAACGAGCTGGCCCGTCTTCGTACGGACCGAATGCAGATAGAGTGCGTCTGCATCGACGTCGAAGATCGCGTCCGAGGGGGTGGCACCGGGGTCGTCGTCGTCCACGTCGTAGCTGTTGAGGGTGCCCGGCCCGCACAGCGTCGAGAAGCGATGGCCTTCGACGCTCGGGTAGATGCCGTAGCAGCCCGGCGTGGGCACTTCCTTGACCACACTCATGTCGTCGAGGGCGACCACCGTGACCGACGTGCCCGGCGTAGCGTTCTGTACATACAGATACTTTTCGTCGGCGCTGATTTCGATGAGGTGTTCCATGCCGATGGCCTTTGCCGCCTTGTTGGGCACTTCGACCTCGGCGACCGGCTTCAGGCTGTTCAGGTCGAAGGCCTGAACCACGCTATGAATCGGCCCGTAGGTATAGCGCTCCATGTAATCGGAGAGCGTGTAGACCTTGCTGTGGTCGTGGCTGACGATGAACTGTGACGTCAGACCCAGCGACAGCAGCCCCTGATACTTCAGCTCATCCTGCGAATAGACATGGATACGGCTCGCGCCATCCCAATTGGCCTGATTCACTAGCACGACCGGGCCCTCTGCAATAGCCTCTTCCACGGTGAAGGCTTCCGGCTGGAACCCGGGCTCGTCGGCGCCAAGCACCGTGCTGGCGAACGCGTATACGCAAAGCGCGGCGGTTATGGCCGAATGGCGTACAAGCCTTTGAAGTATCGTCGCTGTCATCGCGGGGCCCTTTGGAACGGCGGTCAGGCAGCTGTTGCAAGAGGCGGGCCAGTTTGCGCAGGCCCCAAAACGCCTGCGAATACGCCTGATCGCTAGACAACGCACTGATGTCGCACAGCAATGCTTCGCTCTGGCGCAGGCACCCGCACACTAGCTGTGCAGCACATATACTCGCCCCCGACCGCGTACGAGCCGGTCAGACGAGCAGCTGCAGCCAGGCGTAGTCGCGAATCGCACGCGCCGGCGCCCACAAGGCAGGTCGTGTTTTCACGCCGTGCCCGGTCGAACACCGCACCGCCACGCACGCCCCGGTGCAGGCGACAGGTCGGCTGTCGCGTACTTGCGAGCAGTCTGTATCATGCATTCAATCGCGCCCCCGCCCGGGGCGCCGCCTATTTCAAGGAGCCCCCATGGCCAGCAACGTCGCCGAAATCATTGTCGAGACACTCACCCAGGCCGGCGCGAAGCGCTGCTACGGCGTAGTGGGCGATACCATCAATCACTTCACCGACGCGATCCGACGCTCGGATATGGACTGGGTGCATGTGCGCCACGAAGAGGTCGGCGGTTTCGCGGCCGGGGCGGAGGCGTTCATTACCGATGAACTGGCCTGCTGTGCGGGCACCTGCGGCCCCGGCAGCACCCATTTTGTGAACGGCCTGATCGAGTCCCATCGCAACGGTGCGCCGGTGGTGTTCATTGCCTCGCAGGTGGCCACCGCGGAAATGGGCGTGGGCTTTCCCCAGGATGTCGACCAGCGGCCGATCTACGCGCAGTACAGCGTGTTCTGCGAATACGTCTCCAGTGCGGAAAACGCGCGTCGCCTGACCGCGATCGCCGCACAGAAAGCGCTCAACGAAGGCGGCGTGGCCGTGCTCATCGTGCCGGGCGATCTGTTCACCCAGAAGCCGGCCGACAGCCTGCCCTACCGCACCCAGCGATTCGATCCGGTGCTACGGCCGAACGACGCCGACCTGGATGCCATCGCGGCCAAGCTCAACGCCGGCACGAAGGTGTCCATCTATGCCGGTTATGGCTGTCGCCACGCCCACGACGAGCTGATCGCGCTGGCCGACAAGCTCGGCGCCCCCATCGCCTGGACATCGCGCGCCAAGGACTTCGTCGAATACGGCAACGACCTGGAAGTGGGCATGACCGGCGTATTCGGGCTGGAAGGTGGCTATCGGGCGGTGTCCGAATGCGACACCCTGCTATTGCTCGGCTGCAACTTCGCCTGGGCCCAGTTCTATCCGGACAGCGCCACCATCATCCAGGTCGATACCAACCCCGGCCATATCGGCCTGCGCCACCCCATCGATATCGGCGTGGTCGGCAGCGCCCGTGATACCTGTGCCGCATTGCTCGACCGGGTCGAAAAGAACAGCGATCGCGAATGGGTCAACGACTGCCGGAAAACGTATCTCGAGTCGCTGGAAAACGCCGCGGCCCAGTCCGACTACGACGACCTGATCCACCCGCAGGAACTCACCCTGCTGCTCGACGCGCACGCCGACGACGATGCGGTATTCACCGCCGACGGTGGCAGCCCGATGGTGTGGTGCCTGCGTCATATCAAGGCCAACGGCAAGCGCCGTACGCTGCCCAGCCTCGTGCACGGCACCATGGCCAACGCCTATCCGCAGGCGCTGGGTATCGCCAAGGCGTTTCCCGAGCGCCAGGTCATCGCCATGTGCGGCGACGGCGGCTTGAGCATGCTTATGGGCGACCTGCTCACGCTCGTCCAGGAACAGATCCCGGTCAAGCTGGTGGTGTTCAACAACAGCTCGCTCGGCTTCGTGGAAATCGAACAGAAGGTGGAAGGCCTGCTCGATGCCTATACCGAACTCAAGAACCCGGATTTCGGGCGTGTTGCCGAAGCGATCGGCCTGTGGGGCCGCAAGATCGAGAAGAAACACGAGCTCGAGGACGGCGTCCGCGACCTGCTGGCCCACAACGGCCCCGGCATTCTCGACGTCAAGGTCAATCGCATGGAACTGGTCATGCCGCCGCATATCGAAGCAGGCCAGGTTGCCTCCACCGCGCTCTATTCGACCAAGGCCATATTCTCGGGTCGCATGGACGAAGTGGTGGATCTTGTTCGCAACAACTTCGGCCGCCGTTAACAGCAGGGCATGGCCTAGGGCCGCGAACGCTAATCAATAGGTGCTCGCGTGCCTTATGTTTTAAATCCGGGTAGAACGAAACAAGCGGGGCGGGCCTAAAAGCCCGCCCCGCTTGCGTGGTGCCTGGCGACTAGAACGTCGCCCAGTCGCCGTCGTCTTCATCGGCGATCGCGGGTTGCGCCTTCGCGCGCCCATCCGCTCTCGGCGCGCTAGTCTGTGTCTTTTGGGCAGGTTGCGGCGCCGGCTCAGGCGCCTTCTGGACGCTCGACCGATGCGGGGCCACCGCTTGCACGGTATCAGCCGCCGGCAGCCCGGCGACCTTGAAATAGGCCATCTGCTGCCTGAGCTGGCTGGCCTGTTCCTCCAGAGAATGACTGGCCGCCGACGATTGTTCCACCAGCGCCGCATTCTGTTGCGTGACGCTGTCGATTTCGTTGATGGCGATATTGACCTGGTCGATGCCCGAAGCCTGCTCCTTGCTCGCCGACGCGACCTCCGAAACCAGGTCGCTGACCTTGGTAACCGAACTGACGATTTCCTTGAGCACTTCGCCCGCCGCCGTCACCTCGCTCGAACCGTAGGCAACCTTCTTGCCGCTGTCCTCGACCAGCTCCTTGATCTCCTTGGCCGCCCCGGCACTACGGCTGGCCAGGTTGCGCACCTCGGTCGCCACCACGGCAAAGCCACGCCCCTGTTCACCCGCGCGCGCGGCCTCCACCGAGGCGTTCAAGGCAAGCAGGTTGGTCTGGAACGCGATCTCGTCGATCATGCCGATGATATTGCTGATCTTGTCGCTCGCGGCGGTAATTTCACCCATGGCCGCGGTCGCACGATCGACGACCTGGCCGCCTTCGTCTGCGCGGTTGCGCACCTGGTGAACCAGCTGGTCGGCCTGTGCTGCGTTATCGGCGTTCTGGCGTACCGTGGAGGTCATTTCCTCCATCGAGGCGGCCGTTTCTTCCAGGCTCGACGCCTGCTGCTCGGTGCGGCCGCTGAGCTCCTGATTGCCACTCGCAATTTCACGCGCGCCCACGCTCACCGCCTCCGAGCTGCTGCGCACGCTTGTCACCAGCTCGGCGAGACGTGTCTGCATCTTCTCTAGCCCGCCGAGCATCGCGCCGAATTCGTCGCGGTACGGGTTGTCGATACGATTGTCGAGCCGGCCCTGGCCAATCGCCTCGACCAGCGATCCGGCCTGACTGAGCGGCCGGGTGATCATGCGAACAAGCCAGAAGGTGATCGCACAGACCATGGCCAGGGCGATCGCAATCAACGCAAATATCCCGAACTTCGCCTGCAGATTCGCCGCCTGCGATGCTTCGAACGCCGCCCGGCCCTGCTCCATCTGCAAGTCTACGAGGTCGCGCAGCTGCAAACGCAGCGCCTCGAAAGGCTTGGAAATCTCGGTTTCGTAAAGACGCTCGGCACCCGCTATATCGCCCGCCTGGGCGCGCCGCAGATACTCGCCGAGTTTGGTCGAGATCAGCTCATAGTTGGACAACATCGCCAGCGCCGCCGTCTTTTCGCCGGCGTCGGTTACCTTGCCCGGGTAGTAACGAGATAGACGGTCGTCCACTTCCGGTTTCGCCTGGGCAAAGAAAGACGCGAACTCCTCGACGGCCGCAGGCGAGCGCTGTGCATGAATCTGCAACAATCGCGCATAGCCACGCCCCAGGGTGATATTGACCTGCGACAAATGCCGCAAACCACGCATGTTCTTGTTGTAGATATCTTCCTTGCTTTTATCGGCCTGGTTCAACGCCACCACGGCGGTCGCGCCAAGAACACAAAGCAATAGGAAAACCAAACCGAATCCAAGCCCAAGCTTGCTCTTTACACTTCGCAACCCACGCAGCATTTGTCTTCTCCGTCTATCGCTTAGTCGCGGCTGGCTAACGCTTAGCCGCAGGTAACCGCTATTATTCAATGAAGGTCTTGCGGTGTTCGAGACGACCAACAACTTGCCGGCACGCCGCATCAAATCACCCAACTGGCGTGATATCGGCGTGTTTAAAACACGCTTTAGCGTTCGCGGGCCGAAAAATTCATATTGGGATAGAACCGGCGACCGGGACGGGTCGCCCCAGCGCACTTGCCGCGGGTAAATCACGGCAGGTACAAGCCGATAGCACGATCGATGATCGTGCGACGTCGTCACGCCTGGCCACGCGGCACGGCGCCACCCCGTGCTGGTGGCGGTGACGGGCTCACCCGTACGCGCGCCGGTTACCCGCGTGCGACCTCGAACCGCAGGGCGGCAGCCTGCAGTCGTGCGGCATCGGACTCCAGTACACGCGAGGAGGCCGCGGCCTCTTCGACCAGGGCCGCGTTCTGCTGGGTGACCTGGTCGATCTGGCTGACTGCCTCGCTGATCTGGCTGATGCCGTCGCTCTGCTCGCTCGAAGCCGAGGCGATCTCCGCGATGAGCGTATTGACGCGGCGTGCGTCTTCCTCGATGGACTGCATGGTTTCGTTGGCCTTGCCGACCAGCGTCGTACCCTCGCCGACCTGGGAGACCGAGTTCTCGACCAGCCTGGCGATATCCTGCGAGGCATCCGCCGAGCGCTTGGCCAACTGGCGTACTTCGCTGGCTACCACGGCAAAGCCACGACCATGTTCGCCGGCGCGCGCGGCTTCCACCGCGGCGTTCAAGGCCAGCAGGTTCGTCTGAAATGCGATGCCGTCGATCATTTCTATGATTTCGGCCATGCGATCCGAACTCTCACGCACGCCGTTCATGGCGGTCACGACCTGGCCCATCACCTGCCGCCCCTCGGTCAACGAACTATCGGTGCGTTCCGACAACGTCTTCACTTCACGGGCGTTGTCGGCATTCTGCTTGATGGTGGCCGACAGCTGCTCCATGCTCGCAGCGGTCTGCTCGAGCGAGGCTGCCTGTTGCTCGGTGCGCGAGGACAGCTGGGCATTGCCTGCCGCGATTTCGCGCGAGCCGCTGTCCACCGAAGACGCCGCATCGCGGATGGTGGTAATCGTGGACGCGATATCGATACGCATGCGCTCGATCGCGTACAACAAACTGTTCTGGGCGGCCGATTCGCAGCCGTCAACCGGCGTGAAATCGCCCGACGCCATGGCATTCACCTGGCGCCTTGCCTGCTCCGGGTCGCCGCCGATATCGCGATAGATACCACGCCCGACGCGCCAGAAGACCAAGCTGACGAGTCCACCGATCACGGTGAGCAGCAGAAAATTGATCAGCAGCGATCGACGCAGCGCAGCCGAGAGATCTTCGACATAGACGCCGGCTCCGACGATCACATCCCACGGCTCGAACGCCTGAACGTAGCTCATTTTCGTCTCCGGCGGCTCGGCCTCGGAGCGCTCCCAGGCGTAGTTCACGAAGCCGCCGCCGTTGCGGCCGACATTGATGAGCTTCTGAAATATCTTCTCGCCGTCGGCCGCCTGCGTATCGATAACCGATACCGTTGACGGCACCGTGGGATGGCTGGCAAGAAAGCCGTCGGGCGTGAGCACGAACACGTAGTTGTCGCCGTCGAAGTGCAGGTTGCTCAGCTGTGCGAAGGCAGCTGCACGGGCTTGCTCTCGCGACATCTCACCGCGCTCGACCCGCTGCTCGTATTCGGCCAGCAGGCTGCCGGCATAGTCGACCAGTTGCTTGAGCCCGGCCTGGCGCTCTTCGGTAAGCGCGGTGCGCTCCATGGCGGTAATGCCCAGCACGCTGACCATCATCCCCACCCACATGAGCACCAGGATCATGCCCAGCTTCTTTCGCAACGACCATCGGGGCCCGGATCGTTTCGGTCGCCGTGCGGCGGCCATCTTGCCGTTTTCGTCGGCGTGGGCTGTGGGTAGATTGAGCCCTTCTGCAGTGGCGGCCATGTACGTTATCGCGTTGGATCAGGTTGCCTTGCCTATTTCGGCCACGCCGCAGGAAACTTGATCGCGTGTTCGCGAACCCGATGTTTCAATCCCCCAGCGTTATTGATTGGGAGGTTGCAGCGAGGGCGGTCTGCATCGCGTCATTGGCTTGGAAATGCCGCGAGCCGACGTTGCATCGCAGCCTCCGGCCGCCACCACGCCCGCTTGTTCGCCAGCGCCGGCCACCCAGCGACATCGCTGACCCTTGCACCTTGCCCGCCAACGCAGCGCGGACGTGATTGGCTAATTTCGCGACTTCATCTCGTTGACGTAATCCAGCGATAGCACGCGGCGCCGCTCCGCTGCCGTGAACCGCGTCTGGCGAAGCGACTCAAGTGCCTCGTCCCGATCAGGAGGTGCCAAGCCGGGATTGGCCAGGATCCGGTCATGCGCGCGCCGATAATCGTCGTAGCGCCGCTGCCAGGCATCGCGACGTGCATCGACCTGCGCCAAACGCTGAGCGGCGTCAGGGCCAAGCATGGCCTCTCGGCGTGCCCTTATCTGGGCGTCGCTTGCGCCCGCTTCGCGCATTCGCTCGATCTGCACGTGCGCACGGCCCGGCAGCGTGGCGTGCTGTCGTGCCTCGCGGATTCGATCCGGCAGCATGCGCTCGAGCAGTTCAAGCCGCTGCTCGCGCTCGGCATCGCTCAACCCCGGCGTGTGTTGCAGTTCACGTCTTGCAACCAGATAGCGAGCCATCCTGTCGTCTTCGTTGAAAAACGCGTCGGCCACCGCGACCCCCAGCACTTCCCGCCGGAGCGCTTCACGCGTTTGCAGCGTCTGCGCCAGCGCAGCGGCCGTGGCATCGGCACGCGGCATCTGTTGTACGCGTTGCCGATAGGCAATGTAGTCGCGATAAACATCGAGCACTTCCGCCTGGGCCGCCTCGGACAGCCCGAGAGAGTCGAGATAGCGAGTCAGCCGTGCCTGGATTTGCGCCATGCCTACGCGGCCGATACCGGTCAGAAAATAGTCGAACATCCGCCGCAGATCACGGGTAACCACCAGCCGCCCTTCGTTGTCGAGGGTGACGCCGCCATCCACGGATGTGCCGGCATGGGACGGCAAGGGTCGCTCCGCGTTAGCCACAGGCGCGCCCGGAGTCCCCTCGGCCGCGCCGTCAGCGCCGAGCGTCGACGGGTTTGCCGCTGTCGCCGGCCGCGCGGAGATCGAAGCCCCCGCTCGGCTGGCCACCCCGGATTGGTCGGGCCATAGGGCGACCGCCCCGCCGCCGGCCAGAACCACTCCAATGAACAGGACGTAGCGAGCACGCATGCCGTTTAAAGACCGGCGTTTTTCAACCGATTGGCGTGCTGGCGATAGAGTTCGGGTACATCCTGTCCGAAGCCGACAAGTCCCGCGACCTGATTGATTTCGTCAAGGTGGTTCTGGGCATAGTCGTCTCGAATCACCTCGCCGAGCTTGCTCGAACACTGGCCGACCAACCCGTCGTTGGGCTTGCCTCGAAAAGCCGTCGCGGTGATGGCCAGCAGCGAATCGGTCGGATCCACGAGGGTTGTTACCTGGCGTATGCCGGTCCAGGAGTAATAGCGAACGCCGTCGACGACGTGCTCACCGTCACCGCAATCGGCCGGTATGCCAGCGGCAAACCGGGCATTGAACTCTGCCGCGCCGCGGGTGCTCAGGGAGTATTGGGCCGCCCGCGAGTCCTGCGGGTAACCGCCCTCGGAGAGTAGATCCACCAGACCCGCAAGTGCGGTCACGGTGCGATCGAGCAGCGGGCCACTCACGGGCTCATCGTGTGCCGGCACCAGAAAATCGGCAACCGGGCTGCCACGGTTGACTCCCGCAACGCTGGTCACCGAAGCCACCAGCTCGGGCGCCACGCCGGCGACATACCGCGTTGTCGGGCCGCCGTGGCTGTGGCCGATCAAATTTACTTTTTCAGCACCGCTCAAGGCCAGGATTTCGCGCACCTGAGCCAATAGCTGCTCTCCGCGGACTTCGGTGTAGTTCGCCGCCGATATCTGGGCAACGTAGACCTCGGCACCGCCCTGACGCAGCGCTTCGGGAATGGCAGAGAAGTAGTCGATCGGCCCGATGGCGTCGAAGCCGAACCAGCCGTGCACCAGCACGATCGGGTACCGCGTTTCGGTATACCCGGCCGGCCCCGAATCGTCGCCGTGAAAAAAAAGCCAGCCGCTATAGCCAGGCCCTGCGAATAACAGACACAGCCCGGCAACCACCGCGGCTCGAACACGTCGGATAACATCACCCTTCATCGCCCCCTCCCGCACGCGACTGAAAATCGCGCCTGCTCCAATTGCTATTTTGTTTTTCTGCCGACGCCGTACGTGCGGGTCGGTCGCTTTCAAAAGCTAGCAGGCTGCTCGGACCGCGTATACATCGACTTTAGACTCGGTCCGTTCGCCGTGCCGGCATTCATACCCGCTGGACGGACACTGCCGGCACGCGGGTTTTCCCGCCCCGCGCGGCGGCACCCCGGCCAACGTGGTCGCAATCGTCAGCCAGCAAAAAGGCCGGCAAGAGCCGGCCCGATTGGTGTCGAGGTGAACACGAGGCGGCCGGCGTTCGCCGGCCGCCTCGTGCTGCGCTGCCTAGAGGGCGGCGCTGTTGCGGTCGGCCACGTCGAAGCGGTCGTGCATCATCACCTTGTTCCAGGCGGCAACGAAGTCGCGAACCAGTTTCTCGTGCCCGCCGGCCTGGGCATAGAACTCGGCCAGCTGGCGCAGCTGGGAGTTGGAGCCGAAGATCAGGTCGCAGCGGGTGGCCTTGTACTTCGTCTGCCCACTGCTGCGATCATCCAGGGTGAACTCCATGCCGGCCTCGTCGACCTTCTTCCACTCGTACTCGGGCGAGGTGAGGTTTACGAAGAAGTCGTTGCTGAGCACGCCCGGCTTGTCCGTGAACACGCCGTGGTGCTTGTAGGCCCCGTCGGTATTGATATCCAGCACGCGCAGGCCACCGGTCAACGCAGTCCACTCGGGCGCGGTCAGGCCCAGCAGCGCGGCCCGGTCCAGAAAGATCTGCTCGGGCGATACGTTATAGTTGATGTCGTCGCGATGGAAGTTGCGGAAACCGTCGGACACCGGCTCGAGCCAGCGAAAGCTCTGCTCGTCGGTCTGCTCTTCGGTGGCATCGTTACGACCCGGCGTGAACGGCACCTTGATATCGATACCGGCATCCTTGGCCGACTTTTCGACGGCCGCACAGCCGCCCAGCACGATCAGATCGGCCAGCGAAACCTTCTTGTTGCCCGCCTGGGCCGAATCGAAGTCGCGCTTGATGCCTTCGAGGGTGGATACCACCTTGCCGACCTCGGCCGGGTTGTTCACCGGCCAGTCCTTCTGCGGGGCCAGGCGTATGCGGGCACCGTCAGCGCCGCCGCGCTTGTCCGACGTACGGAAGGTCGACGCCGCGCCCCAGGCCACGCCGGCCAGCTCGGCCACCGTCAGCCCGGAATCCAGAATGCGGCCCTTGAGATCGGCCACATCGCTGGCGTCCACCAGTTCGAAATCCACGGCTGGGATCGGGTCCTGCCAGATCAGGTCCTCGGCCGGCACTTCCGGGCCGAGATAACGCGCCTTCGGGCCCATGTCGCGATGGGTGAGCTTGTACCAGGCCTTGGAGAACGCTTCGGTGAAGTAGTCGAAGTCCTCGAGGAACTTCTCGCAGATCTTGCGATAGGCGGGATCGACCTTCAGCGCGATATCCGAAGTCATCATCATCAGCGGATGATCCACGCCTTCAAGGTGCGCGTCCGGCGTGCGCGGGGCGTTCTTGTCCACGGGCGTCCACTGCAGCGCCCCGGCCGGGCTACGCGTCTGCTCCCATTCGAACTTGAACAGGTTCTCCAGATAGCTGTTGTCCCAGGCCGTCGGGTCCTGCGTCCAGGAACCTTCGATACCGTTGGTCATCGTGTCTTCGGCGTTGCCCTTGCCGCGCGGGTTGTTCCAACCCAGGCCGGCGGCTTCCATCGGCGCGGCTTCCGGCGCATGCCCGATCTGATCCGGCGGGGTCATGCCATGCGATTTGCCGAAGGCGTGGCCGCCCGCGATCAGCGCGACGGTTTCCTCGTCGTTCATGGCCATACGGCCGAAGGTGATCCGTATATCAACCGCGGAATCCTCGGGGATGCCCTTCTTGGCCGAGCCTTCCGGGTCCACATAGATGAGGTTCGAGTTGGACGCCGCCAGCGGCGCCTCCAGATCGTAGTCGGCATCACCGGCTTTGCCGGTCCAGCGCAGGCCGCGATTGACCATCTGCGCCGGCTGGCCTTCCATCGGCCCGTGCGGCGCGTCTTCCGGCTTCTTTCCGGTCCAGCCTTCGGGGCCCCAATAGGTGAGGTTGTCGGGTTCCCAGGCATCGATACGACCGCCGGCGAAGCCGTAGGTCGGAAAGCCCATGATTTCGAGCGAGCAGTTGCCGGTGAGCACGATCAGATCGGCCCAGGAAATGGAGGCGCCATATTTTTGCTTGATCGGCCAGAGCAGACGCCGCGACTTGTCGATATTGCCGTTGTCCCACCAGCTGTTGATCGGCGCGAAGCGCTGCATGGCCTCGCCCGCGCCGCCGCGGCCGTCGGCGATGCGATAGGTGCCCGCCGAATGCCAGGCCATACGGATCATCTGCGGGCCGTAGTTGCCGTAATCCGACGGCCACCAGTCCACCGACGATTTCAGTAGTGTCTTGATATCGTTCTTCAGCGCTTCGAGATCCAGCTTCTTGAACGCCTCGGCGTAGTTGAAATCCGGATCTTCGGGGTTGGCCTCGCGCGGGTTCTGGTGCAGCAGCTCGACCTGAAGACGGTTCGGCCACCAGTGCTGTAGCGTCGGCTCGGAGCCGGCCGCGCCGCCGACCGTATTACCGGCGAACGGGCATTTGCCGCCGATCTTGACTTCTTCACTCATAGTCACGGTTCCTGTTGACGATTTCTTGGACCTTTCGGTGGTTGAATCCGGTGTCGGGGACGCCGGAAAGGGCTGCTGTCGCTAGGCCTTGTCAGGGCGAGTCTCGGTATTCGCACGACAGCGGCTACACACACCCCAAAACAGGATCTCGGCCTCGTGGATCACGAAACCCTGAGCGTCGTTCGGGGTGAGGCACGGTGCATGACCGTGCTTGCAGTCCGTGTCCTCAACACGGCCGCAATGAGTACAAACAAGGTGATGATGGTTGTCGCCCCGACGCCGCTCGAAGCGCGCCGGGTGACCGCTGGGCTTGATCTGGCGTACCAGTTCGGCCTCCACGCTGGCCGAGAGCACGTCGTACACCGCCTGTTTAGACAACGTGCCCAACTGCTCGACCACGCCCTGGTGAACCTGGTCCGCGCTGGCGTGCGGGTGGCTGGATAACCACTTGAGAATGGCATGGCGCGCCGCCGTCACGCGCAGCCCGCGCTGGCGCAGCGACTCTGCAATCGCGATATCGCTTTCGGGCACCGTTTGATTCTCCATGTTCACTGTCACTTGCCTTGTTGCCCGATACAGTTTCTCCGGCGCCTCGACCTAAAATGGCCTGCGTCCGGATGCCGATCGCGCCGCCTCGCGGTCCGGCGTATGCTGGCCATCAAGGCCAGCCAACCGGCGCCTCGCTGCTTCCACGATTGTCGGCTTCGGTAAATACGTACTATTACCCCCTACGGTTTCCGTAGTTTTACGGTTTCATTCCAACGATCGATTCAACAAAACGCTCGATCCCTCGCGCCTGCGAGCGGAGCGGCCCGCATCCCTGATGCCGATCTCCGGCCGCGGCTGAAGCGGTACCGCCATTGCGACGCGCCTCGGCCCCGTCCGACCGCGCGATCACGTCGTCGGCGCCGATTCCGGGCATAGGCCGCTAGCCAGCGCCCGCTTCGAGGCGCCAGACGGGCCTTGCCTACAGTTGTGAACGGCTGTCGTTCGATTGCAGCCATCGGCGCATGTCGGCGACCGGGGCCCGGTACAAAATCGACCGAAAATCGACGTTCGGGTTGACCACGCCTATGCGAATGCATGCGGGCTGTTGGCGACGGCCGAGAAGGCGCCTGCACTCGTGTCGGGATTGGCGAATGCGTGGGGCCGACGAAGCCGACCACGCTGGGCCCGCGGCTGCTGTGCCCGTGCCCCATTGCGGTGGGGCGAACGGCCGCGAGCGAACGGCGATCGGCCGGTATGTAAATCGAACGCCCCGGCGCGACGGCCACGCGGCGACGTCGCGACGCCGGCATCGGATATGACTACTGATCCGACACCCAAACAACGGACTGCACCAGCTGTTTTCAACGCCATCGAACGAAACGCGGGCATGTGTCGGGCCTTTCCAATGGCGCCACGGCCCCCGGCCGTGGCGCGCCTGCGCTCGCAGACACGCGTTCCGAGCGGCGCCGACTAGTCCAATCCGTAGCCGACGGTCACGCCCGGGGTGGCGCAGCTATGCGCTGTCCAGCACGGCACGAACCTTGGCGGCCAGTTCGTGCCGGGTATAGGGTTTGCTCAGCAACTCGACGCCCGGATCCAGGCGCCCCTGATGCACGATGGCGTTCTCGGTATAGCCGGAGGTAAACAGAACCTTCAATCGGGGATAGCGTGCAACCGCCCGGTCGGCCAGCTGGCGGCCCGTCATACCCCCGGGCATGATGATATCGGTGAGCAGCAGATCGATATCCGGCTGGCGTTCCAGGGCGCTCAGTGCGGCCGGGCCGGACGTGCAAACCGTCACTCGATAGCCCAGCGAGCGTAGCTGGCCTTCCAGATGGGTCAGTACCAGATCGTCGTCCTCGGCAATGAGGACATGCTCGCTGCCGCCGCGATAGGACGGCTGCTTCGACGGCACGCGGCCCAGCGGCAAGGCGTCGTTCGAACGGGGGAAATAGAGCTTTACGCAGGTGCCCTCGCCCGGCTCGGAATAGATCTTGATATGCCCGCCCGACTGCTTGGTGAACCCGAACACCATGCTCAGCCCCAGGCCGCTGCCCTTGCCCACCGCCTTGGTGGTAAAAAACGGCTCGAAGGCGCGGGCCACGGTCGCTGCGTCCATGCCGCTACCTGTATCGGATACCCCGATCATCACGTAATCGCCGGGCTCGACCTCCGAATGCCGCTCGGCATAGTGTTCGTCGAGCACGCTGTTGGCGGTTTCGATGGTGAGCTTGCCGCCGTCCGGCATCGCGTCGCGCGCGTTCACCACCAGGTTCAATAACGCGGTATCCAGTTCGCTGGCATCGATTTCGGTACTGCCCAGCTGCAGATCGAGCGCGGTTTCAAGCTCGATATTCGCCGGCAAGGTCCGCCGAACGAGCGGCTGAATGGCCTGCACCCGCTCGTTGACGTCGGCCAGTTCGGGGTTCAGAGGCTGTCGGCGGGCAAACGCGAGGAGCCGATTCGTCAACTCGGCACCGCGCTGTGCCGCGGCAACCGTCATCTGCGCCATCTGGCTGAGCATCGCATCGCTTGCCTGCTCTGCCAACACTTCGGCGTTGCCGAGGATGACGGTCAGCAGATTGTTGAAATCGTGTGCAACGCCGCCGGTGAGATGGCCCACCGCTTCGAGCTTCTGCGCTTCGCGCAGGCGTGCTTCCATATCGATGCGCTCGCTGATGTCGAGCATGCTGCCGACCATGCGAATCGCCCGGCCGGCCTCGTCTCGAAGCACAAAGCCGCGATCCACGACGCTGGCGATCTGTCCATTTTTTCTGAAGAAGCGATACTCGCCGCGCCAGAGCACCGCCCCGCTGTCGATCACGTCCGCCACGCTCTGGGCGACGCGCTCACGATCCTCTTCGTGAACGCATTGCCGCCAGGATTGGCGACCGCCATCCAGCTCGTCATGGGCATAGCCGAATACTGCAGTCACCGCGTCGTTCCACCACACCTGCCCGGTGACCAGATCCCAGTCCCAGATCACGTCGTTAACCGCGCGCGAGATCAGTTCGAACCGCTCCCTGGCCTCTCGAATCTCTGCTTCCTGGGCCTTGCGTCGCGAAATATCGCGCTGCACGGCCACAAAATGGGTGCACTCGCCCGCGGCATCGAACAGCGGCGTGACCTCGACTTCCAGCCAGTACACCGTGCCGGATCGCTTTTGATCGCGTAGCTCGCAGCGAATCGGCTGGTGCCGATACAACGCCGCACGAATCCGGGCCAACTGCTGCGCATCGGGGCCCGTATCCTGCAGGAACCAGGGCCGTTGGCCCAGCACCTGCTCTTTGGCCCGGCCGGTCAAACGCTCGTAGGCATCGTTCACATAGACCACGCGCGGCTGCTGCGGGGCGTCGGCGGGCGCAGCTTCGGTGATGATCACCGTATCGTCCTGGCGCGCGAGGGCGGCTTCGATCATGCGCAGCTGATCCTGGTATTCGCGCTGTTGCGTCACGTCGCGAAGATAGACGGCCAGACCTTCCGGTATGGGGTAGGCGCTGATTTCCAGCCACTTGCCCCGCGGCGCGCAGTAGCTCTGGAAGTGAACCGTTCGCTGTCCGGCGACGGCATGGCGGTATTTCTGCTCGATAGCCTGGCCCAGCGTTTCGGGAAACTCGGCCCAGAGATTGCGGCCGAGCAGCTCGGCCGCCGGGCGTTCGAGCAGCGCACAGGCCTTGCGGTTCAGGTAGGTGAAATTCCAGTCGTGGTCGAGCGCGTAAAAAGCATCACCGATGCTCTCGAGAATATCGATCCGGGCCTTATCCGCCTTGTCGGCGCGCTGGCGGGCCTCCTGCAGGCTCGTTATGTCCTGAAATGCCCCCTGCACTGCCACCACTTGGCCGTGTTCGTCGCGCTCGGCCACGCCGAGGCTGCGCACCCAGGGTTGCCTGCCATCGGCGGTATGCAACCTGCTGACGACATCGAAACTCGTACCCTGCTGAACACAGCGTTTGAAAACGCTCTGAATCACCTCTCGATCGCCAGGGGCATAGAAACCGACCGCTTCTTCGACGGTGTGCGGCGAATAGCCCGCGGGCATGCCGTGAATTGCGGCCGTCTCCGATGTCCAGACCACGGATCGAGAATCCAGCGCCACGCGCCAGCCACCCAACTTCGCCTTTTCGCCGGCCAGGCGCAGAAGCTGCTCTGCCTGGGTGAGCTTTTCGCGGGTGCGCATCAGCGAGGTCACGTCCTGCACATAGCCGACCACGATCTCGTCATCGGCACGACGGTGGCGTTCGCCCACGGCCTTGATATGCCGCACCTCACCGCTGCGCGTACGTATCCGGTGTTCCAGCAGTATCTGTGGCGTCTGGCGGTTCAAAAACTGCAGGTAGGCCGCGCGTGCATCCGCCTGGTCGCCCGGATGCACCAGCGCAAAATAACTGTCGAGATCCGGCGCGCCCTGGCTGATGGGTAGATCGTGAATATCAAAAACCTGGGGCGACCAGCTCAAGTCGCCGGTCTTCGGCCGGTACTCCCACGTACCCAGATTGAGCATGCGCTCGGCGGCGCGCATGCGCGCTTCGTACTCCTGGAGTTTGGACAGCGCCTGGCGAAGCTCCTGCGACCTGAGCACGATATCGCGTACGGCGACCGGATCCTGTCGGATCGCGGCGTCCACGGGTCGCGTGTCCTCGCTGTAGTCGATGACGCCGGTAACATCCTCGGTTCGATGCAGGATGAACTCGATCTCGCCGTGCTCGTCGAGCACGGGGGTATTCATCGAGCTCCAGTAGCGTTCTTCGAACGTGCCCTGCGGCGAACGCAGCGGGTAGCGCTGTATACCCATGGTATCCGGCGCCTTGAGCGCCTCGACCCGCTCCAGCGACGCCAGCAGATTTCGCTCGCCGTCTGCCATCGGATCGGCCGGATCATCCGGAAAGACGTCGAATACGCGCTTGCCGACGATGTCCTGTTCGCGTTTTGCCGTCGCGGCAAGGTATTCATCGGTTGCGGTCACGATCTCGAAGCTGCGGGGTAACAGCACGAGAATCTTGCCCGGCGCGGCCTTGAACAGCCGCCTGTAAGTATCGTCGTCCGGCTGCATCATCCGTCTTGCCGCCCGCAGGTTGCCTGCCAGAGCGCGGCGGCCTGATGACTCATGGGTTTGGCGATGAAGTAGCCCTGGGCCTGATCGCAGCCGGCCCGATACAACAGCTCCAATGCCTGGCTGCCCTCGACCCCTTCGGCTACCACGTTCAGGCCAAGCGAATGGCCAAGACCGATCACAGCGCTGACGATCTTCATCGACTCCTCGGACGTCGCCAGGCTTTTCACGAACATGCGATCGATCTTGAGTTCGGAAAACGGCAGCCGCGCCAGCTGCACCATCGATGAATAGCCCACGCCAAAGTCATCGATCGACAGTTCGAAACCCCGAATACGGAACTGGGTCAGATTTTCGAGCAGCACCAGCGGGTTGTTCAGGCTAGCTGTCTCCGTAATCTCGAGGATCACCTGCGACGGCGCGATGCCCTGCGCCTTGCATTCCTCGAATAGCCAGCGCGGGAAGCCCTCGTCGCCAAGATTGAGCGGCGACAGATTGAGCGCGTACTTCAACGGCTTGCCACCGATATCGCGCGGACGCCAGGTCAAAGCGTAGCGATAGACCTGCCGGGTCAGCTCGTGTATCTGGCCGGTCTGCTCGGCAGAGCCGATGAATACATCGGGCGCTATCAAGTCGCGCTTGTTCGTCTGCCAGCGGGCAAGACATTCGAAGCCGACCAGGGCGCCCGTAGCGAGCGATATCTTCGGCTGATAATGGGCGACGAACGCCTCGGCGGCGAGCGCATCGGCAAGCTCGGCCCTGGACACGCTTCGAATCGAACGTTCGGGAAGAAACCCGACGTTCTCCGGCGCCCTCGACTCGACCGCGATCAGCAGCGATTTAAGGTCGGCATACGAAAACGGCTTGGCCAGCGTGCCAGTGAGCCACAGGCCATTTTCGACCGCCGCACGTGCCGCGGATTCGAGAATCCGCCCACCCAGGCCCGAAACGATAATCAGGCCGGCGCCACAATCCAGCTTTGCCAGGCGATGGATGACGTCGATGCCGTCACCGTCGCCAAGCTGCAGATCGACCACCACATGCGTCGGTGCGGTGGTTTGCAGCCGCTCGATGAACACGTCGATGCTGTCGGTGTAGTCCGTTTCATAGCCGGCGTTGCGGGCCATCATGCAGATGGTGGCGCCCACATCGCGCTCGTCGTCCAGCACCAACAGCCGTTTGGGCCGCCCCCGTTGTTCGATCATGCCACTCCAAGCACTTGCTGAGTCCGAAACGCACCGTTCGGCAGCACGTTCTCACAGGGCCGTCGCCGGCAGTCAGCCGAGCCTGCTATCCGCGCCCTGCTGTTATATATAATTTTTACTGTCGCCCTATTCCTATCCGAAATTTCACTTAAATAGCAGTCACCTTTCGTCTCATTTGAAGCAATGAGCGCGTCGGGCGTTTATTTTTTTATCTTTGACTGCTGAATACTGCAACTATCATCCGCACGGCCATTCAGGCGGATAACGGGCACCCCTACAACGCGCCATCAAGTCGGGCGCTGCCGATCAAGCGTACTCTCTTCGGCCCAAGGTCGGCCCGCGTGGCAAAAAACAAATCTGCGGCCGCTCGCCACCGCGAGGCTCGGCCTTTCCGGCCCTCGCTTGTGTGCGCGCCTGAGCGCAGCCGGCTCACGCGAACGCGGATCTACCGATCGCATATCGCCGCTTTGCAGAACCTGCCGCACGCGGCAGCAATCCACTTGCGACACATCGGCCGCGTCGTCGTTCTGTCACGTCGCACGGCTAGCGTGGAGTGCACTGAACTTGGTTCGCACTACGGGGGCTGTCATGGATCGTCGTCGTTTTCTTTCGACTCTATCGGCCGCGGGCGCGGTTGGCTGGAGCCTGACCGCCACCCAGGGCTGGGCGCGGGCGCTGGGCGGCGTATTCGAAAGCCCTGTGCCGTTCATCGATTCTGCGGACGTCGGCCCGCAGGGCCAGGCCTTCGTTGTCGATGACGCCGCCACGGCACGGCATCAGACCATGTGGTATCCGCAGAGCGTCGCCTCGGGCGACCCGAAGGAACAAGGCATCGTGCTTTGGACCCGCCTCGCGCCCGAAAGCGATGCCGCAGCCGGGGACGCGATCGTGGCCTGGCAGATCGCCAGGGACGAGGGGTTTGGCGATGTCGTACTCGCCGGCGCCGCAGGCGCGAACCCGGCGGACGACTTCACCGTCAAGCTCGCCATCGCCCATTCGGCGCTGAGCGGTTTCAAAACGTATTACTACCGTTTCATCGTCCAGGGTGTGGCCAGCCGCACCGGGCGCTTCAAGACGCTGCCGTCCGCGAACGCCAACCTCGAACGGCTGCGACTGGGCTATATCACCTGTCAGGACTACGGCTTCGGTTTCTACAACGCCCTTGCCCGCCTCGCCGAGGAAGACGTGGACTACGTCATCCACCTGGGCGACTACATCTACGAAACCGTCGAAGCCGGTTTTCAGCAGGGCGGCGCGCGCCCGATTGGCCCGCTGCCTTCCGGCAACCCCACGCCGGCCGACATCGATGACTATCGTTACCTGTATCGCAGTTATCGCAGCGATGCCGAGCTGCAGCGTCTGCACGAGCGCTTTGCCATGATCGCCATCTGGGACGATCACGAATTCGGTAACGATTGTCACGGCAACGTGCCCCCGGATACCGACACCGGTGCGACCACGCCGCGACCGGCCCTGCGCCAGGCCGCCAATCGTGCCTGGAGCGAGTACATTCCGGCGAATACCGCCTTCGACGCCGACCGGCCTTGGAACGAATCGATCCAGATCTATCGCAGCTTTCGCTTCGGCCAACTCGCCGAGCTGATCGCCACCGACGAACGCCTGTATCGCGACGGCCCGCCCTGTGGCACCGACACCGTCGGCGAGCGCTACGCCACGCTCGGCTGCCGTGCCCGCGAAGACGCTGACCGCACCATGCTCGGCCACAGGCAGCGCGATTGGTTTATCGACGCGGTGACCCGCTCCCCCGCCCGCTGGAAACTCTGGGCCAACGAAGTGATGCTCATGCAGCTCAAGGTAGGCGAGCTATTCGTCAACCTCGACCAGTGGGACGGCTACCCCGCCGAGCGCCGGCATATCCTGTCGACCCTGCGCGACGCCGGCACCACCAACCTGGTTGCCCTGACCGGCGATCTGCACACATTCACAGCCGGCTATCTCAAGACCGATTTCGACGACTTCTTCGAATACCCGGTGGGCGTCGAGCTGATGGTGGGCTCGGTGACCTCCGCCAACCTCGACGACCAGATTCGCGCCGGGCTGAACCTGCCGAGCGCGCCCATGCCGGCCGACCGGCTTGGCCTGCGTGCCAACAAACTCGAACCCGCGGTGCGCCTGGCCAACCCCCATATCCGCTACTGGAACTCGGCCGCCCATGGCTATGCCGTGCTCGAGATGAGCGAAGCCGCCCTGACCTGCCGCTATATGGCTGTCGATACCATCGCCGCCCCCGACCCGGGCGTGCGCGAGCTGGCGACTTTCCGGGTATTGAACAACGTGCCCTGGCTCTGGAAAACCTGACGGCGGCCGGCTCATTCGACGTAAAAATGTAGGCGGAGCCTCAACTCGAAGCGCCCATGTGCCCTGCCCAACGTCGAATAAGGGCAACCCGGCCGAAACCTGGAAAGCCATTACAGGTGCAAAGTTACGTCAGGCGTGGCCGCAGCGTTCGACCCCGTTCGCATCGACCGCACCCGCATTCGATCATGGTAGATCGTAATGCGCGAAAGCCCTCGCGACCTTCCCCGACGGCGAAAAATGAAACACTTCGGCAGACAACCCAAGCACGCCCTGATAGACCAGCGTCACGCTGTCCGCGCCCCGGAGCACATGCAACAGCTCGAACCGAAGACCGGGAAACTTTTCCAGCGCGCCCGCCCAGTATTCCCCAACCGCCGCCTTGCCCTTGAGCCTGCCCGACGCCTCGCCGGTCAAGCGACTGATCGCAGGCGACGTCATTTCGAAATCCTCTTCGTAATGGGCCAGAATCCCGCCCAGGTCATGGGCATTCCATGCCGCCACCCACTCATGCGCGAACGCCAGCGCTTGGTCTTTATCCATAATCCATACCCTTTATTCAGAATGGCGATGACGAATTCGGGCGCCATGCTATATCTCGCCGCCGCTCATCGGTTGCGATAGATCATGGCGCGGGCATGGACCACCCCGTCAGACGTGAAAACAATCACCGCCACAAACACCTGCCCAACTCCACAACGGCCCCGGCATACGCAGCCAATCAACAGGCAAAGCACTATCCGTATCGTCGGGTGTCTTGGCCAGGACCTGGTAACGAACATACCGTGGTCCGCGATACGATCGCCCCATGCAATACCTTGTCGCACTTCGCTCTACCGGTTCCCGGACCAGGCGTTCTGACCGTGAGTGCGGGCCGGTGTATGGGTCGAACTACCGTCGGGCCAGACCGCTGGCCGGCAAGCTCGTCGGGACGGTGATATGTCCGTTCCTTATGCTCTGTCTATTATCCGTCGGCCTCATCTTCAGCGCCGAGGCGGCCGAGAGAGACGGCTGCCAGCGCGAATCATTCGCGCACAGCGCTTATGTCGTCTGCACCTTCGATCCGGCGTCTAGCGATCTACGCCTGTTCTGGCACGACGCGCACGGCGAACCGTATCGCCAATTCGACCGCCTCGCCGACGAAATACAGGCCCGAGGCGATACGCTGCAATTCGCCCTGAATGCCGGCATGTACACCACCGACTTCGTGCCCGTAGGGCTGTATATCGAGAACGGGGAAACCCTGCGCCCGTTGAACACCCGCAGCATCGATGCGATGCCCGCCCGGGTGCCCAACTTCTACAAGCAACCCAACGGCGTGTTCTATCTTGCGAACGGCCGCGCGGGCATTCTCCCCACCTCGGCCTATGCAGACGCCGACCTGTCGCCTCGCTTCGCCACCCAGTCCGGGCCCATGCTCGTCATCGATAACGTGCTGCACCCCGCACTGATCGAAGGTTCCACCTCGGTCACACGCCGCAGCGGCGTGGGCGTGTGCAAAAACGGCGCTGTGCGGTTCGCCATCAGTGAAAGCAGCGTGAACTTCCACGAATTCGCCCGGCTGTTCCGGGATCGGCTCGACTGCCCCAATGCCCTGTTCCTCGACGGCGGACGCGGCGCCGGCATATACAGCCCCGCCCTCAACCGATATGACGCCTCCTGGCACGGGGGCTACGGACCGATGTTTGGTGTTGTCGCATCAGGCAACAGCGAACCAGGCTCACCGTAAGCGCAGTCCGCGGCGAAGGTCATTCACGCGGCCCACGAGTCGGTGCCCATGTCAGCGCCAGTATCACGAACGAAACTTCCAATACGACGGGTACCGCGACGCTCGATCGCCGCCAAGACGCGCTCGCGCTAGCCAATCACCATTTCATCATCGGCATTGGATTCAGGGGATGCCTGACAAACCATTTCCCGGCAGCCTTGACGAGCATCCGGTGGAATCCTGCGTTCGGGTAGGTCTGCATGACGTCGCGGACCACCCGTCTAGGCAGGCCAAACCGAACGATTCCCTTCGAGAAATCCACCAGATCGCCTTTCCTGAACAGTTCGACCAGCGGCGTTAGCCCGTGCGTGATCTCGCGAACGCGATGGTGCTCGAGAATCATTTCGGTGATTTCCGGCCCCCAATCAGATAGACCGTGCGCATCGAGGTAGCTGAGCGCCGGCGGTACGGACGGCTCCAGGTAGTCGAGCGTATCGGCGGTCCAAATGCCGATATCGTGAAAGCAAGCCGCGATCTCGATCCGGCGTTGCGCCTGCGGGCTGCAAGGCTTGAGCATGAGGCAGAACGTGGCCATCCGAACCACATGATTCCGATAGCCCTCGTAATCTCGACCGATAGTCGCCTGCCAGGGTTCGAGAATGCCGTCTATGTGCTGCGTATCGGCCTGTACTTCCACGATGACGCCCCCTGGGTGATGACCAACGTCCAAACCGCGATTGGTGGTCGCGCTACGGACATCCTTCGGTCAGTCTACTGCAGCGGTGCGGGAAATTGGCTCTCAAGGGTCGTCATGACAGCAAGGAGCGCCACGATGTTTGTAGTGTCCTCGATCCCCGAAACGCCTAACGAAGCCCCGCCCAGAACGGCCTTATCGCGATTGGAACCTGAAGCGACCCGCTTACTGGCAGCTATCGCCGGACATAATCTTGCTGACGATAATCCTATTAGAGCCGTCTAAGGACCCTCTAATAACAACCATGAAATGGTCCTGTTCGTCTTCGAGTTCCGCTATCGCCCGGGCCTCGCAAAACGTAGCCGTCAAAACGCCATCCAGCTCCGCACTATAAGCGCGCGCTTGCTCGACGGAATCAAGCGGTTCCGTTGACCGAAAGCTCGCGTAGGATTTTTCATTCTCAAAGTCTTGGGACTCGAACTCGATCTCGTCCCGTTGCGAAAGCAGGCTCGAACAGAACACCTCACCGAACTGATATTCCTTGTAATCGGCCACTTTCATAGCGACAAAGGACGCGATACCCGTGAGCACCAGCCAACCCATTCTGGCAGTCCGAGGCGTTAGGAAGCGTTTGAGGCGACTCTTACCCTCGCCGGTCAAAAAACGCACAACCTCCCCGGCTCCCGTCCTTTGTCAGCCGAGCGCCTTGACCTGCTTCCCACTTCGCCCCGCGCCGACATCGGAATTGTAGAAAACGACGCGGTTTCGACCGGATCTCTTGGCGTCGTAGAGTGCGGCGTCGGCCTCCTTGAGCAGGTCGTTAAGTTCTTCGAGTTGGGCATACCGTTGGGAGGCGACACCGAAGCTTGCGGTATAGCGAATGGGTCGGTCGCCGTAATGAACCTCCGAGGCTTCGATCGCATGCCGCAATCGCTCGGCGATGGCTCGCGCCGTTTCCGGGCCGGTCGCCGGTAGCATTACCGAAAACTCCTCACCCCCGTAGCGGCCTACTTCGTCGTATTCACGAACGTTGTTCTTCAGGATCCGCGATACGTCGACGAGCGTGGCATCGCCGGCCGCATGACCGAGGGTGTCGTTGATCTGTTTGAAATAGTCCAGGTCGATCATCACACAGCTTATCCACGGACGGGATTCATCTATAAAACGCTTGCCGCGGGCGATTTCTTTGCTGGCCTGGTCGATGAACGTGCTGCGGTTGGTTAACTGGGTCAGCCCATCCGTCTTGGACATGTTCTTGAATAATTCCTCACGGATCACCCAACGCTTGATCGCCGACGTGACCAGATAGACCAGCGCAAAGAGCACGCCGGCCAGAAAAATTTCGGCGAAGAACCAGCCCATGAACGGCGCGCCCGCCGGAGTGTGTACGGACTGGCTGAACAGCGGGGCATAGGTCGTCCAGCCCAGCAGGTTCACACCGGTCATGACAATCAACACAGCGCCGACTTGCCAGTACGCAACGCGGATTTTGTCGACATCGGAAAGCGCGCTGGTGATATTGACCCCGAGAAAAAGCAGCAGCAATGCGTGCGATAGATAGGTTCCGGTTAGATAACCGGTCAGCAGCACGACCACGATAAAGCCGTAGATGACGACGTATTCAAAGCTGTGCCATTCGTCGACTTGGCGGCGCAGAAAGAACGCGCTGGTGATAAGGCTGCCAAACACCACGCTGAACAGAGCATAGAAAGCCAGGAGCGCGATCGCCACGTCGACGTGCAGGAATTCCGGCGCTATCACCAGGGTCCCCAGCAGATAGCCCCCCAAGCACAGCGGGGCGAGCATCACGAGCACCGCCAGCAGTATGTGCCGATCGATCGCACGCCAGTCCATCGGGTTGGTCAGCGTTAACCCGTGCCGATCGAGAATACGCCAGGGCCACTCCTGATGACGCGCCATACCTGTCCTTTGTCTTGTTTCCCGTTGCAGCGCGAGTTGTTAGCGGGCGATAAGCGCCGCCCGTGTATCGTAGCGGCGCCTCGATACGCGCCATATCCGACGGGCCGGGCTTGTAAACGCACGCCGCCGAAGTCGCAACCGCAATCAAGTTATCGGCAGCGCAAACGCATTTATTAGAGGAGATAACCGGCGCAGACCCGGTGTCTACCCCGCCCCTTCGCCCGTTCAGGCTATGGAGAAGGCCGGTGCTCTTGAAAGCTGATCAACGATAGCGCGTGGGCAGGCAAACGGGCACAGACCACGGCTGCGATCAACGCCCTGGCTTTGACTAGCGAACCCGATCTTTCAATTGAGGCCGATCGTACCGTCCGACGAACGCAAAGCTTCGAGCTTTAGCGCCATGTGTATTTCCATTACGCGTCCGTCGGTATCCCAGGCTCCGAGAAGATTCGTAATGTTTTCCAGGCGGTTATGTATCGTGTTGACGTGCAGATCAAGGCGTTGAGCGGTCGCTTTCGCGTTCTGCCGATTCTCGAGGAACGTGAGTAGCGTGCTCGCGAGCCTGGCTTTTTTGGCGCGATCGTGAGCGAGAAGCGGACCGATTGTCGATTCGATCATTTGCTCGATACGCTGGGGACTCGTCTGCTCGAATAAAGTCGAGTAGACCGTCAACTCCGACTCGTAGAAAACCCGGTTTTCACGCTGCAGTTTCCTCAGCAATGAGTTCGCGCGCCTCGCGCGGCTGAACTGGGTCGGGAGCATGGACGGGTCGTGCATCACAAACGATAAGCATGCCGTGCCAGCGGCCTTGCAGGTCTGGAAGATAACTTTTTCGATCTCCAGGCGAACCGCTTCGGCATCGGTTGCATTCACAAGAATGACGATTTGGTCATCGATTTCCGTCACGAGCAGCGCTTTCCAGCGCAAGCGGTCCTGAAGCCCCTTGAGCGCATGCGCGATCTTCGATCGCTCCAGCGCAGCGACCGCCAGCATCATGGGCTCGTCCGGGTTGAAGCCGTGCTGTCTGGCGCGCTGCAACAGGTCTTTTCGGCTGTTCTGTTCGAAATCGACCAGCGCTCTTACGGTCAGGTTGATGTCGTCGCGATTCGTTGCGAACCGGCGCTCTTCCAGCAGTTTGAGTACGGCGACGACGTTTGCACATCGTTCGAAGATTCGAACTTGATGATCCGCCAAAGGCGTCGACGTGCGTATAACGAGGTGGCCCAGATAATCGTCGCCGCTCGATACGGCCATGAGGCGCTCGTTCGGATTCGCGTGAACCACGAGCGATCGACCCGTGGAGCGACTCTCTTCCGACTCCGCGTACAGCCCGCCGACCTCACGTGGACGTGCGGCATCGCGGCCATCAGGCTCAGCGAGGACATCACCGTCTGGCGGCTGCAGCGCGCTGGCCACGATCTTCCCCGCCGGGTCGAAAAACGTCACGGCACCGGAGAGTATCTGTGCCATATGCTCAAGCAACTGCTGAAGATCGACACCGTCCGCAAGCTGCCTGGATAGCAATTCGTGCGCCGCGTTGGTCTGCTCCAGCGCCCGAATGCGATATTCCAGCTCTGCATTCGCGCGTAACTCCGACTGCAGCGCGGCCGATTTCTGATCGTTGTTGCGCGCATTCTGAATAGCGACGCCGGCATGCGCGGCCAGGGTTGCCAGTGTCGAGACCTCCCAAGCATGGTGAATACGATGACTCCGATCGCCAATAATGAGCACGCCGATGACTCGATTATCGGTGACGATCGGTACACCAATCAGGGAACGCAGCTTTTCAAGGCGAATGCGGTAGTCGACGAACTCCGTATGTTCGATGCGATCGTCGCTCAGGTAATCCTGAGTCGAAAACGGCGTGCGGTGCCGTGCAACATAACCGGAAATACCGTAGCCGATCGGACATTCCATCTCGCGGATCGCAGCGGTCGTGGCGCCGTCGATGGCGATTACCTTGGCCTGGCCATCTTCTTCGCCGGCCAGCCATGCAAGATCGCTACCCAGAAGCTTGCGGCTACGCTCGACGATGTTGAACAGGACATCGTCCAGGCAGTCCAGAGCGGTCAGCGTCTGCGCTATTTCGAAAACCGAGCGCAGCGCGCGGTCACGCTGCTGGTACTGTGCAAGCCGGCGGCAGAGCGCAATGGCCTGCTTGGCGGCATTCACCAGCCCCTGTTTCGACGCGTCATCCACCTGCGACGTTTCGATCTCCAAAAGCAGCGCGGTGAGCGTACCCAGATCAGCGCCCTGCTCAAGCTCGGAGAACAGTCTTTGATAGGTTTGTTCTACGGAATGCTCACTGCTTATGACGTTCATGGATATTAACAGGCGGTGCCCGATACAAACACGGCAGCACCGCGGGCGGCCAAGGCGAGCGGCCGCACCTCAGGCAAGCCGCAGCCATGGCAACGCCGCCGCCCATGCGGCCGCATGAGCTTGGCGGCGTTGCCGCCGCAGGCCGAGCGCATCTCTCGACGCGCCCGGGACGATCGAAGCAGAACCTTGCAGGCCCTGCTCGACCTGCTCATCAGTTCGGTGCTCACTCGTGCAGTACCCCAGGCAACCAAAGCGCAATTTGCGGAAAGACCGCGATCAGCACGAGACCCGCGATGATGACGGCGACGTACGGGCCCACGGACTTGTAAATATCGCCCATGGAGATCTCCGGCGGCGCAGCGCCTTTCAGGTAGAAGAGATTGAACCCGAACGGCGGCGTCATGTAGCCGACTTCCATCATGATGACGAACAGGATGCCGAACCACACCGGGTCGAACCCGTACTGGCTGACGATCGGGCTAAAGACCGGCAGCGTGATCAACATGATGCCGATTGGGTCGAGGACCATCCCGAGCAGAAAAACGATCGTGAGCATGACAACGAGCGCGCCGACAGCACCACCGGGAATATTGGCGACAAGATCCATGATGAAGCTTTGCGCGCCCATGGCGTTGTAGGCGGTGCTGAACACCTGTGCGCCGATCATGATCCACATGATCATGCCGGATATAGCGAGCGTCTTGAGCAGCGCCTGCCGCAGCATCGATATTGAAAACGAGCCGTGGACGAGCGCCGCGATCAATGCGCCCAGTACCCCGATCGCGGCGCCTTCGGTGGGTGTCGCGATGCCGCTCAGAATGGAACCGAGCACCATCATCACGATACCCATTGGCAACAGCACGGCTCGCAGAGCGCGGAACTTTTCGTTCCAGTCCCCCTTCTCGTGGTCGGGTAGCGCCGGTGCCAGCTCAGGCTGCAGCCAGCACCGCAAAAGGATATAAAGCGACACCAGTGTGGCCAGCAGAATGCCGGGCATGATGCCCGCGGCGAACAACGCCCCCACCGACGTGCCGGTATTCAGCGCGTAGATGATCATGACCACGCTGGGCGGGATCAGAATGCCAAGACCGCCCCCGGCGTTGATCGACCCCAGCGCAAGTTTCTTGTCGTAGCCGCGATCCAGCATCGCCGGTAGCGCCACGGCTGCCATCGACACGACGGCCGCTCCACTGATGCCCACCATGGCGGCAAAGATCGTACAGATCACCACGGTACCGACCGCCAGCCCACCGCGAACATTGCCAATCCACAGATGCATCATCCGATACAGGGCATCTGCGATGCCGGTGCGCTCCAGAATAAGCGCCATCAGAATGAAAAGCGGGATAGAAACAAGCGTGAAGCTGTTCATCGTCGACCACACGCGGCCGCCGATCAGAAAGAAGCCGTCGATACCCCAGGTGCAGTAGAGAAATACCGACGACACCCCGCCCAGCACGAACGCAAGCGGTGCCCCCAGAAAAACGAACAGGAACAACGAGCCGAAGAAAAGTAACGTAAGCAGTTCGGTACTCATGGCGCACTCCGCTCGTCGCTACGCGCTGGCGCCGGAGAACTGCAAACGAGAATCTCGATGTCGCGGATCAGTTTGGCCACGCCCTGAAGCAGCAGCAGGCCGGCACCCACAGGGATCGCGACCTTCAGCGGCCATATCGGCGGGTCCCAGGCAGAGTGCGAGCTTTCCCAGCGGCTTACCGCGCCTTCGGCAACGTTCCAGCCCTCTTTGAGAAGAACCAATACGAACGCGAAAAACAGCAGTGACGTTGCGATGTCGGCGATAGCCTTCCCTTTCGCCGAAAATCTTGAATAGATCACGTCCACGCGGACATGACTGTCGTGAAAAAGCAGATATCCGCCGGAGAGAATCACATAAAGCGCAAAGACCATCTGAGCCAGCTCGGAGGCCCAGATCGTTGGCGCGGCAAAAACATATCGAGCGACCACCTCGATAACCAAGAGCAAGAACATCACCATTGGCAGATAACAGATCAGCCAACGGCCGATTCGATCATTCATCCAGGATATGGCCGTCGCGCACCCGGCTAGAAACTTCATGGTCTCCTCCCACGAGGACAACGCCCGCCGGCTCGTAGCACGAAGCGGGCGTTACGCTCGTCTGACCGTCATTGGAAAAGAGCGGGCTGTGCCAGCACAGCCCGCCGGATAGCGGCTAGCGTTCGTCGCGTTCTTCTATGAAACGCTCGAGAAGCCGAACCGCCTCGGCCGTGTTTTCGCTACGCTTGGCTTCCTGGCTGCGCAGCGTGGCGCTCGCTTGCTTCATCTTGTCCTGAACGTCCTGGGGCAACTCGACCACCTGAACGTTTTCGGTCTCTTGCAGCTTGGCCTTGATGGCTTCTTCCTGCTGCGCATATTCCTTGGTTCGCGAGTAGAACCGTTCTTCGATCGTGTCGACCAGAATCTTCTGCACGTCATCCGGCAAGGCTTCGAAGGCGTCCTTGTTGATGATCCAGGCTTCCGGATTGCCGATGCCCAGTGGCGGCGTCATCTGATACTTGGCGGTTTCATAGAGGCTGAGCGAGTTTGCTTCTTGCATGGCGCCCCAATGCGCTCCGTCCACCACGCCGGTGGACAGCGCCTGATAGATTTCCGGCCCCGGAATATAGGTCGTGGCGGGGCCGACTTCCGACAGGAACGTCTGCAACAGCCCGGCGCTACGAATCTTGAGCTGACTGAATTCGGCAAGCGAATCGACCGGTTTTTTAAGAATCAAACTGGTCGGATACAGCTTCTCCGTGAAATACATCACGTTGTGTTCTGCGGCTTCTTCCTTGAGCAGCTCTTCGAAGCCGTCCTCCATCCAGAAGTGGACGGCCTCGTCGGTGCTGCGAAAAACACCGGGCACGGTGAAGGCCAGCCCGGCGGTCGGCACGTAATCCATGATGTAGCCCGTCGAGGTATACCCCATCGGGATGATGCCGCGGCTTACGGCCGGAAAAATCTCGGTCGCGCCCATCAACGAGTCGGCGGGGTGAAGTTCCAGCTTCAAGCGACCGTCTGTTCTTTCTTCAAGCGCTTCAGCCATGCCGACGAAGCTGTCCTGGTAAGAACCACTGCCCGCAGGCTGGTGCGTCTGAATTCGCCAGGTTGTCGTGGTCTGCGCCTCGGCCGGCTGCGGGAGCCCGGCTGTTCCCAACAACATGCCTAACGCCGCTGCGCATACCGCGGGAAATGCTGTTTTCTTAGCTATAGTCATCTTGGTTCTCCTCTTTGTATCTCTCGATCATCAGTTTCTTTGTCGAGCTTTGTTGTGTTTATCGCCTATGGGATACGGCCGAACGGCATCCACGCGCCGTCGGCGTCGCACGGTCTCCGCGCGGGGTCTGGATAAGGGATCAGCTCAGCCGAAGCTCGATGTTTACCGGCAACTCCGCACATCGCTGACGCAGTATCGATTGCCAATCACAGAGGTCGTTGTCGTTGTCCGAGCGAATCGTCAAGGCAAACTTGTCTGCCCCCTGTTCCTCGACTTCGATTGCAATTGCGTCGTTCGGCTTGTTCAGGTCGTCGACCAGCATGTGCAGCTTGTTGCGGATCGCCAGACTGCGAAGCGCGGGCTTGTAGATCTTGCCGACGCCAGTAACCGGTATCTCGTCCAGAACGAAGATATGGCGCGGTCGCGCCGGCGGTTCGTGGATATTCGATCGCAGGTAGGCCTCGAGGTCTTCCAGATCAATTGATTTGCCGGGAATGGCCGACACGTAAAGAACGGGTATCTCGCCTGCGTACTCGTCCGGCATCGCAACCGCGGCACTCAAGGCCACGGACTGGTGCCGGTTCGCGACTTCTTCGATCGACGCCGGATCGATATTGTGGCCGCTGCGGATAATCAAATCCTTCTGCCGCCCGGTGATGAACAGATAACCGTTTTCGTCGAGATAACCCAGGTCGCCGGTGATGATCGCGCCATCCGGCGTGAACGCAGAGCGGGTGTGCTGCTCGGCCAGATAGCCTTTCACGACCTGCGGCCCCGTGACGGTGACCAATCCAACCTCGCCCTTCTCGCATTCATCGTTCAAGGCGTCCGCGGGGCCCGGCTTCATGATCCTGATCCTGGAAAACGGGCATCGCAGTCCGGAACCGCCTCGAACTTTCCAGCCATGCAGTGGCGTGGTCGCAATCGCGGCATTCGTTTCCGTCATGCCGTATTGCTCGAGTATCGGTACGCAGGTATGGGCCTCGAACCGGTCTGCAACCGCACGCGGTATCGCCGCCCCACCCGATAGCATGTAGCGCAGCGTGCTGATATCTGAACCGGCCAACGGCACGTTCGTCATCGCTCCGATGGCTGTCGGTACCGCGCCCAGAACTGTCGCACCGAAATATTCGACGAGTTTCCAGATGTTCAGCACCACGCCACGGTCTCTGAAGCCATTGGCTGTGAGGATCACGGCGTGCCCGCCCGCGGCCATCAACGTCAGCCCCATGGTCGCAGTGCCACCGACATGAAAGAACGGAAATCCGTTCAAACAGGTATCCGTCTCACAAAGATCGAACACCTGAGCGAAAGACCATGCGCCGTGAATCTGGCTTTCGTGGCTCTGGGGTACCAGCTTGGGAATGCCCGTCGTCCCGCCGGTATGGAACAACGCTGCGATCTCCGTGCTGTCCGGCAGGGTGTCGCGCAATAGCTCATCGCCGCTCTGGTCTTCAAGAAGGCGGCCATAACTGCGGCAGCGCGGGTCCGCATTCTCGTGTATCTCGCCCAGTACCAGAATGGTTTCAAGGCAGGCGCACTCCTGGGCCAGATGTTCCACCTTCGCCCATATCTCAGGATCCCGATCGGGACCTGGACACACCAGCACTTTAGCGTCTTCGGATGTCAGCAATGCCGCGATAACGTTCGCCGCCAACAGGTAATTGATACAACTCGCCGTCCCCGCGATCTGTGCACCCCATATGGCGGTAGGCACCTCGGGATGCGTTCGCGACAGGATCGAAACCACGTCGCCGGCAACAACACCCAGCGCGGTATACAAGTTCGCCGTGCGGGTGAGCTCATGCAACAGCGACCGATGGGTATAGGCAGTCGACGGCCCGTCTGGCTCAGGCGTATGCAATATGGTCAGCGCGGGGCGATCGCCGTGCAGCGCGGCCGTGGTCTCGAACAACTCATAGGTATTGCGTGCCGGTATCAGCTCGGAGCGCTCGTGCCGCTCCAACGCTTCGATATCCGCCTCTGTACGAATGATCCCGGCGGATCGCGTCGTTCGATCTCTAATCATGTTGTCCAACGGGCTGACACAGTCACGACGGCTCAGAGCCGGCAACCGGAAAAGCCCATCTCCTCTTGTTCTTGTGATGACGGAACAGCCGCTGTACGAGGCTTGAACAGCCTCGCCATCGGCGTTTCAACCAAGTCTCAAGCAACGAGGAGGGACGAACAATGGGCGCGATCCACAAGAACACGCCAACATGCTGTGACTAAGTAACAGCCAGATCTTTTGCGCCGCGATCTACCCCCTACTGTGATCGATCCACACCAACGCCGTATGAGCGAGATGCTTTTGCTGCGGTATTCGATGGGGGATGGCAATCGCCAGAAAGTACGCGGCGTGGGGTCAACGCTTTTCCGGTCTTCACTCGATAACCGGCTGGCGACGCGCCCAAAGGTCAAAATAGATCGCTCTATGCACAAGAGACGACCTGATCGGAGGTGGGTGGCGCCCGCCGCGTACAGCTACGCCTCGGGCACCGCCCTCACAAGCCGTGTTCTAGATAACGCCCACAAACGAGAGGACCGCAATCACAACGACCACGAGACCGACGAGATAGATAACCTGATTCATTACAACTCCCTGATGTATTTGATGTAGTCCAGGAAATACTATCACCAGCAGAGCTTCATCACGATGATTGACGAGTTCGCAAAGAGGGCTTCTACGCCGGAACGCAACAATGGCGGCAAGTGTTCGGTTGAACGGCAAGCTGGACGAACAGTCAGCAAGACCGCCAGTCGCCATGCACAAGCCATGACGCGAACCCCCATGCTCCGATACAAGCAGTGAGCGGATGAAGGCATATGCGCCTAGATTGATGGTTGCCCTACTAGCCGTTCCAGTCTTCGGGCTGGCGAGTACTGAGGCGTCCCTATCTTTGTACAAGCGACCCATCCTATAGGATCACGCCTTACATCACATACAAGATATCGCAAGAACTGCGTCGACGCCCTGTGCGCATAGCACGCTATTTTGAAATCCGGAAGAGCGGGCCGAAACCAATATCGCCTGTCGGCTCATACATGGACCAGTGTGCATTACCGGACTCGTGAAACAGGATATAAGTCGTCGCCGACTCGCCCGTATTGTCGACATTCGAATTCCCACAGTCCATACCGCCGTGGTCGACGAGAATCGTGTCGATAAGCTTGTAGCGCCCGGCATCGTTTGGCTGCGAAGCGATCTCGTATTCGCCCAGGGTGACTTCCTTACCGCTGATCACCGCCATCGTGCCATCGCCGTAATAGCGATACACCTCCGTACAGCGGTTACTCTGGCGCGTCCACGCCCATGTTCCGACGATGAGATCGCTCCCGACCGGCGCCATGTCGCCCGGCGAAGTTGCGCCCGAATCGGGCGTCGCGTTAGAAGCGCCACCTAAGACTAAAAGGCTCGCAATGACAAAAACTCGCAGAAAATCCATGCTATCCCCCAATAGAAACCCACAGAACCCGGCAAAACACACTCGCTTTTTTAGTATGCCCATCTGACGGAGCAGGCGCATTAATCCGCGTAGTACTCAAGTCCGGACAATGCCGCTGGTTGCGGTGGAAATCCCTACACAGATTCGGCAATCCACGCTGCCGGCCCAGCTACTACTGAGTTCCGTGTCCGTCTGCGGACACCTAAACTCTGCTGCCATTTGACTATTAATCGAAATCAGACCGCCTTGCGCCCTGACACGCCGGTCGCAGACCCAACCGCCGGGATATGTAACTGCCTACTGATGCACAGCAGAAGGGGCGCTTCCACCTCTTGCCCGTAGCGGCCATGAGTAACAAAAAATGGCGATTTACTGGTTGACAGCGGCCGTGTTTGTCACCGCCATTTCAGCCTGAAAGTTCAGGAAGGAAAGAAATATCGACGTAGTATTTCTCGGGATTATTCCTTTCTATTAGAACCGTTACCTCATCACCACTGATGTAATCACTCGGATCAAAGCATATATTCTCGCTGGAAAACACGTGTACTTTCGATGTCGCCGGGTTTTGCCACTGAGATACGATTTGATACGGGTTCCGGCCATTGGCCTGAAGTGACGTATTGATAGCGACACTTGTGACTTCTGCCTTGATAGGCACCCCGTTTTTCTTTAAAAACTCTATCTTTTTACGCTTCCGACGCGCCAGGAGCATGATCGAAAACCCGATGATGGAAAATACAGAACCTAGCAATCCAAAAATGGTTGCAGCGCCCCACAACGAGAAAAAACTATTTATTTCTGCCTGTGCAGGAGACGACGCTTGATACACGACGTCAACAGATTCGCCGGGCGTGTAGCTTGGCGGATTACTCCCGGACGATGACGCAAACTCAATACTCAAACCCTCTCGTGTTGTGAATTCAACGACGGGTCTATATGTGATCGAGTCACTTGATCTTGATCGAACGAGTTCAACGACTTTTCCCTGAGTGGTTAGCGCATCGCTCAAGAACACTCGTGTACTGTTGAACGAATAAAAACCACCGATCAACATACCAAGACCGGCGACTGTAAAAGTATATTTTACGATCGAAAGTACTCTCATATTCCTGCTACACGCTCTAGGAGCAAACACACGGAGGACGCGAAGTATAGCCGACGATCTCCGCCATATCCGGACACAATTTCCGATACTCATAGGCCGAATATTTAATTTTCCACTCCCCGAATGGATTAAGGCCCGTCTTTTTAGAACGTCACAGAAGCTGGACAACGACCGGCCCGGCCCGTGGAGATAGAGAAGCGCGATGCGTGCGAAGCCACACGACAGAGATAAATACACTGTCGTCTGAATAGGTCGCCTGAATGCCGAATACACCTGTTTCCGCCCACCGCTTCGGGCTCAACGCTCCCGCCCCGGCAGCCCGCCCCTATTGCCGACAGCCACCTTGCCGCCTCGCTGCGCCATACATTGAACGTCGATATCACCGCATGCTAGCGTGCATAGCGACTACACCTAGGGTTCCGCGCCCTATTCGGCGGACTGGACCGAGCGGTGTCACGGCGCCGCGGTGCCGACAACTGACGGGATAAAAGCCTGGAGGTCTCATACACGGTCGACGCGTACGTGCCGGCCCAAGAGACTTTCCTGCATGACGCTTCTAGCCCTTGCCCTCATTCTCGTTGCCGCGTTCCTGCACGCCGGCTGGAATTTCCTCGCCAAGCAAAGCAGCGGCGGCGCAATCTTCGTATGGCTGTTCGCCGCTTGTGCCAGCCTCATCTATGCGCCGTTCGTCGCGGCGCTGGCTCTGGCCTACCCGCCGGATCTCGACGTCGCGGCCTGGTGGTGTGTAGCTGGCACATCGCTTTTGCATATGGGCTATTTCCTGCCACTGCAGCGCGGCTACCGGAGCGGCGATCTGTCCGTGGTGTACCCATTGGCACGCGGCACCGGCCCGTTGCTCACGATGCTGCTGGCAGTTGTTGTGCTGGAAGAACGGCCGACCGGACTAGGCTTGCTGGGGTCCGGCCTGATCGTGGCTAGCGTATTCATCCTGGCCGGCGGCCCACGCAACGTTGCGCGACGACCGTCGGCGGCCGCTATCGGCTACGGGCTGCTTACCGGCGTGCTGATCGCCAGCTACACGCTGCTCGACAAATACGCGGTCGGCATGCTGCTGGTCCCACCCTTGCTCTACGACTGGCTCGGCAATCTCGGCCGCATGTTGCTCATCACTCCATACGCGCTGCGGCGCCGCGACGAGATCACGGCCGAATGGAAAGCCAACCGCGGCGCAATCCTCGGCGTCGCGATCATGAGCCCGCTAGCCTATATTCTCGTACTGACGGCCATGACGTGCACGCCCGTGAGCTATGTCGCACCGGCAAGAGAAGTCAGTATCTTGATCGGCGTTGCAGTCGGCTCGCGTCTACTCGACGAAGGCCAGCTGCGCAGCCGGCTGATCGCAGCCGCCGGGATGGTCTGTGGCATCACTGCGTTGGTGCTCGGCTGATAAGGCGCGCACCGTGTAGATGCTTAACGCACCTTATATCCGGAAGCGTACATTTGATTACAGCTTCCGCGATGCGATCAGACCAACGTTCGTCGGCCAATAGGCTGAATTAAATATACTGTCCCCGGATCACCGTTAGAGACTCGCTAGAAAAGTCGAGCGGCGCTTTCAAAGCTGACCTATTCGAGACGTCGTAAGCTACTTCTGGTGCAAACAGAGCGAATTCGATTGCCAAAATATTTTTCAGCGACCGCATTCTGAGGTTTGGCGCTGGGATCGCATTCGTTATAAGCCAAGCGGCCGAAAATGCCGCAGAGCCAATCCGCACACTGCACCGTCTGGTAAAGATGGCTTTCGACTTGCATGGGTGGCTCAATAAGGTTGTACCTCGAATTAGAGCCAAACATTTCTATCGAAGCGGTCTCTACGATTTGGGCGCGCATGACGTTTTTTTCTTGCTCATCGAGCAATAGCAAAAACTTTGCTTGTTTCGCATCGCATTCCTGATCGATGCGCTTAATCGCTTCGCGCAAAACCGAGCGATAGAGTTGTTTCGAATCGTGCCTTTGCTCGTCTCGACGCTTTTCTATACCCACGTAAATCGCAAAACCATCTATCTTGTGGATTTGGTTAATGAGGCGGTTTGTAGCCTGTCTGAGTTCGCGGTACTTCTCGATGTTCCGTGTCGTATAAAGCGAGGAACCCTTCTTCTCCCATTTGGCGGGATGGTCGCCACTTTGTTTGAGCTCAAAATCCAGTAGACGATTTTTAAGCTGGAAGAAAAAAGTTGAGAACCGACGGACTTCCGAGTAGGGCAGAACCAACCCTCCAAGCCCAAAGACCGGATGCGTGTTGTGTCTTGGGTGGTCGTGGTCTACGTATGGGCCTACGTGACCAAATTCATCAAGGTACGCTACATAAAGCATAGAAATGCTTACCCCAGAAACACGAAAGCCCGGCCATAAATGCCGGGCTTCGGAAATGGCGCAACACATACACGAAGCATGTTTTGCTACCGGTGCTTATATTGCCCTAGCTACATGCTCACGTCAATTATTATCTCTAACGCCGTAGCTCAGTTGTGGCCGCGCTAGCGGCCATCAACTGCAGCGCTTTGTTGGGTTGCTCCCAGTTCAAGGATTTTTCGCTGAAGCCCTGGCTCAATTCGAGCTTTGAAGGTCTTTCCGACCGACGTGTGGACCTGAAGCCAAGTTAGCCGAACTCGCACACTTGGATTAGGAGCTAAAAAGTCTTTATAGAACCTCCTCGCCCAGTCTTTGCCGTCGAACAGAGGTCTTAAGTAGTGAGCCTCTTCGCCATCACTAAGTTTTGTTGGGATCGTGCTCGAGAGTCGTATTGGCTCGATAGTTTGGATGCCGAATTGCTTTCTTAGCACCCCTATCTTCCACCCGATGTTTGTTACTTGCACATCTCTTAAGCCAACATTGGTAACACCGATAACTAGATAATCTTGATTCTGAGGATTTGGTACACCCTGTTGAACAAGCAAACGGTGACCGGCGAAAATTTTAAGGCGTGGGCTCTTGTCCCGGCGCGCTAAATGCAGCGATACCACGACTGCGGATATTGTCCCAAACGCAGAAAACCAATCTGCAAATGAGTTAATTAAAGTCCAATTCAACTGACCCCCTTGTCTTTTCTACCCAACGCCGAAGCTCAGTTGCCGCCGGAGCAGGCGAAGCCTGCGGAGGGAACCTGAAGCGCGGCAGCGCTTTGGGCGGTCAGCTGCAGCGCTCTGTTAGGCATAATTAAGAAATTCTGCGTCGATTAACGAGCCATCGAACCAGGCGTTGCGTTGCTTTCTTGCCAAGCCATGCATCGGATTCGGTTTTTCGACATAGGTCCATTCTATGACTTCAGTCTTTTGATGGCCGCTGTAAGGCGTCCAGATACCTCCTTCCAGCCCCATCCACGTAAATTGACATGGCATATGTCGATACAGACCAGCCGTATCTACAACTAAACACAAATGCGTGAAGGATTTGTTCGTGCTTTCGCCGGGCAAACCGTCTTTATCCCAGACGAACCACCGGTACCGTTGTTTCCGGAGCTGAAATAGTTTCCTGCCTCTTAGCCAGTCTTTTTCGGCGGTTGAATATGGCGGGAATGGACACGACGACTCTTCGCCTAGGCGTGCCGCCGAATCAAATCCAGACTCGAAGGCACTAGGTTCGTTATGAGGCTCAATCTGGCGTTCGAATTTAACCTCTTTATTCCCAAGAAATACGTGTAAACACATGTCAACGATCCCTTTGCCTAACACCGCCAGCACGCGCGGCTTTGTAGTGGAGGCGAAGCCGCAACGAAAAAGACGTCGCTGTGCCTGGCCTTGTTATGCCCGCTATCTGATTCTACTGTGTGGCACACCGATGCTGTCCGCTACTTTCTTTAATGTGACTTGTTCAAGACGCTCGATAAGATCGTTAGCATGTTTGAATCTGTCTTCTCGCCACAACTCAATTTTCAATACCATGGGATCTGACTGATCGTCGATAGGCTGTAGTTGAAGATCATCAATTAGTTTTTGCTCCCTTCGCTCTCCACCGAAAGGACGATAAAGCATATAGTCCCTGCCGACGGAAACATGAGCATGTGCAATCATGTTTCTGAGGTGGTAAAGCTCCTCAACGTCCTTTTTCTCGTCATCCGTAAGAATATCCGAGAACGATTCCTTGAATTCATTCTTTACTGGACCGAACTGCTTTTCCCAATAAGAAACCCTGATGCTATGGAACTCTGGAGGGACTCGCGCCGGGTTCTTCACGAAGTCAGAAATCAAATTTGGATTGTTCTTAAATATAATCAGATCCGACATTTGGCCCTGTAGCCATGCGGTGAACATAAAAATGATACCAGCATTAACCATGTTCTTTTCAGGTGTTTCCATATGCACCCCGTAAGGCATAACGCCGAAGCTCAGTTGCCGCCGGAGCAGCCGTAGGCTGCGGAGGGAACCCGAAGCGCGGCAGCGTTTTGGGCGGTCAACTGCAGCGTTTTGTTGGGCACCATTACGACTGTACGTGGCGAAAAAGGCTACCGACGAGCATCGCGCCAAGTACCGACATGCCCGACAAAGGTACTGAGATAGCTACTACGGCCAATGCAACGAAGAAAGAAAAACCGCCGAAAACGTTACCGATAATTAGTGTTTTGAACGGACCGAGGATGGCGCCACAGCCCAATACGAAAAATGCCAAACACTTAACTGCAATTTCGACGCCATCGTCAGCGTATATAAGAGGCCCGTTTTTTACTCTGTAGACATAGCCGCCGATCAAGGCCACAGAGATAGCGGCCAGTCTGGCCATGGACTCTGCCGACTTAGGGTCGGACAAATATATTGCTGATAAAGCTGCCACCAATATCGCGGCTGAAACACACACGCCCCAAAGCAAGCCCTTGAAGGAAGGTTCTCATTGTGCCCAACGCCCAAGCTCAGTTGCCGGCCGAAGCGCGGCAGCGCTTTGGGCGGTCAACTGCAGCGACCTGTTGGGTGACACGAGCTTCACTGCCAGTACAACTCACTGGTTATCTTTCTTGACTCCGGATCGTACCGAAGCGTTCTACTCTTTCCGCCGGGGTTCCCCACTGCTGCCTGCTCCGGTTCAAACGCAGTAACGTGCCACAACGGCAACTCAACCTCTCCTGAATCTTCAGAAATTTCGCCAACGTAGAAGTCAGCCGGGTCGTTACCATTCTTCGCCAAGTACTCCCGAGCAGTCAGCACTGCAGGCAAGAAGCGCGCTGGAAATGACGTCACATCATCAAGCGGCTTAGCCGTTACCGATGCCGGAGTTATTGAATGTGGCTGCCATAGATCGTTGCGCGCCCCACATCCGCTAATTAACGCGGTCGATAACATGAGGACTACTAGCTTCATACGAATAGTACCCAACGCCACCCAGTTAAGCGGCGTCAGGCACAGACCCGCAGATGGCACGTGCTACCTGAGTATTGCCGCACATAAAAAAATCCGTGAAGTAAGTAACGTCCGCTTCAACGGGCTGTTAGACGACACTGAACGACTCCCGCATAGCTAGCGTCGAAATAAGCAGATAAAGGCGCGAAAGTCCGCGGACCGAAGTGGCTGCGTGATGTCGCATGAACTTCGTTATGCGCCAGCTCGCTGTCACTTCGTAAATATCATGCTTTTTCGGCTTTTTCTACCCTAAATTCGTCGATATAGCCCCTTAACCCGAGTGTTGTTTAACGCCAAGTATACGGACGAAGCTAGGTATAGCGATTACACCTGTTTTCGCATAGCAATACGTGGCTATCTATTGTTCAAACACTTACAGCTTGTAGTTATCGAAAAGCGGAATACCGATTTTTCGATTAGGTTTTAACGCGTACGACCGGCGTTCCCCGCTGTTCGCTTAAAGCATCTCAGAATCGATGAACATAAAAAAGCCCGCACGAAGCGGGCTTTCAATAGACGGTTAATCAACCAGTGCCAGTCAATCGTCGCCCTGATCCGTAACCGCCCCCTTCGAAGCCGTCCCAACCAACCGCGCATACTTGGCCAACACACCCCGAGTCGCATTCGGCGGCTTGGGCTGCCAAGCGTTGCGGCGGTCGGCGAGTTCTTCGTCGCTGACGTGCAGGTGCAGTTTGCGTTCGTGGGCGTCGATGGTGATGGTGTCGCCTTCCTGCACCAGGGCGATATTGCCGCCGACGGCGGCTTCCGGGGCGACGTGGCCGACGACCATGCCGTAGGTGCCGCCGGAGAAACGCCCGTCGGTGATCAGGCCGACTTCTTCGCCGAGTCCACGGCCGACAATCGCCGAGGTCGGCGAGAGCATTTCGCGCATGCCCGGGCCGCCTTTGGGGCCTTCGTAGCGGATGACGACGACATCGCCGGAGACGATCTTTTCGTCGACGATCGCCTGCATGGCTTCTTCTTCGGAGTCGAACACGCGGGCGGGGCCGGTGATGGCCGGGTTCTTGAGGCCTGTGATCTTGGCGACACCGCCCTCTTCGGCCAGATTGCCTTTCAGGATGGCCAGATGGCCGGACTTATACAGTGCCTCTTCCATCGGCAGGATGACTTTCTGGCTCTTCGGCGGTTCGTCCGGCACGTCGGCCAGGGGTTCGGCCAGCGTTTCGCCGGTGATCGTCAGGCAATCGCCGTGCAGCAGGCCGGCGTTGAGCAGCATCTTGAGCACCTGCGGGATGCCGCCGGCGGCGTGTAGCTGGGTGACCACGAAACGCCCGGAGGGCTTGAGGTCGCAGAACACCGGCACCTTGGCACGGATGCGCTCGAAGTCGTCGATGGTGAGGTTCACGTCCGCGGCCTGGGCGATGGCCAGCAGATGCAGCACGGCGTTGGTGGAGCCGCCCACGGCCATGATCAGGGTGATGGCGTTCTCGAAGGCCTCGAACGTGAGCAGGTCACGCGGCTTGATGTCCTTCTCGATGGCCTGAATGAGCACTTCCGCCGAGCGGGCAGCGCTTTCGGCCTTTTCTTCGTCTTCCGCCGCCATCGTGGAGGAATACGGCAGGCTCATGCCCATGGCCTCGAAGGCGCTGGACATGGTGTTGGCGGTGAACATGCCGCCACAGGAACCGGCGCCCGGGCAGGCGTTGCATTCAACCGTCTTGACGCGTTCGTCGTCGATCTTGCCGGCGACGCGCTGGCCGACGGCTTCGAAAACGGAGACCACGGTGAGGTCTTCGCCGAAGGCATGGCCGGGCTTGATGGTGCCGCCATAGACAAAGATGGCGGGCACGTTCATGCGGGCGATGCCGATCATGGCACCCGGCATGTTCTTGTCGCAGCCGCCGAGGGCCATGACGCCGTCCATGGATTCGCCCTGCACAGCGGTTTCGATGACGTCGGCGATCACTTCGCGGGAGACCAGCGAATACTTCATGCCCGGCGTGCCCATGGAGATGCCGTCGGACACGGTCACGGTGCCGAACATCTGCGACTTGGCGCCGCCGTTTTCGAGCGCGCCTTCGGCCCGCTTGGCGAGATCGTTCAGGCCCATATTGCAGGGCGTGATGGTCGAGTAGCCGTTGGCGATGCCTACGATGGGCTTGTTGAAGTCCTCGTCGGTATAGCCCATCGCGCGCAGCATGGCGCGGTTGGGTGCACGCGAGGTGCCCTGGGTGACGACGTGACTGCGGCGCTGTTTCGGCGTGTCCTCGGCCATGATGTGTTCTCGTGGTGGGTCTGAAAAGTCGTGTGTTTGTTCATCTCGGGCGTGGCCTGCGCACCGCCCGGGCTCGCGGCCCGGCGGGCCATGCTCTGGCCCTGCCCGTGATCGAGCCGGCTAGTATGCCGCGACCCGTGCAGTACACACAAAAAAAGGCGCGGCCTGAAAAGACCGCGCCTTCGTTTGCCTGCCGAAAAAGGGGGTTACTTGTTCGGCTGCTTGGTCATGCGCAGGTAGGGCTTGAGCTCGTTCCAACCGGCCGGGAAGAGCTTCTCGGCTTCCTCGTTGGACAGCGCGGGCGAGACGATCACGTCGTCGCCGTCCTGCCAGTTCGCCGGCGTGGTGACCTTGTAGTTGTCGGTGAGCTGCAGCGAATCGATCACGCGCAGGATTTCGTCGAAGTTACGGCCGGCGCTCTTCGGGTAGGTGAGCGTCATGCGGATCTTCTTGTTCGGGTCGATAATGAACACCGAACGCACCGTCGACGTATCACCTTCGCCGGGGTGAATCATGTCGTAGAGCTGAGCCACCTTGCGGTCGGTATCGCCGATGATCGGGAAGTTGACCGCATTACCCTGGGTTTCCTGGATATCGTTGGACCAGGCCTTGTGGTCCTCGACCGAGTCCACGGATACCACGATCGCTTTCACGTTGCGCTTGGCAAAGCGTTCCGTCAGGCCGCCCACGGCGCCCAGCTCGGTGGTGCAGACCGGGGTGAAGTCGGCGGGATGCGACATGAGCATGCCCCAGCTGTCGCCCAGCCATTCGTGGAAGTTGATCTTGCCTTCGGTCGTGTCGGCATTGAAATCGGGTGCGGTATCGCCCAGTCGCAAACTCATGTCGAATACTCCGTTCGTTGTTGTGGCGCGACTATAACAGTGCCATTCGCGGCCACTAAATAACTTTCACTTAGGTTTTTATTCTGGGGCCGGGTTCGCCGTGGACAAGACCGCCGTGTGATCGCGCAACGCCTCGCAAACTTCTAGAATGCGGGCCATGAACGAAACGCGACATTCCGCCGACGCCCGTATGGTCTATGTGACCTGCCCGGATATCGACACCGCCCGCCGTATTGCCAGCGCCGTGGTCGAACACTTCGAAGCTGCCTGCGTGAATATCGTGCCGGGGCTGGAATCGGTCTATCGCTGGCAGGGCCAGATCGAAATCGATAGCGAACTGCTGTTGCTCATAAAGACCCGCGCCGAACAGTTGCCGGCAATCCAGGCGCGCGTGGCCGCCCTGCACCCGGACGATGTGCCCGAGCTGGTCGCCGTACCCCTGGTCGAGGGCTCGGCGGCCTATCTCGACTGGCTCGACGAGCAGACCCGCCCCCAGTGAACGCCGCGTTGGATACAGCCCGGCCAGCGCATCGGCGATGGCTTTGGCAGGCGCTGGCGCTCTGCCTGCTCGCCCTGGCCAGCCTCGCCAGCGTGAGCGCCTCCGCCGCGAGCGACTTTCTGCCGGTAGACGAAGCCTTTGCCCCCACGGCGACGCGCACCGCCGAGGGCGATGTGGCCGTGACCTGGCAGATTGCCGACGCCTATTACCTGTATCGCCACGCCTTCGATTTCGAACTGGTCGACGCCGGTCCGTCGACCCTGGGCGAGGCCCAGGTTCCGGACGGCGAGAAACATACCGACGAGTTCTTCGGCCCGGTCGAAACGTATCGCGACCGTATACGAGTGGTGTTGCCGGTGGCCCGCGATACGACGCTTGCCGACGACGCGCGTATTCGCGTGACCTATCAGGGCTGCGCGGACGCCGGCCTGTGCTATCCGCCGCAGACGAAAACGCTGACGATTGGCACGGCGCCTGTCGGCGACGCGGCAGATACAAACGACACGGGAACGGCCGCAAGCAATAGCGGCTTTCTCACCCAGCAGGACGATCTGGCCGGCCGGCTCGCCCGTGCCGGCACGCTGCCTACGCTGGGGCTGTTCTTCCTGTTCGGCCTGCTGCTGGCGTTCACGCCCTGCATTCTGCCGATGATCCCGATTCTGTCGGGGTTGATCGTCGGCGCCCAGGCGACGCCGGCCCGGGCGTTCGCGCTGTCGCTGGCCTATGTACTGGCCATGGCCGCGGCCTATACCGTATTCGGCGTAATCGCCGGCTATTTTGGCGCCAACCTCCAGGCCGCGCTGCAGATGCCGGCGGTGCTCATTCCTTTCGCCGTGGTGTTCGTGCTGCTTGCCCTGGCAGCCTTCGGCCTGTTCCAGCTGCAAATGCCGGCGCCGATCCGCCAGCGTGCCAGCGCCATCGGCGCCCGCCGTGGTGGCATCGCCGGCGCGTCGCTGATGGGCTTTTTCTCGGCCCTGATCGCCGGGCCCTGTCTGGCGCCGCCGCTGGTGGGTGCGCTGCTTTATATTTCCAGCAGCGGCGACATGCTGCTGGGCGGTGCCGCGCTGTTCATGCTCGGCCTGGGCATGGGGGTACCGCTGATCGCGATTGGCGTGTTCGGCGCCCGGCTCATGCCCCATGTCGGCGCCTGGATGAAGGAAGTCCAGATCCTGTCCGGCGTGATCCTGCTGGCCGTTGCCCTCTGGCTGCTCACCCGTATTCTGCCCAACCCGGTCAGCCTGGCCGGCTGGGGTCTGCTGGCCCTAGGCTATGGCAGCTATCTGTCCACGCTGGACCCGGCCGCGCGTGCCGGGCGTGCCGTTCTGCGCGGCGTGGTCTTCCTGCTGTTCATTTATGCCGGGGCGGCCACGGTGGGCGTACTGGCCGGCGCGAAAAACGCGACCGCCGTGCGCCCCCTCGCGCCGCTGACTACGGGCCCGGCCGCTGCCGGCAGCCCAACGCAAGACGATACGAGCTCCCCCTTCACCCGCGTGGCCGATCTCGACCAGCTTCAGGCCGCGCTCGCCAACGCCCGCGAAAACGACCGGGCCGCAGTGGTGGATTTCTATGCCGACTGGTGCGTGGAGTGCGTACAGATGGAGCATGGCCTGTTCGCCGAGCCGGATGTGCGCGAAGCGCTTTCGAATGTTGTGGCCCTGCAGGTGGACGTCACCGATTACGACGGCGCCGACCGCGCGCTCATGCGCGAGCTGGACGTATTCGGCCCGCCCACGGTGCTGTTCTATCGCCCCGACGGCAGCGAAGCCGACGACCAGCGCCTGATCGGCACCATTGACCCGGCCGGCTTCATCGATCGTCTGAACCGCCTGGAGCGTTCGCCATGACTCGTCGCACCGCCAATATCCTGGGCGTGGTCGTGCTGGTCGCCGTGGCAGCCGCGGCCGCGCTGCTCTACGGGTACAGCGCCGAGGACACGCCGCACCGTGCCGACTTCAGCCTCACCGATCTGCAGGGACAGCCGCATGCCATGGCCGACTATGACGGCCAGGTGGTGGTGCTCAACTTCTGGGCCAGCTGGTGCAAACCCTGTCGCGAAGAAGTGCCCATGCTTATCGACGCCCAGCGCGAATATGGCGATCGGGGCCTTCAGATTCTGGGTATTGCCGTCGATACAGCGGACGCCGCGGGCGAATTCGCCGAGCGCTACGACATCAACTATCCGGTGCTGGCGGATGCCACCGAAGGCGCCCGCATCCAGGATCGCTATACCGCCGCCGATGCGCCGGCCGGGGTGCTGCCGTTCACGGCCATCGTCGATCGGGATGGCAAAGTCGTTGCCCGTATCGCCGGTGCGCTGGGTCATGCGCGATTGTCCGATATCGTGCAGCCATTGCTCGAAAAAAGGGCATCTGCCACCAAAGACTGAGCCAGTGCCCCGAATGGCGCGAAACAGCCGCAACGATGCGGCCCGGCTGGGGTGAACGTCGCCGAATTACCGACAATACGGCAGCGAACGGTCGCGAAAACACTTTCTTTTCGGTTGTAACGCCAATTTCCTTGGGGCAGACTCCAGCCATCGCCAGACACGGACGGCCTGCGTGGCTCATTTTCTGCTGCTCAATGGACCCAACCTGAACCTGCTCGGCACCCGCGAGCCGGCGGTCTACGGCCACGACACGCTCGCCGATATCGAGCAGCGCCTGGCAGCACGCGCCAGCAAGCACGGCCATAGCCTGGCCAGTTTTCAGTCCAACAGCGAAGGCGACCTGATCGATCGCATTCACGCCGCCCGCGATGAAAACGTCGCCTGCGTGCTGTTCAACCCCGGCGCGTTCACGCATACGAGCATCGCGCTGCGAGACGCGCTGCTGGGCACCCAGCTGGCCTGTATCGAAATCCATCTATCCAACACCGCGCAACGCGAAGCGTTTCGCCACCATTCCTATATCGCCGATATCGCGATCGGCACCATCACCGGTTTTGGCGCGCAGGGCTACAGCCTGGCCCTGGATGCTGCGATGGCGCGCGCCGCCGAGGCCACCGAGGAGAAATAGCCCCCCATGGATATCCGCAAACTGAAAAAGCTCATCGAGCTGGTCGAGGATTCGGGCATCGCCGAACTCGAGATCACCGAAGGCGAAGAATCCGTTCGTATCGGCCGCTATCCGGCGCCGGGCAGCATGCCGGCCGCCCCGCCGCAGCCGATGGCGCCGGCCGCCCCGGCGCCCGCCGCCGCCGCGACAAGCGCTGGCAGCGACGCCGGCAGCGCCGAGGAAGAAGACGATACGCCGGAAGGCCATATCGTGCGCTCGCCCATGGTGGGCACCTTCTATCGCGCACCGGCGCCGGACGCCAAGCCGTTCGTGGACGTGGGCGACAAGATCGGGCCCAGCGATACGCTGTGCATCATCGAAGCCATGAAGATGCTCAACCAGATCGAGGCGGAAGTTTCGGGTGAAGTCAGCGCCGTGCTCGTCGAAAACGGCCAGCCGGTCGAATTCGATCAGCCGCTGTTCGTCGTCAAGTAAGGGGGCGCCCATGTTAGGCAAAGTCCTCATCGCCAATCGCGGCGAGATCGCGCTGCGTATTCTGCGCGCCTGCCGCGAACTCGACGTGCCCGTGGTCGCGGCCTATTCCACCGCCGACCGCGAACAAAAGCATGTGCTGCTCGCCGAGGAAGCCGTGTGTATCGGCCCGGCGGAAAGCGCCAAGAGCTATCTGAACATGGCCGCGCTCATGAGCACGGCCGAAGTGGCCGGCGCGAGCGCCATTCATCCCGGCTACGGCTTTCTGTCCGAAAACGCGGATTTCGCGGAAAGCGTGGAGCAGTCCGGCTTCACCTTCATCGGCCCGCGTGCCGAAACCATCCGCCTGATGGGCGACAAGACCTCGGCCATTCAGGAAATGCAGGCCGCGGGCGTGCCCTGTGTGCCCGGCTCCGGCGCGCCGCTGACCGCCGACGACGCCGCCAACCGCAAGCTGGCCCAGAAGATCGGTTTTCCGGTCATCATCAAGGCCGCCGGCGGCGGCGGCGGGCGCGGCATGCACGTGGTCTACGAGGCCAAGGCCCTGGCCGGCGCCATCGACATGGCCCGCCGCGAAGCCGCGAGCTTTTTCGGCAACCCGGCCGTCTACATGGAGAAATACCTCGAACTGCCCCGGCATATCGAGGTTCAGGTGCTGGCCGACAACCACGGCAATGCCATCCATCTGGGCGAGCGCGACTGCTCGCCCCAGCGCCGCCACCAGAAGGTGGTGGAAGAAGCGCCGGCGCCGGGCATCACCGCCGAAGAGCGGGCGCATATCGGCAAGCTGTGCGTGGATGCCTGCAAGCGCATCGGCTATCGCGGCGCCGGCACGTTCGAATTCCTCTACGAAAACGGCGAGTTCCATTTCATCGAAATGAACACCCGTATTCAGGTCGAGCATCCGGTGACCGAGATGATCACGGGCGTGGACCTGGTTGCCGAGCAGCTGCGTATCGCTGCCGGCCACGAGCTGCGCTACAAGCAGGAAGACATCGTCCTGCGCGGGCATGCCATCGAATGCCGCATCAACGCCGAGCACGCAGAAACCTTCGTGCCCTCGCCGGGCAAGATCCAGGCCTACCACGCGCCGGGCGGCCCGGGCATTCGCATGGATTCGCATATCTATGCCGGCTACAGCATTCCGCCCTACTACGATTCGCTCATCGGAAAGCTCATCGCCCATGGCGATACCCGCGAAGCCGCAGCCGCGCGTCTGGATATGGCACTTTCGGAGATGGTCGTGGAGGGCATCAACACCAACATCGCCCTGCACAAGCGCATCATCCACGATCCGGCCCATATCGCCGGCGGCGTATCGATCCACTGGCTGGAAAAGAAGCTCAAGGAAGAAAGCGGCCGTGGCTGACGCCCCCGTCGCATGGCTGCAGATTACGGTGGAAACGCCGCGGGCGTCGCTGGCCGAGGCGGTGTTCGAAAGCTTTGATGCCGAGGCGGTGACCGTGCTCGATGCCGGCGACGACATCACCGTGGAAAACACGCCCAACGAACAGCCGGCTTTTGTGGATTCGCGCATTACCGGCCTGTTCACCGACGGCACCCGTGCCGAGCCCATCGAAGCCGCTCTGCGCGAAGCGCTGGGCAACGAGGCAACCATTCGCACGGATCGCCTGGAAAACCAGGACTGGGCCAGCGCCTGGCTGGCCCAGCATCCGCCGATCCGCTTTGGCGAACGGCTGTGGATCGCGCCCCACAACGCCCCGGTCGAGGCCGATGATGAAGCCATCGTCGTGCGCCTGGACCCCGGCCTGGCTTTTGGGACCGGCACCCACCCGACCACGGCCCTGTGCCTGGCGTGGCTGGCCGAGGCCGATCTTGCCGGCAAGCACGTGCTCGACTATGGCTGCGGTTCGGGCATTCTCGCGGTGGCCGCAGCGCGCCTCGGTGCGGCCTCGGTCACGGCCGTGGATATCGACGACCAGGCGGTCAGGGCGACCCAGGAAAACGCCGAACGCAACGGCGTGCTCGAGCGTATCCAGACCCCGGCCCTCGATGGCATCGGCGAACGCCGCTTCGATATCGTGCTGGCGAACATTCTGGCCAAGCCCCTGATCGCCCTCGCCCCCACGCTGACCGCCCATGCCGCACCCGGTGCGCCGCTGGTGCTGTCGGGACTGCTCACGCGCCAGATCGAGGATGTGAAGAACGCCTACGATCGCGCATTCGAGTTCGCCGAACCGGCCGTGGAAGAGGACTGGGTACGCCTGAACGGCTGGCGCCACGGGGCTGGGTAACGAATAGCCGAAAGTCGTCTTTCTCTGGGCGGGAAATGCCGTTATAGTTTTGCGCCTTGTCCCGCCAGTGCGCCCGTTTCGAATGCCGAAGACCGACTCCGACGCTGCCAAGCCGCTCAGTCATTATGTCGGCGCCAGTCTCGATCGTTATTTCGAATCGCTCAACGGCTGCGCACCGCCGCGCGACCTGTACCAGATGGTGCTCGAACAGGTCGAAAAGCCGCTGCTCGAGCGCGTGCTCGACTACAGCCAGGGCAACCAGTCGCGGGCCGCGGAAATGCTGGGCATCAACCGCGGCACCCTGCGCAAGAAGCTGCGCAACTACGCCCTCGACCGCTAGACCGTCGCATCACGGCAAGAACGCTACCACCCGCATTGCGGGTGTTTTTATTTGAACCCAATACAAACCGTCTCACGGACAAAGGCTATCGTGACCGCAACCGAACACGCCCCCATCCGCCGCGCCCTGATCAGCGTTTCCGACAAGACCGGCGTGGCCGCCTTTGCCAAGGCGCTGGCCGATGAGCACGGTGTCGAAATCCTTTCGACCGGCGGTACCGCCCGCGTGCTGCGCGAAGCCGGCGTTGAGGTGGTCGATGTAGCCGCCCACACCGGCGCGCCGGAGATCATGGACGGGCGCGTGAAGACGCTGCACCCCAAGATCCATGGCGGCATTCTCGGCCGGCGCGGTCAGGACGACGAGGTGATGGCCGAACAGGGCATCGCGCCCATCGACCTGGTGGTGGTCAATCTCTACCCCTTCGAACAGACCGTGGCCGACCCGAACTGCCCGCGCGATCAGGCCATCGAGACGATCGATATCGGCGGCCCGGCCATGCTGCGTGCCGCGGCCAAGAACCACGCCTTCGTGACCCTGGTCGTGGATGCTGCGGACTACGACGCCGTACTGGATGATCTGAGTGCCCATGGCGGCACCCGGACCGCCACCCGCCGTCGTCTGGCTGCCAAGGGCTTCAACCATACCGCCGGCTACGACCGAGCCATCGCCGACTATCTGCAGGGCGACGAGAGCACGCCCGACAGCGAAGCCGAAGACGTGCTGCCGGCCCGCTTCGCGGCGACCTATACCAAGCGCCAGGATCTGCGCTACGGCGAGAACCCGCACCAGCGGGCGGCCCTCTACGCCGCCTCCAACCCGGTGGCCGCGAGCCTGGTGGATGCCCGCGTGTGCCAGGGCAAGGCGCTGTCCTACAACAACCTGGCTGATTCCGACGCGGCTCTGGCCTGCGTACGCGCCTTCGACCAGGCCCCGGCCTGCGTGATCGTCAAGCACGCCAACCCCTGTGGTGTAGCCGTCGGTCCCGACCTGAAGACCGCCTACGAGCGCGCCTTCGCCACCGACCCCACCTCGGCCTTTGGCGGCATCATCGCCTTCAACGAGGCCCTGGATGTAGACACGGCGAACCAGATTCTGGCCAACCAGTTCGCGGAAGTGATCATCGCCCCGCGTATCGACGACGCCGCGCTGGAGGCCTTCTCCAAGAAGAAGAATCTGCGCGTGATCGCCACCGGCGACTTCAAGGCCGGCGACACGCCGAAGCTGGCCATGCGCCAGATCGCCGGCGGGCTGCTGGTACAGGACGCCGATGCCCTGCTGTTCGACCGCGACAAGCTCGATGTGGTCACAAAGGCCCAGCCCGACGGCACCCAGCTACAGGACTTGCTGTTTGCCTGGCGAGTGGCCAAGTACGTGAAATCCAACGCCATCGTCTACGCCCGCGACGGGCGCACGATCGGCGTGGGCGCGGGGCAGATGAGCCGTGTGGATTCAGCCCGTATCGCCGGCATCAAGGCCCGCGATGCGGGGCTGGAAGTGGCCGGGTCGGTGATGGCATCGGATGCCTTCTTCCCCTTCCGCGACGGCCTGGACGCCGCCGCCGAAGCCGGCGTGAAGGCCGTGATCCAGCCCGGCGGCTCGATTCGCGACGACGAAGTGATCGCCGCCGCCGATGAAGCCGGCATTGCCATGGTCTTTACCGGCATTCGCCACTTTCATCACTAGGGCCGCTGCGGGCCGGGCGCAACACCCGGCCCGACTGCGCTGGATCGAGCCGATCGGGCGCTAGAAACGTCTCTGGGTAATTTTTCCCAAAAATTTGACGACTGGCTAACCCCCTGTAGTCAAAGCCTTGTGCCGCGACAGACGGCTTTCCGACGCGAATTTCGTGTTTGCGCCAATTAATTGGCGCGTGCTAACGGTTGCTTCCGACCGATCACAAATAAAACGACTCGGGCAAAACGACAAAAATGCCTCGAAGTTGTCGGAGGAGAACCCGATGCGCACGACCCTGTCTGCGGCGACGACGGCCGCCCTGGCTTTCTGTTTGTCATCCAGCCCGGCGCTGGCTGCCCTCGACGACGGCGTATTGGGCAAACTGCTCAATGCCGGTAAGCCGGATACGCCCGCACAGAGCGACTCCACCGATACGGCTTCGGCATCCGCGGACACTGCGTCTACGGCCAGACCCGCCGCCGCGCCACGCGGCGCCGAGGCGAACAACCTGCCGCCGCAGATCGGCGGTCGTTTCAGCGAACCCTTTGCCGAACCCACCCTCGTGGTCGACGGTAAAACGGTGGAAACCGACGAACGCTGCCTGACGCGCGAGGACGGCACGCTGAGCTGCAAGCCGGCGGCCGGCACGGTGGCCAATCTCGGCGACGGCCGCTTCGTCTATCTCAATGCCCTGGAAGGCACCGAGAACGTGGAGCTGTCGATCGTGGCCGAGTTCGGCGAGGTCACCGTCAACGATCAGTCGCGGGTACTCAGCCTGGGCGAAGGCGACACGCCGTCGTGGAAAAAACCCTCCCCGATCGACGGCGGCGCCAACCCGAAGGGCAACGACAGCGAAACCATCGCGCGCGGCCTGCCGGGTGTGCCCGACGGCATTCTGTCCACCGCCGACAACACCGCCAAGAACGACGGCGCCCTGTTCTGCGCGGACGTGGTATTCCTTGCCGATGGCAGCATGATGGCGGTAGGCGGGACCGACTACTACACCGAGCCCGGCGTGGACGGCCTGCCGGTGGGCGTGGTCGAACTCGAAGGGCTCAAGTCCTCGCGTATCTTCGACCCGCAAAGCAATACGTGGACGCAAAGCGGCGACATGACGTTCGGGCGCTGGTACCCCACCCTCGTGACCCTCGCCGACGGTGACGTGTTCGTGGCCAGCGGTGTCACCAAGCTGCTCAAGCCGGTGTATCCGGAACAGCCGTTGAACTCCGGGCGCAACGTCACGCAAACCGAAACCTACGACCTGGATACCGGGCGCTGGAGCGAGAACGGCGACGCCGCACAGCGCTCGCTGCCGCTGTTCCCGCGCCTGCACCTGCTGCCGAACGGCCAGGTCTATTACAACGCCGGCGGCCAGGCATTCAATCCGTTCGGCCAGGCCTACGATCAGGCACTTTGGAATATCGTGGCCGCCTACGATCCGGACACCCAGCAATGGACCGATCTGGGCTATGCCGGGCTGCCGCTCAAGTTCAATGAGATCGGACTCAAGGAACTGACCAGCACCCTCAACCCGACCAATCTGAACGGCAAACAGGTCACCAGCCTGCTTGGCGATCTGGTGGGCACGACCGTCAGCAATCCCGCGGCCGCAATCGAGCAACTGGCCGATACGCCGGTCGACGCCCGCACGCTGGAACGTACGATCGGCTCCGGCATGCGCGGTTCGACCTTCTCGGCCATGCTCCCGCTGCGCCCGGACGAAAACGGCGGCTACCACGAAGCCGAGTTCCTGACCGCCGGCGGTGTACCCACCTATGTCACCGTGGGCAGCCCCGGCGGCTACCTGCCGGTGTCGTCCTCGCGTATCGATACGGTCGAGGTCAACGGCGACGACATGCGCTATTCCTCGCGACTGACCGGACCGCTGAGCCGGCCGCGCTGGTACAGCTATTCCGTGATCATGCCTGACGACAGCGTCATGATCTTCTCCGGCGGCGATCGGGACGGCGTGGTGGTCCCCGGGGCGGAAGGCGCGATCCGCGAAGCCGAACGCTTCGATCCGCAGACCGAAACCTGGCAGGTGATGACGCGAGCGCATCGCAAGCGTACCTACCACAACACGGCGTTGCTGATGCCCGACGGGCGCGTGCTCGTCGGCGGCCATTCGCCGATCAACACGGCCTACGCATCGAACATCAACCTCGACAGTATCGGCCTGGCCAACTACGAAAGCCGCGACCCCTCCTTCGAGATCTATACCCCGCCCTACGCCATGCGCAGCGACCGGCCCGTGATCGAGAACGCGCCCGCCGACCTCGAAACCAACGGCGACACCTTCACCATGACGGTGAGCAACCTGGCCGTGGATCAGGTCATGCTCATTCGCCGTACGGCCACCACGCACCTGGTCGACGGCGATCAACGCGCGGTGGTGCTGCCGATCGTTTCGCGTAGTGGCAACGCGCTCACCGTACAGATGACGGCCAATCCGGCGGTACTGCCCGCGGGCCAGTACATGCTGTTCGCCAGCTTCGAAGCCGCCGACGGCAAACGCGTACCGTCGGTGTCGACGCCGGTGGGCGTGGCCCCGAACCCGGCCGGTCAGGGTGAGATCAATCAGCCCGAACCGGCGACCCCGGTTGCCGACGGCGATGACAGCGAAGGGCTGGTCGGCGGCCTGTTAGCCGGCGACGGCCTGCTGGGCAGCGGCCAGGCCGCAGACGACGTCTCGCCGATCATGCCGATCACCGATCTGCTGTCGGGCGTGACCAGCATCATTCCGGCACCGGGCGAGTTGATCGAGGGCGCGCCCGCGGTGGGAGAGGAACTCACCCAGGCCGGCAAGCGCGCCGCGGGTGTGGGCGTCGATACCGCCACGAGCCTGCCCGAAGCCGGAAAGGGCCTTGCCGAGGATCTCGGCGAAAGCGCCGGCAACAACGAGGCAGACGGCGAATGATGCGCCGTCTATCCATACGCCGGCTCGTTGCCACGAGCCGGCACTTTACCCTCCTGATACTTCTGGGCGCGAGCGCGCTGGCCCACGGCCATGCCGGGCATTCCGGCAACGAAGACGACGCCACCGTGCGTGCCGTGCTCGACCCGCTGCCGGCCGAGCTCGAGGGCGTACGGGTACAGCTGCGTCGTACCCTCGCCCCGCAGCTGCTCGTGGCCAATCCGGGTGAGCGGCCGCTGACGATATTGGATGACAACGGGCGTGCGTTTCTGCGCATCGGCGGCGGCGTTGTCGAAGCCGACCTGGGCGCCGCGGCGTTTCACCGCAGCAATACGCTCATGGCGCCGGGCACCTTCTCTGCCGATGCCTCCCGGGCACCGAACTGGCAGGAGGTCGAACCGGCCGCGAACTGGGGCTGGTTCGATCTGCGTCTGCGCACCGACACCGTCGCCGTAGCGGACACCGTTCGCCGGGAAGGCAAGAGCGCCGACGTCGGCGAATGGCGCATCCCCGTGCAATATGGCGATACACGCAGCGCCATCAGCGGCCGTTTTCAGTTCGTGCCCGAACCCACCGGCATTCCGGAGGCCCGTGTGACGAACGCATTGGCCTCGAACGTTGTGGTGCGCGCCATGAACGGCAGCGCGCGTGCCGGGCTGTTCCTGTCCTATGCCGGCGACGCGGCGCTGGTGGTGCACGGCGCCGACGCCGAGCCCATGCTGCGCTTCGACGAGCGCGGCGTGGCGGTGAACCGGCATAGCACGACCTGGCAGCAGGCCGCGCCTGCCGGCGCGCCCGGCTACGAGGCGGGCAATGGCGTGAGTTGGGCCGAGGTTTCGAGCCAGCCACGCTATGGCTGGGTCGATCCTCGTATCGGCCACCTCGGTGAGGTCGAGTCCGATGACAATGACAACGTGATCAAGCGCTGGTCGATCCCGGTGACGATAGGCGAACGCGAGGATGCGATCGAAGGCGTCACCGAATGGAAGCCGGTGGCGCCGATCGCCCGAGCGCCGTGAACGCCGGGCGCCTCGCCATCGCGGCATCACTGGCACTGACAATGAGCGCGGTCGCAGATGCCGGCGCCAAGACAGTCGAAGTGCATCGCCTCAGCCACGATGGGCCGAGCGCATTCGTCGGCGTCGTAACGTTCTCCGACACTGAACACGGGCTGCTGGTAACGCCCGATCTTCACGATCTCGAACCGGCCGGCTTGCACGGCGCCCATATCCATAGCCATGCCGACTGCAGCGCCGCAGCGAAAGACGGGCACATGACGATAGGTGCCGCTGCCGGCGGCCATTACGACCCGCACGATACCGGCCGGCATGGCGGCCCCTACGGTCAGGGTCATCTCGGCGATCTGCCCAATCTCGCGGTCGAGCCCGGCGGTTCGGCGACCATTCCGGTTCTGGCGCCACGCCTGCGCGTCGCCGATCTCGCCGGGCGCTCGATCATGATCCACGCCGGCGCCGACCGCTACCAGCACCACGCGGCGTCGAACCACGCCCACGGCAAGGGCGGCGCACGCATGTACTGTGGCGTGATCGAATAGACGCGGGGCCGTTGCGTTACTGCCTGAGCTGGGGAACCGCTCGCGGGCGCAGCGACCTACAAGTCGAAGATAGTCAGGCCGGTAAGTGGTTCTCGCGGCGAGCCGTAGCCGACACGGCCGGCTGCTTGCGCCTGGCGCTCGCGCTCTACCCTGCCGCCGGCAGCAGCGTCACCACCACCTCGCGGTTATGCGGCGCGCTGCGGTGCTCGTAGAGATAAATGCCCTGCCAGGTGCCCAGGTTGAGCGCGCCGTCGGTGATCGGCACGGTCAGATCCATGCCGGTCAGAATGCTGCGAATATGGCCGGGCATGTCGTCGGGGCCTTCCATGTCGTGCACGAACATGGGGTCGCCATCGGTCACGGCCTTGGCCATCCAGCGTTCCACGTCTTCGCGCACATCCGGATCGGCGTTTTCGCAGATCATCAGTGACGCCGACGTGTGCCGAATGAATACATGGCATACGCCGGTCGCCACGCCCGCCTCGCGTACCACCGCGTTGACGTCTTCGGTGATATCCCGTGTCGAACGGCCGGGCGTCTGGAATGAAAGCGTGCGTTGCATGCGTTTAATCGTGGCGCCTTTCACCGGGATTACAAGGGCGTTGCACATGGGGCATTTTTTGTCCGCAGATCGACGAGACAACCACGTTCCGCAGCAATACGAGCAACGCAGGAAATCTACGGCCGCGGAATATTGTCCGCAGATCTACACAGATCTACATAGATAAAGACGGTTTATCGCGCGAAAAGTGATCGCGCCTTCTGTCATACGGAAGAATAGCGCCCGCTTCATGAAACAAACCGCAGACTTCGCGAATTACGCGGATTCCCTCAAGTGCGCCAAGCTAACGGTCCAAACACGCCAAAAGCATGTGATTACTTGTATCTGCGTTGCTCTGCGGACAAACAACCCAGGCGACCGACGAGACAAACACTTCCCGCAGCAATGCAAGCAACGCACGACAACTGCTGCCGCGGAATACTGTCCGCAGATCGACGCAGATCTACACAGATGAAGACGGTTGATCACGCGCGACAGGCTATCGCGCCTTCAGGCACCGGACAGAACGGCGTCGGTGTTCCCCGAAGACAATCCGCAGACTAAGCGAATTACGCAGATTGAAAGACAAGGCCATCGAGTGGTCGGGTGTACCTGGCAATCCGATCCAACCTTTGATTTTTTCTGCGTCGATCTGCGTTGATCTGCGGACAAACAAGCAAACCGACCGTAGTGCGAACCCACAGACGAACATAGCCGGTGGTTCCTCGCGCCCCGCAAGACGACCCTCTTCCCGACAAGCGGTACAGCCAGCCTGCGAAATCTGCGGCCGACAAACCGGCCGGCCGCGCTATTCGGCGAGCTTCGCCGCCATCATCTGATTGACTTCTTTCGGGTTCGCCTTGCCTTTCGAGGCTTTCATGACCTGGCCGACGAGAAAGCCGATGACCTTGGTCTTGCCTTCGCGGTACTGTTCGACCTGATCCGGGTTGTCGGCGATGACTTGATCCACGAACCCTTCGATTTCGCCGCTGTCGGTGATCTGTTTCAGGCCCTTGGCTTCGATGATCGCGTCGGCGGACTCGCCTTCGCCCTTGAACAGGGCTTCGAACACGTCCTTGCCGATCTTGCCGGAGATGGTGTTATCCGCCACGCGGGCAATCAGGCCGCCAAGCTGCTCGGCGCTGACCGGCGACTGGGCGATCGTCAGCCCTTCGCGATTCAACGCGCCGGAGAGATCACCCATGATCCAGTTCGCGGCCGGCTTGCCATGGGTGGCGGCGTCGCCACCGACCGCGGCCACCGTGGCCTCGAAATAGTTCGCCAGGGCGCGCGAATTGGTCAGTGCCGCGGCGTCTTCGCGACCCAGGGCGTATTCGGCCATGAAACGCTCGCGCTTGGCGTCCGGCAACTCCGGCAGATCGGCGCGCGCGGCTGCGACGAACTCTTCGTCGATGACCACGGGCAGCAGATCCGGGTCCGGGAAGTAGCGATAATCGTGGGCTTCTTCCTTGCTGCGCATGGAGCGGGTTTCGTCGGCGTCCGGATCGTAGAGCCGGGTTTCCTGCACGATGGTGCCGCCCGATTCGAGCACGTCGATCTGGCGCTCGACCTCGAACTCGATCGCCTTTTCCAGAAAACGGAAGGAGTTCACGTTCTTGGTTTCGGTACGGGTACCGAACTCCGTCGAGCCGCCCGGGCGTACCGAGACGTTGGCGTCCACGCGGAAGGAGCCTTCCTGCATGTTGCCGTCGCAGATACCCAGATACTGAACCAGCGCATGCAGTTTGCGGGCATAGGCCACCGCCTCGGCCGCGCTGCGCATATCCGGCTCGGAGACACATTCGACCAGCGGCGTGCCGGCCCGGTTGAGGTCGATGCCGGTATCGCGATCAAACGCTTCGTGCAGTGACTTGCCGGCGTCTTCCTCAAGATGCGCCCGGGTGATGCCCACCCGTTTTTCGGTGCCATCCGGCAACACGATATCCAGGTGACCATCGGCCACGATCGGCAGCTCGAACTGGCTGATCTGATAGCCCTTGGGTAGATCCGGATAGAAATAATGCTTGCGCGCGAACACCGATTTCGGCGCGATATCCGCATCGATGGCCAGGCCGAACAGCGTGGCCATACGAATGACCTGGCCGTTGATCACCGGCAGCACCCCGGGCAGCGCGATATCCACCGCACTGGCCTGGGTGTTCGGCTCGGCCCCGTAGGCGGTCGGCGCCGTGGAGAAGATCTTGCTCTGCGTTGCGAGCTGGATATGCACTTCCAGCCCGATGACGGTTTCCCAGGCCATTATTCGAACCCTGCCGGACGCTTGCTGTGCCAATCGGTGGACTGCTGATAGGCATGCGCGGCCCCCAGCAGACGGCTTTCCTCGAACCACGGTGCGAGCAGCTGCAGGCCGACGGGCAGACCGTCGACAAAGCCGGCCGGCACCGACATGCCCGGCAGGCCGGCCAGACTCGCCGGCAGCGTGTAGACGTCGTTGAGATACATCGATACCGGGTCGTCGAGCTTTTCGCCCAGTTTGAAGGCCGGCGCCTGGGTGACCGGCGCAGCAATCAGATCCACCTTGTCGAAGGCATCGCTGAAGTCGCGGGCGATCAGGCGGCGGGTCTTCTGCGCCTTGAGATAGTAGGCATCGTAATAGCCGGCCGACAGCACATAGGCGCCCACCATGATGCGCCGCTGCACTTCGCGGCCGAAGCCCTCGCCGCGCGAGCGGGTATACAGGTCTTCCAGGTCCACCGGGTTGTCGCAGCGATAGCCATAGCGCACGCCGTCGAACCGAGCCAGGTTGGAGGAGGCCTCGGCCGGTGCCAGCACGTAATAGGTCGATACCGCCAGATCGGTATGCGGCAGCGTGATCTCGACGATCTCGGCACCGCGCGCCTCGAATTCGGCGATCGCGGCGTTAATGACCTGGCGGCTGGCGTCGTCCAGCCCTTCGGCGAAGTATTCCTTCGGCAGGCCGACCTTCATGCCCTTCAGGAAATCATCGCCCTGGGCGTCAAGCGCCGCGCTGTAGTCGGGCACCGCGCGTTCGACGCTGGTGGAATCGCGCTCGTCGAAGCCGGCCATGGCCTGTAGAACCGCGGCACAGTCCTCGGCCGAGCGGGCAAAACAGCCGCCCTGGTCCAGGCTCGATGCAAAGGCGATCATGCCGTAGCGCGATACACGCCCGTAGGTCGGTTTGATACCGGTCACGCCGCAGAAGGCGGCCGGCTGGCGGATCGAGCCGCCGGTATCGCTGCCCGTGGCCGCGGGAACCAGGCCGGCGGCCACCGCCGCGGCCGAGCCGCCCGAGGAGCCGCCCGGCACGTAGTCGGTGTGCCAGGGGTTGCGTACCGCGCCGTAGAAGCTCGTTTCGTTGGACGAACCCATGGCGAATTCGTCCATGTTCGTCTTGCCGAGCGACACCGTACCCGCCGCCGCCAGGCGCTCGACCACGGTCGCATCATAAGGTGCAACGAAGTTGTCGAGCATGCGCGAGCCACAGCTGGTGCGTACGCCGCGGGTGCAGAAGATATCCTTGTGCGCGATGGGCACCCCGGCCAGCGGCGTGCCGGCGTCGGTGCCGGCATCGATGGCCGCGGCGCGTTCGCGCGCGGTCGACTCGCTGTGGCTGATCAACGTATTGAGCCGCTCGTCATGGGCGGCAATGCGCTTGAGAAAGTGGTCGGTCAATTCGACGGCGCTGAGCTTTTTCGCCGCCAGATCGCCCGCCAGCTGGCGGATACTGCGCTCGTCGCTCATTCGATCACCTTCGGCACGAGATAGACGCCTTCGGCCACCGCGGGCGCAATGGCCTGAAAATCCTCGCGCGATTGCACCGCCACCGCCTCGTCGGCGCGCAGCCGCGCGGCCAGATCCAGCGGATGGGCCATGGGCTCCACATCGGTGGTATCGGCCTGTTCCAGGCTTGCCACGACGTCGAGGATGTTCGACAACTCGCCGGCATATTCGGCGATCTGGTCGTCATCGAGGCCCAGGCGGGCCAGACGCGCCACATTCCGAACCTGCTCTTCGCTCAGACTCACAGTAATTCTTCCAACCAGTACAGGGGGCGTAAAAACACAGCGCAGCGCCGCCGCGCGCGGCTAAAACTAGCATAAGTGCCATGGCGGCCGTCGTCAGCGTTGCCGTTACGCAAGCCCGTTGCTAGCATTGCGCTCCTGAAGAACCTCTGACCTATTCACGGGTTCGCTTGTGCGCCGCCATGCAACTTCGCGGCGCCCGCCGCGCGTGCCGATCACGCGCTTTTTTGTACTTGCCCTCGGGTGTGCTCTACATGTTCGACAATTTTCGCGGCCTGTTCCTCAACGATCTCTCGATTGATCTGGGTACAGCCAACACGCTGATTTATGCGCGCGATCAGGGCATCGTGCTCAACGAGCCGTCGGTTGTCGCGGTGCGCATGGACGCGCGCGGCGGCAAGCGTATCGAGGCGGTCGGCCACGACGCCAAGCGCATGCTCGGGCGCACACCCAACCACATCACCACCATCCGTCCGCTCAAGGACGGGGTGATCGCCGACTTCACCGTCACGGAGAAGATGCTCCAGCACTTCATCCGCAAGGTGCACAAGAAGCGCATGCTGCGTCCGATGACGCGCGTTCTGGTCTGTGTGCCCTATGGCTCGACCCAGGTGGAACGCCGTGCGATCCGCGAATCGGCCTCCAACGCCGGCGCGCGCCGCGTGTATCTGGTGGAAGAGCCCGTGGCAGCGGCCATCGGCGCCGGTATCCCCATCGGCGAGGCACGCGGCTCGATGGTTCTGGATATCGGCGGCGGTACCTCGGAAGTCGCGGTGATTTCGCTCAACGGCATCGTCTATGCCGAGTCGGTACGCACCGGCGGCGACAAGTTCGACGAAGCGATCGTCAACTACGTGCGGCGCCAGTACAACATGCTCATCGGCGAATCCACCGCCGAATCGATCAAGCAGCAGATCGGCACCGCCTTCCCGGGCCACGAGGTCAAGGAAATCGAGGTCGTGGGCCGGCATCTGTCGGCGGGTGTGCCGCGTGCCTTCACCCTCAATTCCAACGAAGTGCTGGATGCGCTGCAGGAACCGCTGTCCAACATCACCAGCGCCGTGAAGCTGGCGCTGGAGTCCACCCCGCCGGAGCTGGGCTCGGACGTGGCCGAGCGCGGAATCGTGCTTACCGGCGGCGGCGCGCTGCTGGCCGACCTGGACAAACTGATCTCCGAAGAAACCGGCCTGCCGGTGATCGTGGCCGACGATCCGCTGACCTGCGTGGCCCGTGGTGGCGGCATTCTCCTGGAAATGATCGACCGCAAGACCGGCCAGCTGCTCGCGCTGGAGTAAGACCGCGGTCTGTCGCCTTCGCAACTGCATGAAAGTTGCGAAGGTCCGTGCGCCGGCCTAATCTGGCGCGATAATTACGGTTTATTCCACGGTTTCAGGGGCGTTGAGTGCGCGGACTCGCCGAGGACGACAAATCATCGCTGCTGGGACGACGCATCACGCCGGGCCTTCGGATCGTCGCGATCGTGGTTATATCGATTATCCTGATGATGGTCGATCACGCGAGCACTTCGCTCAAGCCGATCCGCAGCACGCTGGCGGTCGCGACCCAGCCCATTCAGATGATCGCCGAACTGCCGGGCGAGATGGCCCACTACATGGGCCGCTATTTCGATCGCGGCCAGCTCATTGCCGACAACGAAGCGCTTGAACAGAAAGTGCTTTTGCTTCAGGCACGCCTGCAGCGCCTGGCATCCCTGCAGGCAGAAAACGAGCGTATTCGTGCCCTGCTCGCCTCGGCCAGTTCGCTCGACCAGAACGTGCTGATCGCGCGCATCCTGTCGGTGAGCCCCGACCCGTATCGCCACTACATCAAGCTCAACAAGGGTTCCACCGACGGCGTGTTCGTTGGCCAGGCACTGGTCGACGCCAACGGCATCATGGGCCAGGTCACCGACGTCACGCCCATGGGTTCGCGCGCGATCCTGATTACCGATGCCAATCACGGCATTCCGGTCGAGATCAACCGTACCGGCCTGCAGACGATTGCCCAGGGCAGCGGAAAGTCGAACGAGCTGCGGCTGCCTTTTCTGGCCAACAATTCCGATATTCAGGTGGGCGATCTGCTGGTGACGTCGGGCCTGGGCGGGCGCTATCCCGCCGGCTACCCGGTGGCCGAGGTCACCAGCGTGGTCCACCAGCCGGGCGACGAGTTTCTGGAAGTGGTGGCCAGCCCCACGGCCCACCTCAATCGCGGCCGGGAAGTGCTGCTGGTGTGGACCGATAACACGAGCGACCCGGTTGCCGAGGCTCAGGCCGAGAGTGCCGGCCCGGCCAATGGCGATGCGAACGGCAATGCGAACGGCGACACCCCGGCTCCATGATTACCGAGCGCCGCGTCAGCGGCCTGCTTATTCTGGCTACGCTGGGCGGCGCGCTGTTTCTGGCGATTCTGCCGCTGCCCGACGCGCTGTCGGCGATCCGCCCGGCCATGTACCCGGCGACCGTGCTGTTCTGGGTCTTGATGCAGCCGGGGCGGTTTGGCCTGCTCGCAGCCTGGGCCTGTGGCGTTCTGATCGACGTGATCTACGGCACGCCGCTGGGCGAACACGGGCTTGCGCTCGCCGTGGCAGGCTATGCCGTCATCCGCATGCGCGAGCTGCTGTGGAGTTTTCCGATCTGGCAGCAGAGCGTGCTGTTGTTGCCGGTGTTCTTACTCTATGAGTTCGTGCTGTTCTGGATCGATGGCGTGACCGGGGCCGAAGTCAATCAGTGGTGGCGCTGGCTGCCGGTGGCAACGACCACGCTCGTCTGGCCGGTGTGGGCATCGCTGCTGGAACGCATCGCCGAATTAGAGGTCGGATAGGCGAGGGAATTCAAAAAGGTTCGTGATCGCTGCCGGGGTCCACGGTCGAATCCGCTGGGCGCGATCCTGCGCTGCGTCGCGGCGCTGCATCCGTTCGCACGCAATGCGACGATTCAGGTCATACTTCAATAGATTAATGCAGGCCCTTGGGGCACGGGAGTTTTCAACGCCGCATGGTCTCCGATAACGCGATCAAAAACCATGCGGCCGAGCGGCGCATGTTTTTGCTGCGCACCGCGGTGGCGGGCGCGGTGATCATGGTGCTCGTGGGCGTGCTGCTCTTTCGCGTGGGTTTTCTGCAGGTGCTGCGCTACGGCTATTACGAAACCCGTTCGCAGGACAACCGCATGCGGGTACAGGTCATGCCGCCGGTACGCGGGCTGATCTACGACCGCAACGGCGTGGTGCTGGCCGACAATCTGCCCGCCTACCGTCTCGAGATCGTGCCCGAGCAGGTCGAGAACGTGGACGCCACCCTGGATCGTCTGTCGCGCATCGTGGAAATACGCGATGCCGACCGACAGCGCTTTCGCGATCGCATGGCCAAGACACCGCGCTTTCGCGGCGTGCCCATACGGCTGAACCTCAGCCAGCGCGAGGTAGCCCGCTTTGAAGTCAACCGCGGCAGCTTCCCCGGTGTGGAGGTGCGCGCCGGCCTGACCCGCCACTATCCGCTGGGCGATGTCTCGGCCCATCTCGTGGGTTATGTCGGCGGCATCACCGTGGAAGACCTGCGGCGCGTGGATGAAAAGCGCTATCGCGGTTCGAACCACATCGGCAAGTCGGGCGTCGAGTACAGCTACGAATCGCGCCTGCACGGCGAGCCGGGCTCGCGGGTGGTCGAAACCAACGCCAGCGGTCGTGCGCTGCGCGAACTGGAAATGAATCGCCCGGTGGCCGGCGAAAGCCTGTTCCTGACCATCGACGCGCGCCTGCAGCGGGCCGCATACGACGCCCTCGGCGATCAGGACGGCGCGGTGGTGGCCATGAACCCGAAAACGGGCGGGCTGCTGGCCCTGGTGTCCAAGCCCAGCTACGACCCGGACCTGTTCGTGGACGGGATCAGCCATGTGAACTACCAGCAGCTGATATCCGACCCGCACAAACCGCTGTTCAACCGCGCGCTGCAGGGCCAGTACCCGCCGGGTTCGACGGTCAAGCCGGTGATGGCGCTGGCCGGGCTCGAAACCGACCAGATCGCCGCCGACAAGCAGGTGTGGTGCCCCGGCTTCATCACCCTGCCGGGCAGCAATCATCGCTATCGCGACTGGAAACGCTCAGGCCACGGCTGGGTGGACATGCCCGAGGCGATCTATCGCTCCTCGGACGTGTATTTCTACAAGCTCGGGCTCAAGCTGGGCATCGACAATATTCATCGCTACGGCGCCATGTTCGGCCTCGGATCGCGCACCGGGATCGACCTGCCCCGGGAGAATTCCGGCATCATGCCGTCTCGCGCCTGGAAGAACGGCACCCGCAATCAGCCGTGGTTCCCCGGCGAAACGCTCAATACGATCATCGGCCAGGGCTTCATGACGACGACGCCGCTGCAGCTCGCACAGATGACCAGCCGTATCGCCGAACGCGGCGAAGGCTACAAACCGCACGTGCTCGGCGGCTGGCGCGATCCGCTCGACGGCACCATGCACCAGACCAAGCCCACGGCCCTGCGGCCGATCCAGCTGGAAGACGCCTCGCACTGGGGCGTGATCATCAGCGGCATGGAACAGGTCATCACCAACCCCCGCGGTACCGCGCACTACTACGTGGGCCAGAACCTGGACTATACGATCGCCGGCAAGTCCGGTTCCGCCCAGGTGACCAAGCTGACCCAGAACCAGGCCGCGCCCGATATCGAGGACGTCGAACACCAGTTTCGTGACCACGCGCTGTTCATTGCCTTTGCCCCCATCGACGATCCCGAAATCGCGGTGGCGGTACTCGTCGAACACGGCGGCGGCGGCTCCAGCGTCGCCGGGCCGGTGGCCCGCAAGGTGATCGACGCATTCCGCAGTCAGCCGCCGGTACTGCAGGCATCGGCCGGAGCGGGCCGATGAGCGCCAACGCCACCAATGCGCCGTCGACGCTGTCGGAATGGCTGGTCTACTGGCGCATCGACCTGCAGCTGCTCGTAGCGCTGGCCTGCTGTGCCGCGCTGGGGCTGTTCGTTCTCTACAGCGCCTCGGGCCAGTCCACCGCCGTGGTCATCAACCAGGCGATCCGTCTGGGCATCGGCCTGCTCGGCATGCTGGTGGTCGCCCAGATACCGCCCGAGTGGTTTCGGGTTGCCGCGCCCTGGGTGTTCGGCTTCGGCGTCTTTCTACTCGTACTCGTGGTGCTGCTGGGCGATACCGCCATGGGCGCACGCCGCTGGCTGGACCTGGGCGTGGTGCGCTTTCAGCCCTCCGAGCTGATGAAGCTGGCCGCGCCCTTGACCGTGGCCGCCTATTTTCGTGACCGCAGCCTGCCCCCCAACCTGAAGGACGTCGGCGTGGCCGCGCTGCTGGTAGCGGTTCCGGTGCTGCTCGTGGCCGACCAGCCGGATCTGGGTACGGCGTTGCTCATCGCCGCGGCGGGCAGCTTTGCGCTGTACTTTGCCGGGCTGCGCTGGCGCATCATCCTGCTGCTGGTGCTGGTGGCCGCCGCGACCGCGCCGCTGCTCTGGTACAACATGCACGACTACCAGCAGGAACGCGTGCTCACGTTTTTAAACCCGGCACGCGACCCCACGGGCGCCGGCTATCATATCTCGCAGTCCAAGATCGCCATCGGCTCGGGCGGGCTGTTCGGCAAGGGTTGGCTCAACGGCAGCCAGGCCCACCTGAACTTCCTGCCGGAGTCGGATACCGACTTCGTGTTCGCGGTATTCGCCGAGGAAACGGGTCTGTTCGGGGTGATGGCGCTGCTGGGGCTGTACTGCTTCATCGTCGCCCGCGGGCTGTATATCGCGCTCAAGAGCCAGGACACCTTCCAGCGTCTGGCGGCGGGCAGCCTGAGCCTGACGTTTTTCATCTACGTCTTCGTCAACATCGGCATGGTCGCCGGGCTGCTGCCCGTCGTCGGCGTGCCGTTACCGCTGATCAGCTATGGCGGCACCTCCATGGTGATCCTGCTGGCCTCGTTCGGCATTCTCATGTCCATTCATACCCATCGGAAACTGCTCGCCACATGACACGATCCCTTCTACTGCTCGTGCTGGCGCTGGCCAGCGCGCCCGTGATCGCCACGGCCGCGACCGGCAACTATGCCGAACGCCCGGAAGGCAAGGCGCTGCTCGAACGCCTGGAAAAAGCCGACGGTGTGGATATCGACGCGGCTCGCGCCCTGCTCGAAGACGCCAAGTACCAGCCCAAGATCGTGGCCACCATGCGCAAACCCGCCGAGCGCACGCTGACCTGGGCGGATTATCGGCCGATCTTTCTGCAGCCCGAACGGGCGCGCAAGGGCGCGGCCTATATCGAAGAGCACCGCGAACTGTTCGACCGCGCGGTCGCCAAGTACGGCGTGCCAGCCAATATCATCGCCGCGATCATTGGCGTGGAAACAAAGTACGGCGCCTTTCTCGGCCGTGATCGCGTGCTCGACGCCCTGGCCACGCTCGGCTTCGATTACCCGGAACGTGCCGACTATTTCATCAAGGAGCTGGAAAACTTCGTGGTGCTCTGCGTGGAGGAAGACCTCGCCTGTGACCGCGAGATCGGCTCCTATGCCGGCGCCATGGGCCTGCCCCAGTTCATGCCCTCGAGCTATCGCGCCTATGCCGTGGACGGCAACGACAACGGCAAGCGCGATCTGTGGGAAGAGCCGGCCGATATCATCTACTCGGTGGCCAACTACCTCGCCGAACACGGCTGGGCGCGCGACGAATCGGTGGCCTTGCCCGCCTGGATCGGCAGCGACAAGAACCTCGATAAGATCGAACGCAGCAAGCGCAAACCCGCCTATCGCTGGGACGCGCTCGACCAGCTGGGCGTGCGGGTGGATGATCCGCCGGCCGATGATGCCCAGGTCGGCCTGCTGCAGTTCGAAGGCGCACAGGGCACCGAGTACTGGCTGGGGCTGAACAACTTCTTCGTGATCACCACCTACAACCACAGCCCGCTGTATGCCATGGCCGTCTACCAGCTCGGCCAGGAAATCGCCTTCGCCCGTCAGAACGCCGCCCTTGGCGGCGACACGGACCGATGATCAGCACAGGCCGAACGCTGGGACTGGCCTTTCTGGCCCTGGTCGTGGCCGGCTGCGCGAGCCAGCCGCGCGGCGGCTCGAGCGCCGGTTCGCCCTCGCCACAGGCGAGCAAGGGCGGCGGCTACTACCAGAACGATGGCCCGCCGGACGACGAGAATATCGATATCGACGCGATACCGGACGCCGTGCCCCGCGACGAGCCACCTTCACGCTATGGCAACCCGGCCAGCTATGAAGCTCTCGGCAAGACCTATTACGTACTGCCCAGCGCGGCCGGCTTTACCCAGACCGGACGCGCCAGCTGGTATGGCAAGCAGTTTCATGGGCGGCGCACCTCCAGCGGCGAGCCCTACAACATGTTCAAGATGACCGCGGCGCACAAACGCCTGCCGGTACCCAGCTATGTGCGGGTGACCAATCTGGACAACGGCAAGCAGGTGATCGTGCGCGTCAACGATCGTGGCCCGTTCCACGATGGCCGCATCATCGATCTGTCCTATGTGGCCGCTCGCCGGCTCGACGTGGTCGCCCATGGCAGCGTGCCGGTGCGTATCGAAACGGTTACGCCCGCCACCCTGAAGGCAGAGCAGCGCGAGGCCCAGAGCGACCGGCAGGTCGCCGCCGCCACGCCGCCGTATCGCAATCAGCCGCCCGCCTCGTCGAGTGCGCGCGCGCCGGCCTCGGCGCCCGCCCGCGCAACGCCGGCCGCGAATACGCCCGGCCGGGCCGTCCAGGTCGCCAATCGTACGAATGCCTCCGCGGCCGGCGCCTCGACGGCGAATCGCAGCGAGGGCACGCTCTATCTGCAGACCGGCGCCTTCGGCAACCCGACCAATGCACAGCGTCTGAACCGGCGCCTGCAGAATGCAGGTTTTGCGCAGGTGCGCGTGGTTGAGTCCGGCGGCGCCACACCGATCTATCGCGTTCAACTCGGGCCTTATCCGGATGAACGCAGCCGTGCCCTGAACCGCCAGATTCTGCGCGAGCAGGGATTTTCCGCCCAGGAAGTCGATCGTTAGCCCGAATGGCCTCGAAGCGCTAAACTGCCGCGCTTCGGAACCGTCCTTGTTTGTCCGTCAAAGAGCCGAAGTCGATGAGCCACGCGAAACGCCTGCTTTATCTCGTTTTTCTTCTCCTGGTCACGGCCAGCGCGCTGGCCAAGCCGCTGCCGATCCCCGAACCGCCGACGCTCGATGCGCGCAGCTACATCCTGGTCGACTTCAACTCGGGGCAGGTGCTGGCGGCCAAGAACGCCGAAAAGCGCATCGAGCCCGCGAGCATCACCAAGCTGATGACGGCCTATGTCGTCTTCGACGAGATCAAGAAAGGCAACATCTCGCTGGAGGACAAGGTCACGGTCAGCGAAAAAGCCTGGCGCATGGGCGGCTCGAAGATGTTCATCGAGGTGGGCACCCAGGTCTCGGTCGATGACCTGCTCCACGGCATGATCACCGCATCGGGCAACGATGCCACCGTCGCGCTGGCCGAGTATGTCGGCGGTACGGAGGCGACGTTCGCCGATTACATGAACCAGTACGGGCGCGAGATGGGGCTGGAAAACAGCCATTTCGTGGACGCCAGCGGCTGGCCGCACGAAAACCATTACATGTCGGCGCACGATATCGCGCGTCTGCTGAGCGCGGTCATCCGCGACTTCCCGGAACTTTACAAGAAGTATTACAGCGAGAAGAAGTTCACCTATAACGGTATCGAGCAGTACAACCGCAACTCGCTGCTGTGGTCCGACGAAAGCGTGGACGGCGGCAAGACCGGCCATACCGAATCGGCCGGCTATTGCCTGTCGGCCTCGGCCAAGCGGGACGGCATGCGCACGGTCGCGGTGGTAACCGGCACCAATTCGAACAATGCGCGCAAGTCGCAGACCGCGGCCCTGCTCAACTACGGCTTTCGCTTCTATGAAAGCGGCCATCTGTTCGACGCCGGCAAGCAGATCGCCGAAGTACGCGTCTGGAAAGGCGATGACACCATGCTGCCCGTGGTCGCCAAGGGCGCGGTGGACGTGGCCTTCCCGCGTGGCCAGCGCGATGCGCTGACCACCAACGCCGAGCTGCCGTCCACCCTGCTCGCGCCGATCAAGAAAGGCGAGCGCCTGGGTACGCTGGAGATCAAGTACGACACGAAGACGCTTGCGCAGGTGCCCCTGTTCGCCGGCAAGGACATCGAAAAAGGCGGCATCTTCCGTCAGCTCACCGACGAAGTGATGATGATGTTCGAATGATCGGCAACGCCGGCTTACGCCTGCGAATCGCGCAGGCGGGCGGGCCTGCGGTGCGAGCGAATGGCATGACCGGCCGGGAGTGGCACGGATGAACACGGCTTTCGTGAACGGCGAGTTCCTGCCGTTGGCCCAGGCGCGCGTATCGGTGCTTGATCGCGGCTTTCTGTTCGCCGACAGCGTCTATGAAGTGGTGCCCTTCTATGCCGGCCGGGGCTTTCGACTGGATGAGCACCTGGATCGTCTGGCACGCAGCCTGGGGCTGTCGCGTATCCGCGACCCTTACGATCGCCCGCGGTGGCACGAGATCATCGCAGGCTTGATCGACGCCAATGGCGGCGGCGACCTTTCTCTGTATATCCAGGTGACCCGCGGCGCGCCGGCAAGGCGCGATCATCGTATTCCCGACGATATCGAGCCCACGGTGGTGGCCTTCTGCCAGAGTCGCGCGCCCGTGGACCCGGCCGTACTGGCGCACGGGATCGCCGCGGTCACGCATGACGATACGCGCTGGCGCTACTGCACGATCAAATCGACTTCGCTGCTGGCCAACGTGCTGGCCGCCGACCAGGCCCGGGCACAGGGCGCCAGCGAAGCACTCGTGGTGCGCGACGGCTGTATCCAGGAAGGGACATCCTCAAACGTATTCGCGGTAATCGACGATCGCCTGGTCACGCCAGCCCTGCGCGATACCATTCTGCCCGGCATCACACGGGCGGCGGTGCTCGAACTCGCCGCGCGCGAGCAGGTCGAGCACGCCGAAGTCGAAACCCTTCTGCGAGAGGATCTGCAGCGCGCCAGCGAGATATGGATCACCTCGTCGGTGCGCGAGATTTTCCCGGTAACCGAGCTCGATGGCGCGTGCGTGGGCAACGGCAAACCGGGACCGCTCTGGACGCGCATGCACGCCGCGCTGCAAGCTATGCCCCATGACTGAGCAAGAAACCCTACTCGAATTCCCCTGCGAGTTTCCGATCAAGGCCTTTGGCAAGCATGCCGGCGATTTCGAAGAACATATCTATACGCTGATCAAGCAGCACGCCCCCGAACTCGAGCGCAGCGCGGTCAGCGCGCGCGACAGCCGCGGCGGCAAGTATCTGGCGGTGACGGCCAACATCACGGCCCGCAGCCAGGCTCAGCTGGATGCGATCTACGGCGATCTGAGCAATGACAGCGCCGTGCTGATGGCGCTCTAGCATGACCGCCCCGTTAATAGAGGTCACCCGTTTCGGCTGGGCACCCCAGCCCTATGAGCCGGTATGGCGGGCGATGCAGGATTTCGCCGAAACGCGCGATGACCAGAGCCACGACGCACTGTGGCTGCTCAATCACGCCCCGGTGTTCACCCAGGGCAAGAACGGCCGCGCCGAGCACGTGCTCGCGCCCGGCGATATCCCCGTGGTGCCGATCGATCGCGGCGGCCAGGTCACCTATCACGGGCCGGGCCAGATCATGGCCTACGTCATGGTGGATCTGCGCCGGCTGGGTATCGGCATTCGCAGCCTGGTCACCGCGCTCGAACAGGCCATGGTCGCCACGCTGGCCGGCTACGATATCGATGCATTCGCCAAACCCGACGCACCCGGGGTCTATGTGGGCGAAGCCAAGATCGGCTCTATCGGGCTGCGCGTTCGCCAGGGCACGAGCTATCACGGGCTTGCACTGAACGTGGACATGGATCTCGAGCCCTTCTCGCGAATCGATCCCTGCGGCTATCACGGCCTGGCCATGACCCAGGTTTCCGCGCTGGGTGGCCCGGCGTCGCTCGACGTGGTGGCAGACGATCTGAGTACGCAGCTCTGCCGCACTTTAAATGTTCGTGCCGCGGAACATCTCGGTGCCTTGCCGATCTGATAGGCTGCGCGCAAGTTAAGTGTGTAATGCTCAATGAATCCAGAAACCTCCATGGCTGACGATCGGGACGGCGTACCCGACAACCTGGTCGAAGTGCGCGGCGTGCACTTCACCATTGGCCGGCGTGTGATCTACGAATCCGTGGATCTGGATATTGCGCGCGGTCGTATCACCGCGATCATGGGCCCCAGCGGCACCGGCAAGACGACCCTGCTGCGCCTGATCAGCGGCCAATGGCGCCCCGCCGCCGGCAAGGTCTATTTCGACGGCCGGCACGTGGCGAAGCTGTCGCAGAACGAGCTCTTCGATCAGCGCAAACGCATGGGCATGCTGTTTCAATCCGGCGCGCTGCTCACCGATCTATCGGTATTCGATAACGTGGCCTTCCCGCTGCGCGAACACACCAAGCTGCCCGAGCGGCTGATTCGCGATATCGTGCTCATGAAGCTCGAGGCGGTCGGCCTGCGCGGCGCACGCGCGCTCTACCCGGCCCAGCTGTCCGGCGGCATGGCACGGCGTGTGGCGCTGGCGCGCGCGATTGCCCTGGATCCGGAAATGATCATGTACGACGAGCCCTTCGCCGGACAGGATCCGATTTCGATGGGCGTACTGCTGCGCCTGATCCGCCGGCTCAACGACGTGCTCGGCCTGACCGCCATCGTGGTCAGCCATGACGTGAAGGAAACGCTGGGCATCGCCGACTATGTGTACGTGATCTCCGACGGCACGGTCATCGACCACGGCACGCCGCAGCAAATTCGCGACTCCAGTTCCAAATGGGTCCAGCAGTTCATCCACGCCGAAGCAGATGGCCCGGTGCCCTTCCATTATCAGGCCAGCGAGCCCTACGCCAACGACCTGCTCGAGGCCAAACGCTGATGAGTGCGCTGCAACGCGGTTTCAACACCACCACGTCGTGGATCGCCGACCTGGGCCGCGGCGCCCTGTTTCTGCTGCGTATTCTCATGAGCCTGCCGTCGCTGCTGCTCAAGCCGCGCCTGCTGGTCGAGCAGATCTATTCGGTGGGCGTGCTGTCGCTGGTGATCGTGGTGGTGGCCGGTATCTTCGTAGGCATGGTGCTGGCCCTGTCGGGTTACCGTCTGCTGGTGGGCTTCGGCGCCACCGAGGCGCTGGGCACGTCGGTCGCGCTGGTTGTGGTACGCGAACTCGGCCCGGTGGTCACGGGCTTGCTGTTCGCCGGGCGTGCCGGCAGCGCGCTCGCCGCGGAAATCGGCCTGATGAAGGCCACCGACCAGCTATCCGGCATGGAAATGATGGCGGTGGATCCCGTCAAACGTATCGTCGCGCCGCGCTTTCTGGCCGGCGTGATCGCCCTGCCGCTGCTGACCTCGATATTCTGCGTGATGGCCATCGGCGCGGGCGGCGGCTATTTCGTGGGCGTGGACATGCTCGGCGTGGACGCCGGCTCGTACTGGTCGGGTATCCAGAGCAACGTCGACTTCGGCGAAGACATCGTCAACATCTTTCTGAAAAGCGGCGTGTTCGGTGCGATCATCACCTGGGTCGCCGTTTATCAGGGCTATCATGCGCCGCCGACATCCGAGGGCGTGTCGCGCGCGACCACCAATACGGTCGTCATCGCATCCCTGGCGATCCTCGGCGCCAATCTCATGCTGACTGCCGTGCTTTTCGGCAGTAATTAGGGTTCGTCTATGCAGTCTCGTGCAGTAGAGCTTCTGGTCGGTTTCTTCGTCTGCCTCGGTATCGCGGCGATCTTTATCCTCACCATGCGGGTGAGCAACCTGGCGGATACCAGCGATGTGGACGGCGGGTATACCGTGGTGGCCGCATTCGACAATATCGGCGGGCTCAAGGTTGGCGCGCCGGTCAATCTGGCCGGCGTCCGTGTGGGCCGTGTCGCCGATATCAGCCTCAACCAGAACACCTATCGCGCCGAAGCGCGCCTGCGTATCGGCAGCCAGTACAAGCTGCCCAAGGACTCGGACGCTTCAGTACTGACCTCCGGGCTGCTGGGCGAGCAGTACGTGGGTATCGGCCCCGGTGGCTCGCTGGACAACATGCAGGACGGCGACGAATTCATCATCACCCAGGGTGCGGTGGTGCTGGAAAACCTCATCGGCCAGTTCATGACCAGCATGGGCTCGGACGACAGCAGTTCCGGCAACGGCGGTGGTTCGAGCGGCGGTGGCAGCGGCAACAACGCCCTACCCGCCCCCTAGTTCGTGGGCGGGCGATCTCGCTCGCGCACAATCAATTCAGATTCGATTCATCGCTGTCGGCGATACTCGATGCCATTCGAACACTCCTGTCGAACAACCCTGCGAGGATTCGCGATGTTACGCATTAAGCGCTCTCTGATTACTGCTTTCGCCGTGGCGCTGCTCGTGCCGGCGCTGGCCCTGGCAGCCCCCACACCGCCCGACCAGCTCGCTCGCGAAACGGTACAGTCGGTGCTTTCCAAGATGGAAGGCCGGCGCGACGAACTGCGCAAGAATCCGCAGGAACTCTACCAGCTCATCGATCGTGAACTGGTACCCCTGGTCGACCTGCCGTATATGTCGCAGCTGGTGCTCGGCCGTGCCTGGCGCACCGCGACCCCCGAGCAGCGCGACCGCTTCCAGACGGCCTTCAAGAACATGCTCATCCGGACCTACGGCAACGGTCTGCTCAGCTTCGACGACAGCCAGGAAATCGAATACCAGCCCGTGCGTGCTGCCGAAGGCGCCGATGACGTCACCTTCCGCGCGATCGTGACCACCGACGACGGCCAGAAGACGCCGGTGACCTTCCAGCTGCACGTGGTCGATGGCGAATGGAAGATCTACGACGGCAGCGTCGGCAATCTGTCGTTCGTGACCAACTACCGCGGGCAGTTCAATTCGCAGATTCGCAACGGCGGCCTCGAACAGCTCATCGAGCGCATGGAATCGCGCTACAACACCGGCAGCTAGTCGCAGACGGCGCGCTCGACATGACCGATCAGGATACGCACACCGACCACGTCCAGCTCTCGGGTGAGCTGGACGCGGAAACCGTACCTCGCCGTCTGCGCGAATCGGAAAACTGGTTCGTGCACGGGGAAGAAACGGTGATCGACCTGTCCGGCGTCGAGCGCGTCGATAGCGCCGGCGTGGCGCTGCTGCTCGAATGGGTACGCGATGCCCATGCCAACCACGCGTCGCTGAGCTTCATCAACGCCCCGGCACAGATGCGCGCCATCATCGATTTCTGTGCGCTCAACGACGTGATTCGCCTGAGAAGCCCGGCCAAGCCGTAGCGCCTGTCAGCGGATCGAGTCACTGCAAGAAAGGGTCGCCTAGCGCGGCCCTTTCTTTTGCTCGGGACCGGCGCCGCGCCCGGCCCGTAGCAGGCGCCGGCTTAGCAAATGCGCGACTCCTATCGAATGATCGTCCCGATTGGCGCGCATTTGCTTTGAGTTGCCGGCCCGCTCGCGATTTTCCGAGCCATTGGACACGACGCCACACGAACCAACGAAACACGGTTTCACTTTCGTTGCGATCGGCATGGCCGCGTGCAAGACTCCGCAGCACAACGACTAAAATCCGCCGGCGCAGAACAGCCGGCTCTGCACGAGGAGCTTTCATGTCCAGCTACGCCCCCACCGAGGCCATGGCCGAATTCGGCACCCTGCCCGGCCGTGTTCATGAGCACGCGCTCAGCCGACCCGACGCCGTTGCGCTGATCGACGCCGAGCGCAGCACGACCTTCGGTGCGCTGGACAGCGTGGTAAACCGCGCCGTCGCCGCGCTTCAGCGTGACGGCTTCGCACCGGGCGACGTCCTCGCCCTTTGCGCCGCCAACTCCATCGATTATGTGGTGGCCATGCTCGCCGCGCTGCGGGCCGGCGGCTCGTTCGCACCGCTGGCGCCTTCGAGCACGGCTGAAGCCCTGGGGCTGATGCTCGACAACAGCGGCGCCACGTTCGCCTTCGTCGACGATTACGGCCGCAATGCCTGTGATGCGCTCGGGGCGCGCCCTGCCATTCGCACGATCAGCATCAACGGCGACACACGCTATAAAGGCATCGACGACTGGCTTGCCGACGATGGCGTGCTGCCGACCCCGGTCGAGCCGGATCCAGATACGATCTTCAATATCATCTATTCCTCGGGCACCACCGGCGCGCCCAAGGGCATCGTGCATACCAACCGCCTGCGCTGGCCGCAGATCGCCGGCGGCGTGGTCAAGCTCTACGACGAAACCTCGGTCACGCTGGTATCCACGCCGCTGTATTCGAACACCACGCTGGTGAGCTTCATGCCGGCGCTGGCGGCGGGCGGCACGCTGGTATTGATGCCGAAATTCGATGCCGCACGCTTTCTCGCGCTCGCCGAACAACACCGCGTCACCCATGCCATGCTCGTGCCCGTGCAGTATCGGCGCCTGCTCGATCATCCCGATTTCGATCGCACCGATCTGTCCAGCTTCCAGGTCAAGTGCTGCACCAGCTCGCCGTTCGGCGCCGACGTAAAAGCCGAAGTGCTCGAGCGCTGGCCGGGCGGGCTGCTGGAATTCTATGGCATGACCGAAGGCGGGGGCAGCTGCATGCTCGTTGCCCACGAGCATCCGGACAAGCTGCATACCGTCGGCCAGCCCATGCCGGGCCACGAGCTGCGCATCATCGACGAAGACGGCGTCGAGATCGATCGCACCCGCGTGGGCGAAATCGTCGGTCATTCGGGCTTCATCATGCGCGGCTATCACGGCGACGCCGAGCGCACGCGGGCAACCGAATGGTACGAGCCCGACACCGGCGCCCGCTTCATCCGCACCGGCGATATCGGCTACTTCGACGAGGACGGTTTTCTCAACATCGTCGGCCGCGCCAAGGAAACCATCATCTCCGGCGGCTTCAATATCTTTCCCAGCGATATCGAGGCGGTGCTGCGCGAGCACGAAGCGCTGGCCGATGTGGCCGTGTTCGGTGTGGCCAGCGAGCAATGGGGCGAAACCCCCGTGGCTTTCGTCACCCTCGCTCCAGGTGCGGATATCGATGCCGAGGCGATTCAGGCCTGGGCCAACGAACGCCTGGGCAAGTTCCAGCGCCTGAACGATACGCGCGTGGTGGACGCCGTACCGCGCAACGCCATTGGCAAGGTGTCGCGCAAGGATCTGCGACGGATTTACGCTGAAAGCTAGTCGTCGGCGACCAGGCGTTTGCCCAGCGGGATGGCATCGTCTGCCACATAGCCCAGGCGTCGATAGAAAGCGAGCGCCTCGGTGTTGTCGCCCCGGATCATCAGATTGATCTTGGGGCAGCCGCGCTCGTGCAGCAGGTGCTCGGCGTGCGCCATGAGCGCACGCCCGATGCCTTCGCGCTGGCATGCGGGTGCGACCGCCAGATAGTTGACCCAGCCGCGATGGCCTTCATAGCCGATCATGATGCTGGCAACGAGTTCGCCGGCCCGCTCGGCCACCCGTAGCAGTTCCGGATCGACCGCCAGTTTGCGCTCGATATCGCGATACGGGTCGTTCCAGGGGCGGGTTAGGCCACAGGCCTGCCACAAGGCCACCAGCTGCTCTAGGTCATCGGGCGCGAACGCCCGCAGCGTAAAACCCGCCACCCTGAAAGCCGCGACCGCTAGCCGACGAAACGCCGCGCGTTGCCGAACAACCGTGCCCAGGGGCTGAGTTCGCCCCAGCCCTTCGGCGCCCAGGACAGGTTCACGCTGCGGGTGACACGTTCGGGATGCGGCATGGTGATGAACACCCGGCCATCGGCATTGCACAGCCCGGTCACGCCCTGGGGCGATCCGTTCGGGTTGGCCGGATAGGTGCTCGCCGGCGCGCCGCGACCGTCGACATAGCGCATGCCGACCTGGGCGTTGGCGGCGAGCATGTCCAGATCGTTGGCATCCGCGAATTCGGCCCGGCCTTCGCCATGAGCCACCGCGATCGGCACACGGGTGCCGGCCATGCCCTCGAGCAGGACCGCCTTGGACTCGACGATTTCCACGCCGCTGGTGCGCCCTTCGAACTGGCGCGACGCATTGGCCACGAAACGCGGCCAGTGTTCGGTGCCCGGAATGATCTCGGCCAACGCCGCCAGCATCTGGCAGCCGTTGCATACGCCCAGCGTGAACGTCTCGTCGCGTTCGAAGAAGTCGGCAAAAGCCGCGCGTGCGCCGGCGTTGAACAGAATCGATTTGGCCCAGCCCTGGCCGGCACCGAGCACGTCGCCGTAGGAGAAGCCGCCACAGGCTGCCAGCCCCTGCATGTCCGACAGATCACGACCGGCCGCGATCTCGCTCATATGCACGTCGACCGCTTCGAAACCGGCGCGCGAGAACGCCCAGGCCATTTCGTTATGGCCGTTGACGCCCTGCTCGCGCAGAATCGCCACCCGCGGGCGTGTGGTATTCACGAACGGCGCGGCCAGGTCTTCGCTGAGATCGAACGACGGCGCCGCCGGCAGGCCGGGATCTTCGTCGTCGAGCAGCGCCTCAAACGCCTGATCGGCGCTCGCCGGGTCGTCGCGCAGCGCGGCCATGGCATGGCTGGTCGCGGCCCAGGTCCGTTCCAGCGCGGCGCGCGTGTTCGTATAGATCGTTTGCCCTGCGTGACGCACCACCAGGCCAGGCTCGGCCGTGACCGTGCCGATCGCATGCGCGGTCAGGCCCGCGGCGCGCAGTTCGCCGACCACCACCGACGCATCGTCCGCGCCGACCTGCAGCACGGCGCCCAGTTCTTCGTTGAACAACGCGGCCAGCGCATCGTCGCCGAGGTCGTCGAGCGCGATATCCGCGCCTACCCGGCCGGCGAATATCATTTCGGCCACGCAGGCCAGCAGGCCGCCATCGCTGCGGTCGTGATAGGCCTTGATCCGGTTCTCTCCGGCCAGGCGCTGGACGACGCCGAAGAACTGGCGCAGCTGTTTGGGCTGATCCAGATCCGGTGCGACGTTACCGAGCGCCCCGAATGCCTGGGCGAAAGCCGAACCGCCGAGGCGGTTCTTGCCGTTGCCCAGATCGGCGAGCACGAGCGCGGTCTTGTTTTCACTCGGCGCGATGAGCTGAGGCGTGAGCGTGGCACGGGCCGCGCTCACCGGCGCGAAGGCAGACACGATCAACGACAGCGGCGCGCTCATGCGGCGTTCGTTGCCGTCGTCGTCGCGCCAGACGCTGCGCATGGACAAGGAATCCTTGCCCACAGGAATCGCAAGACCCAGTTCGCTGCACAGCTGTTCGCCCACCGCCTGTACGGTGTCGTAGAGCCGTGCATCCTCGCCCGGTTCGCCGCAGGCCGCCATCCAGTTGGCGGACAAACGGATATCGGTGAGCTTGTCGATACGGGCGGCCGCGATATTGGTCACGGCTTCCGCCACCGCCATCCGGCCGGAGGCCGGCGCATCGATCAGGGCCAGCGGCGTGCGCTCGCCCATGGCCATCGCTTCGCCGGTGTCGCCCGTATAAGCGGTCGTGGTCACGGCCACGTCGGCCACCGGCACCTGCCAGGGCCCGACCATCTGATCGCGTGCGGTCATGCCGCCCACGCTGCGATCGCCGATGGTGATCAGAAACGATTTGCTGGCCACGCTGGGCACGCGCAGCACGCGTTCGACAGCCTCGGCCACGTCGATCTCGCTGTGATCCCAGGCGTCCAGCTCGAGGCGCTGGTGTTCGACGTCGCGCTGCATCTGCGGGGTACGCCCGAGCAATACGCCCATGGGCATATCGACCGGATAACGTGCGTCCTCGTTGTCGGCTTCGCCGTCTTCGACGGTGAGCCGCGACTCGGCCGTGGCCGTGCCGACCACGGCATAGGGGCAACGCTCGCGTGCGCACAGCGCTTCGAAGGCGTCGAGCTGGTCGGCCGCGATCGCGAGCACATAGCGCTCCTGCGATTCGTTGCACCAGATTTCCATCGGCGACAGGCTCACGTCGGCCGCGTCCACGTCGCGCAGGCGAATACGCCCGCCGCGGTCGTCGGCATCGATGATTTCGGGCAGCGCGTTCGACAGCCCGCCTGCGCCCACGTCATGGATCGAAGCAATCGGATTGTGGGCGCCGAGCGCAATACAGCCTTCCACGACTTCCTGGCAGCGGCGCTCCATTTCCGGGTTGGCGCGCTGTACCGAGGCGAAATCCAGCTCGGCCGACGAGGTGCCGCTGGCCATCGACGAGGCCGCGCCGCCACCCAGGCCGATCAGCATGGCCGGCCCGCCGAGCACGATCAGCGCGGCATCGACCGGCACCACGTGTTTTTCGACGTCGTCGGGGCGGACGTTGCCCATGCCGCCGGCGATCATGATCGGCTTGTGATAGCCGCGGATGCCGGTGGCCTCGGACTGGTACTGGAAACTGCGGAAATAGCCGCCGAGCGCCGGCCGCCCGAATTCATTGTTGTAGCGGGCCGCGCCGATCGGCGCATCGCGCATGATCTCCAGCGGCGTGGCGATGGTCGCCGGGCGGGCATCGTCGATTTCCCAGGGCTGGATATCGCCCGGCAGGCGCAGATCGGAGACCGAAAAACCCGTCAGCCCGGCCTTGGGCTTGCCGCCACGCCCGGTCGCGGCTTCGTCGCGAATCTCGCCGCCGGCACCGGTGGCCGCACCCGGATTGGGCGCAATCGCGGTCGGGTGGTTATGCGTTTCCACCTTCATGAGCAGATGCACGGGTTCTTCGTGCAGGCGATAGACCCGATCCGCGCCGACCAGCTGGCGGGTCGCGTGATGGCCCTCGATCACCGATGCGTTATCGCGATAGGCCGAAAGCACGCCCTCTGGCGCGGCCCGATGCGAATCGCGGATCATGTCGAACAGCGACTTGGCACGGGTCTCGCCGTCGATCGTGAACGCGGCATTGAAGATCTTGTGCCGGCAGTGCTCGGAGTTGATCTGGCCGAACATCATCAGCTCGACATCGGTCGGGTCGCGATCGAGCGCGCGATACTGCTCGGCGAGGTATTCGATTTCCTCGTCGGCCAGGGCCAGACCCCAGTCGCGATTGGCGGCCTGAAGCGCCGCCATGCCCTGCTCGGCCAATGGCACCCGGCGCAGACCGCGCCGAGCCAGCGTATCGAACAGCCGCGGCAGGCGTTCGGCGTTGGGCAGCAGCGACTGCGTCATCGGGTCGTGCAGCACACCACTCTGGGCGAGTGCTTCGAAATCCGGCGTGCTGCCGAACGAGAACACCACGCCACGTTCGAGGCGCGCCAGCGCATCAAGGCCGCTGTTATGGGCGATGTCCTCGGCCTTGGTCGACCACGGCGATACCGTGCCCAGCCGCGGAATCGCGATCACGCCTTCGGGCATGTCGTCACTGGCATCGACGCCCAGCAGCGCATGCAGGCGCGCGCGATCGTCGTCGCTCGGCGTATGGTTGAACGCCGCAACGAACACTTCGCGGGCCACCAGGCTGGCCACGTCGATGCCGGCGCCAGACAGGCCGCCGCGCAGGCGTTCGAGTTCGAATTCTGCCAGCGCCGGCTTACCGACGATGACGTGTACGGCGGCGATCGCGTGTTCGCCTACCGATTGACCAGACTGCGCCACGACAGACCCTCGCTTTGATTGGCCACATGCACCCAGTCGGCCGTGGTCGACAGCGCTTGGGCAAGCGCGGCCTGGGCCAGTTCCGGGCGATTGTTGGATTCACTGATATGCGCCACGACCAGCTGCTGCAGGCCGGTGGCATCGATTTGCGTCAGCAGCTCGGCAGCCTGCTGGTTGCTCAGGTGGCCGAGCTTGCCGGCCACCCGTCGTTTGAGCGACGCCGGATACGGGCCGGTGGCCAGCATGTCCGGGTCGTGATTGCATTCGAGCACGAGCGCATCGCAGGCATCGACCATTTCGCGCACGTGCGGCGTGGCATAGCCACTGTCCGAGAGAATGCCAAGGCGCTTGTCGCCGTTGCCCACGATCAGCTGCGCGGGCTCGCGCGCGTCATGGGGCACCGGATAGGGAAAAAGCTCCAGATCGCCGATCGCGAACGGCTCGTGCGGGGAATACAGCTCGGTGGCAGCAAGCGCGTCGCTGGCCTTGGCTGCCTGGGTGCCGGGCGTGAGCCACACGGGAATTTCGTGACGGCGCGAAAAACGCGATACGCCGCGCCAGTGATCGTCGTGTTCGTGGGTGATGACCAGGGCATCGATATCCGACGGCATGAGTTCCAGGCGCGCGAGCCGGCGCTCCATCTCGCGGGCGGAGAACCCGCAGTCGATGAGCAGCCGTGTCTGGCCGTATTCCACCACCAGCGCGTTGCCCTTGCTGCCGCTGCCCAGCAGCGCGAACCGCATGTCCGAGTGAACCCGGTTCATGCGCGCTTGCTGCAACGCTGCACTAGCGGCCGCCCTGGCCGCCGCCGGACCCGGGGTTGCCGCCACCTGGCCCCTGGCGCGTATACACCGGAAACGGACGCACCTTGCTGTCGCCGTTGGCGGGCGTGACCTTGGCCGTACCGCGCCGGGTGACTTCGTCGATACGGATCACCGAATGCATGGGAATATAGGAGCGCTCGACGTCGGCAAACTCATCGGCGAGCTTTTCCTCGGCCGGGTCGATCACCAGCGAAGAGCGCTCGCCGAAGACGAGCTTTTCGATTTCGACGAACCCGAACAGCGCGCCCTGGGAGACAGAGCGCGCGAATACTTCGTAGACTTCACCCTGGTTGAAGAACGCCACGCGGTAGAGACGCTGCTTGGAGTCTGCTGACGACATGGCAGGGCCGATCCAGGGGGTCAAAAGATGGCGGAGAGGGTGGGATTCGAACCCACGTGGGGCGGTTAGCCCCCAACCGATTTCGAGTCGGTGCCGTTATGACCGCTTCGGTACCTCTCCTGAAACTCGTTCAGCCTGCCGGCGCTTTTGCGGGGTACGCTGGCCGCAGGCTTATTGCGAAGTCGCGTATGTTAAATGATTAAGACGGCTTTCCCAAGACTTGCGTGCAAGATAGCCTGAACACATGACCCGGTTCTTGCCACAACGCCCGCCACTGCGCTTTTTTCGGTCCGCGATGCGATGAGCGGATTGCGCGAACTGCTGCGCATTCTGCAGCTGACCACCATCGCCGCGCTCACGCTGGCGCTGTCGACGTGTATCGAACGCCCCGGCCTGCTCGAACAGATCGACACCCTCGGCACGCTGCGCGTGGCCACGGTCAATTCCGCGACCACCTACTATCTCGACGCCGACGGCCCCACCGGCTTCGAATACGATCTGATTCGCGAATTCGCCCAGTCGCTGGGGCTGCGCTTCGATATGGTGGTGATGCCCGATCAGCAGGCCGTGATCGATGCTGTCGCCTCCGGCCATGCGCATATCGGCGTGGGTGTGGCGGTCAGCGAGCCGCGCCGCCAGCGCGTGCGCTTCACCCCGCCCTACGACGACTCCGCGCTCGAGGCCGTCTACCGGGTGTACAAGCACAAGCCGAAAACCCTGGCCGATCTATCCGGCGACCTGGTGCTGCCGGCACATACGGCATTCGCCGACTGGCTGCGCAGCAACCGTCCGGAGATCGTATTCCGCGTCGATGATCAGGCCAACACCGAAGAGCTGATGGACCGCGTGGCCGCGGGCGATCTTGTGGCCACGGTAGCCAGCGCGGATATCGTCGACATGAACCAGCGCTACTACCCGAACCTGCGCGTGGCATTCACCCTCGACGACGTGCGCCAGCACACCGCCTGGGCCGTGGCCGGCCGCGGCGACATGAACGGCGACGATACCCTCTATAACGAAGCGATCGCCTTTCTCGAACAGGCCAAGGAAAACGGCCGGCTGCATATCCTGCGCGACCGCTACTTCGGCCATGTAAAAAGGCTCGGCTTCGTGGGCGGCCACGAGTTCGCCCGCCAGGTGGATAACCGGCTGCATCTTTGGGAAAACTATTTCAAGCGCGCCGGCAACGAATACGGCCTCGACTGGCGCCTGCTGGCCGCGATCGGCTATCAGGAGTCGCACTGGGACAAGAACGCGGTCAGCCCCACCACCGTGCGCGGCATCATGATGCTCACACAGGCCGCCGCGTCCGACATGGACGTAACCAACCGCCGCGATCCGGCCCAGAGCATCGACGGCGGAGCCCGCTACTTCGTGCGCATGCTCGAACGCATGCCGGATGAAATACAGCAGCCCGATCGCACCTGGTTCGCGCTGGCCGCCTACAACATCGGCTATGGCCACGTCATGGACGCGCGCCGCCTGCTCGAGGATCGCGGGCGCGACCCCAATCTATGGGTCAACCTGCGCGATGCCCTGCCCTGGCTCACCCAGGAACGCTATATCTCGGATACCCGCTACGGCTATGCCCGAGGCCACGAAGCCGCGACCTATGTCGGCAATATTCGCGCCTACTTCGACATCCTGTCGTGGATGACCAACAACCGCACCACCCAGGAACCGCCCGCCCTCGACGAGGGCCAGTCGCCCACCGCGCCCGAAAGCGAAAACGGCACCGAAAACAAGACGACGATATCGATCGATTCCCCTGCGTTCTAGGCCTGTTAACGCCAATCAAATCGTCGTGCCGCGCTCATTTTTACAAGACAAGACGCCGTGCGCGGCTCGGCCCTGGAATAACTTCGGCCGGCGCCACGCGCCTTGTCTGGCACGATTTTGAGTCGCGACCCGCAGCCGACCGACCGTACCAACATCAGAACACGACAAAAACGGTCGGGCCACGGTGTTAGCAACCCGACCGGACGCTGCGACGCCGAGCCGCGTCGCCGCTAGAAATCCACCTCGTAGCCGAGCTTGAAGGTCCGCCCACGGCCCTTGAAATAGTACTCGTCGCTGATACGCGCGGCCTGCGAGTAGTAGGTGAAGTAGTCCTTGTCGAACAGGTTGTCGATACCCAGGCTCATCCGGCCCACCGGCAGGGCGTGGCCAATGGACGCGTTGACGAGCGTAAAGCCGTCGAAATCGAGCTGCTCGTTCTCCACGTCGCGATCGAAATAATGCACGGCCTGAATATGTGACGAAAAATCCGGATTCCAGTTTGCGCTCCAGCCGGCAGTGAGCGTGTCGGGCGCGATATTGATACCGGTCAGATCGGTATCGACACGGCCATCGCCGTCGGTATCGGATTCGCCTTCGGCTTGGGCATATGAGAGATCGAAGCGATGCCGGTCGCCGACATGGGCCCGACCGGTAATTTCGAAACCGTGAATCTCGGTTTTTTCCCGGCTGCCCACGAACGACCCATTGCGTTCGGTCAGACGCTCGCCGAGATCGGAGTTGGATTCGTAGTAGCTCAGTTCCAGGCCGTAGCGCTCCCAGTCCAGGCGCGTGCCGATTTCCCGCGTATCGGTGACGATCGGCGTGAGCTCTATCAGTTCGTCCACGTCCAGGCCGGCCTTGTTGATACCGCGCAGCGCACGGCCGACGTCGGGCATGCCGAAGCCTTCGGAGTAGCTCGCATAGAGCTGGCCCCAGGACGTGGCCTGATAGACCAGGCCGGCGTTGTACAGCGTTTCGGAATAGCGCGGCGTGCCGCCGCCCACCTCCACAGCGTCGTTGACGATGTTGCTGCGGTCGATGGTCGCATAGTCGTCGACATCGAGCCGTGCCCGTTCTTCGCGAACACCACCGGTCAGGGTCAGCGATTCGAACGGGTGCAGATCGGTCTGCAAGAAACCGGCGTAGCTACGAAAACGCGTTTCCGGCACATAGGTGCGCCCGGTCTGGGCGAGTACCTGCTGGGTCTCGTCCTGCAACAGATCGAAGCCGGTGGCCACATCGACGAAGCCGTCGAACATGCCTTGGCGGTTGAGCGAGAACTGGGCGCCGTACTTGTCGGATTCGTTGCGGGTCTGATCGAAGGCCTCTTCGCCATTGACCTGGTAGGGGAAGAACGTCGTGGTCCCGAACTGGGCACGAAACCGCTGGGTATAGATCTGCGCGTCTACCGAATTGCCATGCCAGTCGGCATGCTCGTAGGACACCCGCGCCGTGGTCACGCGGTTATAGCCCGGATCGCCGAGCGGGTCGCCCTTGCGGGCAGTCGTCGGCACGCCGTTGGCGCGGCCGCCCTCGGTGACCACGGGCACGTAATCGCCGTCGCTTTCCAGGTCGAAATGGTTCAAGGAAAACTGGACCTGCTGGTCGTCGTCGATCCAGTAGCCTGCCTTGGCCAGAATGTCGTAGCTGTCGGAATCCTGGATCTCGCCCGGATAGGCAACGCCGATATTCTCGCCATTGCCATCGTAAAAAGCACCGCGCTCCTGCCAGCTCGCGGCGGCCAGATAATCCCAGTCGCCCTTGGCGCCGCTGATGCGGTAGTCGGCCTTGTAGCCGAGCCCGTCGCCGCGGAAGTCGTCGTCGCTGGTCAGACTCAGGCCGGCATGCTGGTTGACCTCGCCGCCCTCGGGCCGACGGGTGATGAAATTGATGATGCCGCCCGTCGCGCCCAGACCACGTTCGGCGCTGGCACCGTAGATGACCTCGATACGCTCGACCATGCTCATGTCGATCGTATAGCTGTCACGCGAGCTGTCGCGTAGCGGGTTGGATTGCGGCACACCGTCGATTAGAAACTGTGGGTCGCGGCCGCGCAGTGTCTCGCCCGCATTGGACAGCTTCTGCCGGCTCGGCGAGTACGACGGGATCAGATTGGACAGGACCTGACCCGGGTCGTTGGTTGTGGCCAACTGCTGTTCGATCTGCTGTCGATCAATGACCGTTATGCGACGCGGCGACTTGTCTTTCTCGGTTTTGTTACGCGTCGCGCTGATCGTAATCGGGCCCAGTTCCGTTTCGCTCACCGGCTTGAGCGAGTCCTGCGCATACGCGCTAATGGGCATCGCGCTATACGAAATAACCATGGCGCTTGCCACAGCCGTACGTTTGACACGGCGCCGCCGCGCATCCTGGCCCCAGGTAATCGACAAGGCTATCCCCTTTACAAGTAGCAATTGGCAAAAATCGGCCGCGAATATAAATGATATTGATTCTTATTTGCATAACCCGTTGTGCGCAACTCTTCGTCATGCCTGTTGCAGGCCGTTGCTCTCGCCCGGTCGCACTGGCACCGACACCGGTCTCGAACAGGCTCGAATATCGCGCACGCCATAGGAGCTTTCCGTTGAGGATCACAATGATTCTCATTACAGTGCGACGCTCGCTGTGCGCCTTGTAGCGTTCAATCCCCTCGTCGCTCATGCCTTGAGACATCGCTCTTGCCGATTTCCAGAACGTCGTTAACACCCTGATGGCCGGCATGGATCGTTCTCTGGCGGGTGTTTCAGTCAGCCGCGCGGTGTTTCGCTCGCGACGGCGGCTGTTGCTCGGGCTGGCGGGCGCTACGCTCTGGCCGCTGATCGGGAGAAGCGCCGAATCGCTGCGCGTCGTCACGCTTTTTCAAGGCGCGACCGACACCGCGGTCGCGCTCGGCGTGGCGCCGGTGGGCGTGGTCGAATCCTGGCAGGACAAACCGATCTACCCCTACTTGCGTACGGCGCTGGCGAACGCCCAGGTGGTTGGTCTCGAAACGCAGCCGAGCCTGGAACATATCGTGTTGCTCGAGCCGGACGTCATCGTTGCCTCGCGTTTTCGGCATGCGCGTATCGAGCCGCTGCTCGCACGGATTGCACCGGTCGTGATGCTCGACGACATTTATCGGTTCCGACAGACGCTGTCGGTCATGGCAGAGGCGCTCGGGCGCGAACAACAGCGACGGGAGCTCATCACACAACTGAATCACCGTATCCAGGATCTGCGCGCCCGCTTACATACGCGTTTCGACCGGCGCTGGCCGCTGACGGTGTCGCTGCTCGATATCCGGGCCAACGAGGTCCGCAGCTATCTGGCGTCCAGCTTCGGCGGTTCGGTGCTTGAAGCACTCGGCTTTCGCTGGAACGAAACCAGCCGCAGCGCAAACGGCGTATCGCTGAAGTTGAGCGGCGTGGAAAGCCTGCCCGCGGTCGATGCCGACGTGTTCTTCGTGATCCTGCATAGTCGCAGCCGCGCGGTCTCTGCGCACTATCGACGCTTGCAGGCCCATCCGCTCTGGCAACGCATGGCCGCCCCGAGACACGAGCAGGTCTGGGAAGTCGATGCCGTGGCCTGGGTGCTTTCCGGCGGCATCCTCGGGGTCATGCACATGCTCGACGATATCGAGCACTGGCTCGATCGTGAGAGCGCACGCGCATGAACACACCGCAGCGACTGTTCGCACTCGTTGTCGTACTGATCGGCTGCGCGGTGGTAAGCCTCATGGCCGGTGTCCACTGGATGAGTCCGGCCGATATCGGCCATGCCTTCTGGATGCCCTCGGCGACGAACGTCGACGACCTGGTCATCCGCACCACCCGCTTGTCGCGTACGGTACTGGCGATTGTGGTGGGCGCCAGCCTGGCGGTGGCCGGCGGTATTCTGCAAACGCTGACACTCAACCCGCTCGCGTCGCCGGGTATTCTCGGCATCAATGCCGGCGCGCTGTTGGCCGTGGTGCTCATCGCCACCATCGATAGCGTGGCTGCGCACCTGAGCCCCTATATCGGAGCCTTTGTCGGTGCGGCGGTTGCCGCGGCCGTCGTATGGCGACTGGCAAGCTATCGACAGACTGCCGCGCCACTGCACCTGATCCTTGCGGGCGCCGCGCTCGCGGCCTTGTTCGGCGCCATAAGTCAGGCACTACTGGTGATTGACCAGCACGGGCTGGATACCGTGCTGTTCTGGCTCGCCGGCTCGGTCGCCGGACGCAGCCTGGATACGGTATGGCCGTTGATAGCCGTGGCGATCATCGGCCTGCTGGTGGGTATACCGCTGCTGCGCGATTTGAATCTGCTTGCCACCGGCAATACGGTTGCCGCGGCGGCCGGCCTTCGCCTTCGGCGTCTGCAAATGCTGGCCATGGGCGTAATCGTGTTGCTTGCCGGCGCATCGGTCGCCATGGCCGGCAATGTCGTGTTCATCGGCCTCGTCGTGCCGCATATCGCCCGCCGACTGTTGGGCGCCGATCATCGTATCTGGCTGCCGGGCGCAGCACTGATAGGGATGATTCTTACGCTGATGGCCGATGTTGCGGCCCGCCTGCTGATGGCCCCGAGCGAAGTGCCGATCGGGGTGATGACGGCGCTGATCGGCGCCCCGGTTTTCATCGCCCTCGTACGTCGGCAAGGACGTGGCCATGCCTGAGTCGCGCACGCTGCGCCTGGGTCGCTGGTCGCGCCAGTTCGACCTGTATTCCTGGCGTAATGCGCTTGGCGCGGTGCTGGCTTGCGGCCTTGCCGGTGGGTGCGCGTTGTTGCTCGGCGCGGTGCCGCTATCGCCGTTGGCGCTGCTGCAGGCCTTCGTCCAACCCGACGGTCACGCCGGGGTGATCGTTGTGCAGCTGCGCGGTCTGCGCGTGTTACTGGCGCTGCTCTGCGGCGCGTCGCTGGCGGTCTCCGGCTGGTTGTTCCAGCAGGTGATGCGCAACGCCCTTGCCTCGCCCGACACGCTTGGGGTCACGGCCGGTGCCAGCGCGGCAGCGATCGCCTATCTGTCGTATCTGGCCGCGGACTGGGGCATGGCCGGCCTGCCGATCGCCGCGATCACAGGGGCGCTCACCGTCATCGCCGTGGTTTATCGGCTGGCCTGGCATGCGGGCACGACGCCACTTCGGCTCATCCTGATGGGTATCGGCATGGCCGCTCTTTGCGGGGCGGCTACCACCTTCATTTTGGTCTCCAGCCCGTTGACGACCACGCTATCGGCCTACGTCTGGCTGACCGGCAGCGTCTATGGCGCAAACTGGGTCGAAGTCCGCCAGCTGGCGCTGTGCTGTGCCGGACTGGCGCTGGCGCTCGTACCCCTGCTCAGGCATGCCCTGCTCGCGCCGCTCGACGACGCCCTCGCCGCCGGTCTGGGGGTTCGCGTTCAGCGCATGCGCGTGCTGCTGACGCTGCTGGCCTCGCTGCTGGCAGGCGTGGCAATTGCCTGGGGCGGCGCGATGGCGTTCGTGGGACTGATCGCGCCCCATATGGCACGCCGGATTACGCCTGCGCCCGGCGCCGCACAGCTGATCACCAGTGCCGCGCTGGGTGCGACCCTCGTTATGCTCTCGGATCTGCTCGGGCGCACGCTGTTCGCGCCCCTGGATCTGCCGGCCGGCATATTCGTGGCCGCAATCGGTACCCCCTTCTTTCTCACCCTGCTTCTGCGACAGGCGCGGCAGCTATGACGCAGCTTTCGGCAACGCATATCACGGCCGGCTATCAGCGCGAAGCGATCCTGCGCGAACTGACGTTGACGCTGCCGGAAGGACAACTGTCGGTTCTGATCGGCAGCAATGGCTGCGGCAAGAGCACGCTGTTGAAAACGCTTGCCCGGCTGCTCGCCCCCTGGAGCGGGGAGGTTCTGCTTGATGGCGCAGACATCCACCATCAGCCCACGCAAGCCGTCGCCCGTACGTTGTCGCTGCTCCCGCAACAGCCGGTCGCACCCGAAGGCTTAAGCGTCCGTCAACTGGTCGCGCTCGGCCGCCATCCGCATCAGAGCTGGCTTTCCCAGTGGTCAGAGCGCGACGAGGCCTGTGTGGACGACGCACTGGCGCGCACCGACCTGCTGACGCTGGCGGATCGCCCCGTGGATTCGTTGTCCGGTGGCCAGCGCCAGCGCGCCTGGATTGCCATGGCCGTGGCCCAGGATACGCCGCTCATGCTGCTCGATGAGCCGACGTCCTTTCTCGATCTCACCCACCAGCTGGAGGTGCTGGATCTGCTCAAGGCGCTCAATCGCGATGCCGGCAAGACGATCGTTCTGGTTCTGCACGATCTCAATCTGGCCTGCCGCTATGCTGATCACATGGTGGCACTCAAGCATGGGCGTATTCATGCCCAGGGTACGCCCGATGACGTGGTTACCGAGGTCAATGTACGCGAGGTTTTCGAACTCGACTGCCGTGTCATTGCCGACCCGTTCTTCGGCGTGCCGTTGTGTATTCCTTTCGGCCGCGCCCCGTCTTCATGATGCCGGCGACCAAATGATGCCGGCGACCAATAGTTTCAGCGCGGCTGACTGGCAATATCTGACCGGGTCGCTGCAGCTTGTGGATGCCGCACGCCTCGATCGGCCGACATTGAGCGTGGCTGATTTCACCGACGCGGCGCGCTGTCGCCAGCTGCTCGACGAACTCGGCCCGGTCATCGGCGCGCCGTCGCGGCGTGTCACTGCCTCGCTGCTATCCAAACGGCTGGCTTTCCTGATCACGGGCGCGAGCCTCTATGCCCTGTCCGCCTGTAATCGCAGCCTGGACATATCGGCCGACAACTGCCGTATCGACCCCAGCCACGACGGCACGCGCTGGACATCCTGCCTGCCTTTGCATCGTCTCGATGCGCAGGCCTTGCCGTCCAATCAGCGCGATCGCGCCCGGAGCGTGCTTGTCGGCCAGGTATTTGCCGGCCTCATCGCGCCGCTGTGGTCGGTATTGCACCAGGTCAGCGGCGTGCCCATGCGCATGCTCTGGGAAAACACGGCAGTACGTGTCTATTCCTTATATGAACGCCGTATGGTCGACTTCACCGAACCGGCGGCGATCGCGCGCCGCGATGCGGACTGGGGTTTTCTCATCGACGCCCCGCCGGCCCTGTTCGGCGGGTCCGTCAATCCACTGGCGCGTTTCCTGTATGCGCCCACCCGCCGGGCCGATGGCGAGACCGTGCGCTTTCGGCGTACCTGCTGTCTGTACTTCAAGGCCACGCAGCCGCCGGTTTATTGCCGCACCTGTCCGCTGCTCACGGTCGCCGAGAAAAAAGGCCCTGAACGGATCACAGCGAAACAGCGCTGAGTTTTCGTCGCTGCCTGCACGATACGGCGTTCCACGCCTCGTGCAGGCAAAAAAAAAGGCGCGCGACCGAAGCCGCGCGCCCTTGCGATTCGACTAACCGTTACCTGATCAGGCCGTGAAGCGGTTATGCAGGCCGCATTCGCGGTTGCCCAGCACCTTGGTCGGATCGTAGTAGTTGGTCTCGTTGGGCAGGCCATGCTTCTCGCGATAGGCCGCCATGTCGTCGGCGGTCCACTCGAGCACCGGCGCGACCTTGACCACGCCGCCCGGCTTGTCCTGGGAGACGATATCCATGTTCTTGCGGAACTCGGTCTGGTCGCGACGCACGGCGGTCAGCCACACATCCGGCGCCATCGCCTGCATGGCACGGCCGAAGGGCTCCAGCTTGACCTGGCGGGTGAACTCTTCGTGCTGCGGATCGTCGACGTCCGGAATGCCCATCAGCGCATCACGACGTGCGGCCGAAGACAGCGGGTTGAACACGTGCACGTTCAGCTTGAGGTCTTCGATGAGCTTCTCGGCGAACAGATAGGTCTTGCGCGTGGCGTAGCCGGAGTCGATCCAGACCACGTCCATGTCGGGCTGAACCTGGGTTGCCAGATGCAGGATCACCGCCTCTTCCGGGCCGAAGTTGGTGGTCACGATGGTCTTGCCACCGAGGCCGACCGCCCATTCAACGATTTCCTTCGGATGCTTGCCGGCGAGTTCGGCATTGGCGTTGGCGACATCGACTTGCATGCTGCTACCTCGTTTGAATTGCTTCATGCGCGACGCCGACGAGCGAACCCTCGCATCGCGCTACCTTGAATGACGCCTATGATAAGCGCGAATACGTTATTTTAAAGACGCACTCTTAGACTGATCCGGAATAACGATATTTTCCGGATCATCGTTTGCGCTCGTGCGGGACGCGATAGCCATTCAGTCGAGGCGCGTGTTGGCTTACACTGACGACCCTTTGACACAGGCTCGCGAAACCATGGCTCAGTACATCTATACGATGAACGGCGTCGGCAAGGTCGTGCCGCCGAAGAAACATATTCTTCGAGACATCTATCTGTCCTTCTACCCGGGCGCCAAGATCGGCGTGCTCGGCTACAACGGCGCCGGCAAGTCCACCCTGCTGCGCATCATGGCCGGTATCGATACCGAGATCGAAGGCGAAGCCCGGCCCATGCCCGGCATCAATATCGGTTATCTGCCGCAGGAGCCGCAGCTCGACGAATCCAAGGACGTACGCGGCAACGTCATGGAAGGCCTCGGCGACATCGCCGAAAAGCTCGCCCGCTTCAACGAAATCAGCGAAGCCTTTGGCGACCCGGACGCCGACTTCGATGCCCTGCTCACCGAACAGGCCGAGCTGCAGGAAGCCATCGACGCCGCCGACGGCTGGGAAATCAACAACACGCTGGATCGTGCCGGCGAAGCACTGAACCTGCCGCCGTGGGACGCCGACGTCTCCAAGCTGTCCGGCGGTGAGCGCCGCCGCGTGGCTCTGTGCCGGCTGCTGCTGTCCAAGCCCGACATGCTGCTGCTCGACGAGCCGACCAACCATCTCGACGCCGAATCCGTGTCCTGGCTGGAACGCTTCCTCAAGGACTTCTCGGGCACGGTCGTGGCCGTGACCCATGATCGCTACTTCCTGGATAACGTCGCCGGCTGGATTCTGGAACTGGACCGCGGCCACGGTATTCCCTACGAGGGCAACTATTCCTCCTGGCTGGAACAGAAGGAAAAACGCCTCGAACAGGAACAGAAATCCGAAGACGCCCACCAGAAGGCCATCAAGGCCGAGCTGGAATGGGTGCGCTCGAACGCCAAGGGCCGTCAGTCCAAGTCCAAGGCGCGCCTCAAGCAGTTCGAGGAGCTGCAGTCCAAGGAATACCAGAAGCGCAGCGAGACCAACGAAATCTATATCCCGCCGGGGCCGCGCCTGGGCGATCTCGTGTTCGAGATGAACAACGTCACCAAGTCCTATGGCGACCGCACGCTTTACGAAGACGTATCGCTCAAGGTTCCGCAGGGCGCGATCGTGGGCATCATCGGCCCCAACGGCGCGGGTAAGACGACGCTGTTTCGTATGCTCAACGGCGAAGAGCAGCCCGATTCGGGCGAAATCCGCGTGGGCGATACGGTCGACCTGGCCTATGTGACCCAGTCACGCGAGGAGCTCAACTCCGACAAGACCGTGTGGCAGGAAGTCTCCAACGAACAGGACATCCTGCAGATCGGCAACTACGAGATCCCGTCGCGTGCCTATATCGGCCGCTTCAACTTCAAGGGCTCGGACCAGCAGAAGCGGGTATCGGAACTCTCCGGCGGTGAACGCAACCGGCTGCAGCTGGCCAAGCTGTTGCAGAAAGGCGGCAACACCCTGCTGCTCGACGAACCGACGAACGACCTGGACGTGGAAACCCTGCGTGCGCTGGAAGAAGCGTTGCTGCAGTTCCCGGGCGCGGTGCTCGTGATCTCGCATGATCGCTGGTTTCTCGACCGTATCGCCACCCATATCCTCGCGTTCGAGGACGATGACGTGGTCTTCCTGGAAGGCAATTACCAGGACTACGAAGCCGATCGCAAACGCCGCCTCGGCAATGCCTCCGAGGGCTCGGCGAAGGCCAAGCACCGCAAGCTGGCCTGATCGCCGCGCTGCCTGAACCGCACGAAAAAAAGCCCCGGTCGGCGATCGATCGGGGCTTTTTTATGGCCGGAATCAAATACCCGGCGCGGCGCGTTCAGTCGAACAATGAGCGCAGCGAGGCCCTAACGCGTTCGAAAAGCGAGCGCCGTTTGCGCGGTTGCGGGCCATAGTGCAAGAGCGCGCCGAGCACGACCGCCGCGCCAACAACCGCCGCGCCGGTAATTACCGGGTGACGACAGACTTCATCCACCACGCGCGATGGGGTAAGCGGGCGTGCGTTCCGGCGTTCGAATCCCGTACTCATAATCTCTCCCGAGGCAGCTGGCTCACGACCTTTGCAGCGTCTGCCGGCCGTGTCCCGATCCGGGGCGCGGCCATCCGCACCCGGCGTATTCAAGTGGCTTGACCGGCATCTCGCGATCCGGTCGAACCCTTGTCGAGTGTACCCCCGGCAACGCTGAAATCATGTCAGGACTTCCACCGACGCGCGGCCCTGCCCGGCGCGCTACATTGAAGGTCGCCTAGAGTACGGAGCGCACGCATGACCCCATACCGACCGATCGACCCTCGCAACGACGACAACACCGAGCTGGACAGCGCGCGCGAGCGCGAAAAACAGCGCGCCCTCGCCCTGGCAGCCAGCGTGGGTTCGCTCATGGTCGGCATGCGACGCGGCGGGTTATCGGGCCTGGTGCTCGGCGCCTTCAGCGGCTATCTGGCCTATCGCGCCTCCACCGGGCGCGGGCTCAAAGGTACCGGTCGCGCCCTCGCACGCGGCGCCGAACGTACATTGACCGGCCATCGCACGGGCCCGCTGGATCTCTCGGCCAGCATCACCATCGCCCGTTCGCGCGAAGAGCTGTATGCGTTCTGGCGCGATTTCACCCGTCTGCCCGGGATCATGACCGCCATTACCGCGGTAGATAACCTGCCCGACGGTCGCTCGCGCTGGCAGGCCGAGACACCGCTGGGCGGCACCTACGAATGGGAGGCTGAAATCGTCGAGGACGTGCCCGGCGAGCGCATCGCCTGGCGCAGTGTCGAAGGGTCGGACGTACCCCAGACCGGCGAGATCCGTTTTGCCCCGGCGCCCGCCGGCCGCGGCACGCAGGTGGAACTCAACCTGCGCTACGAACTGCCGCACGGCTTGCTGGCGGCGGCGCCGCTGAATTTCGTTAATGCGCTGTCGCGCGAAGCCGTGCGCGAGGATCTACGCCACTTCAAGCAGGTGATGGAGGCCGGCGAAGTACCGACCGGTGCCATTCATGCCTCGGCCCACGAAGGAGTCGCACGATGAAAGCCGTATGCTGGCACGGCGCGCAGGACATGCGCGTGGATAACGTGGCCGACCCGCAGATTCTCAATCCGCGCGACGCCATCATCAAGGTCACCTCGACCGCGATCTGCGGCTCCGACCTGCATCTCTACGGCGGCTTCATGCCGGGCATGCAGGCCGGCGATATCGTCGGCCACGAGTTCATGGGCGAGGTCGTCGAGCTCGGCTCGGCGGTCACCAACCTATCGATTGGCAATCGCGTGGTCGTGCCGTTCACCATCGCCTGCGGCCACTGCTTCTTCTGCGACAGCGGTTACCACTCGCTGTGCGACAACTCCAACCCGAACGCCGGTGTGGCCGAGAAGATGTGGGGCCAATCGCCCTCGGGGCTGTTCGGCTATACGCATATCCTGGGTGGCTATGCCGGTGGCCAGGCCGAGTATGTGCGTGTGCCCTATGCCGATGTCGGCCCGATGGTCGTGCCGGATTCCGTATCTGACGAGCAGGCCCTGTTTCTGACCGATATCTTTCCGACCGGCTATCAGGCCATCGCCCAGTGCGATATGCAGCCCGGCGATACCGTCGCCATCTGGGGCTGTGGCCCGGTGGGCCAGTTCGCCATCGCCAGCGCGAAAATGCTGGGCGCGGCACGCGTGATCGCCATCGATACCGTCGACGAACGCCTCGATATGGCAGCAACCCAGCACGGCGCCGAAACACTCAACCCGCGTGAAGTCGGCAATACGTTGCAGCTGGTTGAAGCACTACGCGACATGACTGCCGGCCGTGGGCCGGATATCTGCGTGGATGCGGTCGGCCTGGAAGCCCACGGCGTGGGTCTCGAATACTGGTACGACAACATCAAGCAAAGCCTGCAGATGGAAACGGCACGGCCGGTCGTGCTGCGCCAGGCGATCATGGCCTGTCGCAAGGCAGGCACGGTATCCATTCCCGGGGTCTATGGCGGTATTGCCGACAAGATCCCGGTCGGCGCTTTGATGAACAAGGCACTCACGATCAAGACCGGCCAGACCCATGTGCAGCACTATCTCAAGCCGTTGATGGATCACGTCGAGCGCGGCGATATCGACCCGAGCTTCGTGATCACCCACCGCATGCGTCTGGATCAGGCCCCGGAGGCCTATGAGATGTTCCAGGCCCGGCGTGACAACTGCATCAAGGTGGTGATGCAGCCCTGACGCAATACGCCCGGCCGCCCGGCGGGTGGCCGCGGCGCGCCGATTGACCCTGCCCATGGCCTGCCGGCTTCACGAAACGGGCCGGCTGCCATAGACTGCAGCGCATGCCAGATACAGACATCCTCGGCCGGATCGCGGCCCAGCTCGAGCGTATTGCCGATACACAGGAAGCACAGCTTGCCGATGCGCGCCGCGCGGTCGGCGCGGATATCGACTGGTCGGCGCATGCGTTTCGCTGGCGCGACGACGGCCGCCTCCAGGCCATCGATGCACCGCAGGCGCTGCCGCTGGATCGGCTGCACGGTATCGACACCCAGAAACAGCGCCTGCTGGCCAATACCCGCCAGTTCGTGGCCGGCCTACCCGCCAATAACGCCCTGCTCTGGGGTTCGCGTGGCTCGGGCAAGTCATCGCTGGTCAAGGCATTGCTGCCCGCCTTCGTCGACGACGGCCTGCGCGTGGTCGAAGTACCCGCACATCGCCTGGTCGATCTGCCCGACCTCGTGGCTACCCTGGCCGAGCGACCGGAGAAATTCATCGTCTTCTCGGATGATCTGTCGTTCGAAGCCGGTGACGGCAGCTACAAGGCGCTCAAGGCCGTGCTCGACGGTTCGCTCGCCGCCGCGCCGGATAACGTGCTGATCTATGCGACCTCGAACCGGCGCCACCTGCTGCCGGAGTTCCAGCCCGAGAATCAGGCCGCGCAGCAAATCGACGGCGAGATACACCACGGCGAAGCAGTCGAGGAAAAGATCTCGCTGTCGGAACGCTTCGGCCTGTGGCTGTCGTTCTATCCGTTCGACCAGGCGAATTATCTCGCCATCGCGGTCAAGCATCTGGCCGCGCACGGTATCGATGCCGAAATCGGCGTCGACGCGCCCTGGGAACGGGCCGCCCTGCAGTGGGCGCTGGCACGTGGCACCCGCAGCGGGCGTACCGCCGAGCAGTTCGCCCGCGACTGGGCGGGGCGCCAGTCCTTGGCGCAGGCGGACAATTAACCACAGACGCAACCTTGAGCGAGCGTTAGCGAGCTTGGCTGTATTTGGGTCCCTTGGGCGTAGCGCCGAGCAGCGGAGGCGATCGCGGCCTTGTTAATTGCCTAGGGCCAGCCGGATGTCTGAGCGAAGCGAGTTTCCAGCTGGCCCGCGTTCGGACGGAGCCGCGCAGGGAACCGATGCGCAGCATCGGCGCAAGACAGGGTGTCCTTTGCTTTGGTTACTTACCTGGACAAGCAAGTGAAAGTCACTCGCACAGCAGCGCGAAACCCCAAGCCAGAATTCACCCGCACAGTTCATCCGAAAAACGAGCGGTTCAGGTTGAAAGCTAGGCGCCATCCACTAATCGCTACGAACCCGCCCCCTCGTCGGCAAACCGCAGTTTTTCCCCACAAACGCGACACACATAATCGGTGCCCTTCTGGGCGCGCTTGTGACGGATGCTGGTGAGAAAGGCCGGTTCGTCGCAGCCGCATGCATAGCGAAAGCGCTTGAGCTGGCGCACGGGTTCGGTGGGCAGCGTATGACACGGCGCCGGGTCAACGCCGAAGGCCCGCATGAGCGCTTTCCATTCCTTGCCGTGCGGACGGGCACGGCGGCCGTAGAGCCGATAGATCACCACGTGGGCGACTTCGTGGGGTACGGTTTCGGCAATCATCTCCCGGGGATGCGAGGCCAGCAGCGCGGCGTTGATCCGTATGCGGCAGTCGCGGCTGCGACGCGCGAATATCGCCTGGCCGGCGGCCCGCCCGCGCAGGTCGAAAGCCACGGCCGGCACCGGCAGCCGGCGTGCGCTGGCGCCCGTAATTTCACGAGCGCGTTCGATCCAGTACAGGGTTTCCTCGGCGACCCGCGTGTGCAGGTCTTCGCTGTCGAGATCGAGACGATGCTGTTGGGCCTGGGCCATGGGCGACCATCAATTCGTAATTGCGGCAAGCCGCTCAGGATACCTGCTGGCGATCCCCCTGCGCAGATCGACGGCGCGGCGGGGCTGCGAATTCGAGCACCTGGCGCAGCCCCAGACGCTGGCGGCGCACCCAGTCGGCGTCGTCGAGCCGGTCGCGCAGATTGAATGGAAAACTCTGGCTCAGTTCGGCCAGGCGGCGATCGACGGCAGCGCGTGCCTCGGCCAGGCGGTCGTGCTCACGCCGCAGCGCGACGATGTCCGCCGGCAGACGCGCCGTCGAGGCATTCGGCTGTGCCCGACCCAGCAGTTCGCGCAGCTGCCCCGCATCCCCGCCACGATAGGCTCGCACCGCGAGCGACCACAGCCCGTGGATATCGGCCGCCGCTGCACGCGGAGCGACCTGCGGATGCAGCGCCGCCAGCAGGGCTCGAAAGATGGCCCGGGCCTGGTCGGATTCCACCGGCGCCAGCGGCGACCAGCCGCTGCGCGGTGCCAGGGCGGCAGCCAGGCGCAGTTCCGGGGCGCTGTCCACATCACGACGCAGGTCGCTGAACGCTGCCCAGTAACGCGCGGCCCATTCGGGGCCGTCGTGGAAACGCCAGTCGGCTTCGATGGCCAGAGCCCGCACCAGCGCACGGCGTTCGGCGCGCGCGGCCTGCACCAGCTCGGCATGGGCCGGATGAATCAGTGTTTGGGCGGTTGTTTCGCTCATGGGTCGCTCTCCCTTGTCCACGTGATGTCGTCAACGTGGGAGAGCTTGCCGCGGGGGGTGGGTCAAACGGCGACCCAGAGCTGTATGAATTTACATTAAACGTATTCGGCGTAGCGTTCAGCGGCGGCGCGCAGGCGCCCGGCGGCGGCCCGGCGTAGCGATTCCGGCGCCATGATCTCGGCCTCCGGGCCGTAGGCGAGCACGTCGGCCAGCAGTTCGGCGCTGGCCGAATACGGCACCTGCAGCTCGTAGCCGCCGTCGTCGAGCGGCCGGCCCTGCTGGTCGGGGTGCCATTGTTCGTCGGCCACCCAGCGCGCCGCCTGGGGCGAAAAGCGGATCACCGCCGTATGGTCGGGCGTGCCCGAGAAGATGCCGTAGCCGCCGCCCAGCTCGGCCTCGAGCGCATCGCTATCCATATCGATGGCCTCGTCATCGAGCGTTTCGGCCAACCGAATACGGTCGAGCGAAAAACTGCGCAGGCCGTCGGCGTCGTGACACCAGCCGTCGAGATACCAGTTGTCGCGGTAATAGACCAGACGCTGGGGCGAGATGGTGCGCTGGCTTTCGGTATCGCGGGCGCGCCCGTGATAGCGAATACGCAGCCGCCGCCGCATGGCCATGGCCCCGGCCACCTCGGCAAAGGCCGGACCCGGCCGGCGTGCGCTGGCGCGCAGAATTCGCGTGCGCCGGGCCAGCTCGCCGGTGCCCATTGCCCGGCTTTCGAGGATGCGCTCCAGGCGTTTGCGTACCGGGGCGAGATCGAGGGCGAGCAACCCCGGCTGTACCGTTTCGAGCAGCTGGTCCATGGCCAGCAGCGAGACCAGCTCCGAGGCGTTGAACCACAGCCCAGGCAGCTCGAACTGGTCATCGGACGTACTGCCATCGGCGCCGGCGTAGTAGTAGCCGTTGTACTCGCGGTCGTATTCGATGGGCGCATCGAGATAGAGGCGCATGTCCCGAATGATGCGCTTGACGGTGGCCGGCGAGCATTCCAGGCGTTGTTCCAGGGTGGCCTTGGGAATGGGCCGACGCGCGCCGGCGAGCTGCTTGTGCAGCGCATAGATACGGTCGAAGACGTTCATGCCCCGAGTCTAGCGATTTGTACCCAATCCGCCCATGAAAAAGGCCGCGCTGAAAACAGCGCGGCCCGTTACCTTGCCGACTCGGCGCCGGCGATCAGCGCACGTTGCGGCGCGCCTTCAGATTGACGATACGCGTGTCTTCGGCGGCCGGGGTTTCGGCATCGTCGAAGGCGCTGCCGCCGTTATCGGGGCTGTAACGCGACTGCAGGTATTCGGCGAAGGCGTCCTGCTCGGTGCCCGCGGGGGCGAACATCGCTAGGCCCGGATCGTAGGCCGTGCTGATCTGCGTCGCGTCGACCACACCGTCGGTGTTCGGGTCGAGATCGACACGCTGCGGATCGGACAGGCCCTTGAGCGGATAGGCATCGCCGCAGTCGCTTGTGCCGGCATTGTAGTTGTCGCCCGGCACGCAGGCAGCCGTGAAGGCGAGCAGCACCATGCGAATCTCGCGGCCGGCGTCACCCTGCAACACACCGTTGGTCACAAGGGTATCCGTGGTATCACCGTTGTTATCGATGAGTTCGAGCGTGCGAATACGGTTGCCGTTGCTCGACGTACCCATGTTCATCTGGCCGCCGCTACGCGCGGTCTGGTCGGCATCGAAGGCGATACGCATGCCGCCGATCTGCGGGAACTGGCCCGGCGTGGCGCCGTCGGTGGTGGCGGCCACGGCATGTTCCATGATGTCGCGCAGCTCGGCCGCGGTGACGCTGATGATCGTCAGGCTGTTGTTGAAGCGCAGCGCGCCGGCAATATCGAACTGCGATACGCCACCGGCCGGCTTGTCGATGGAGGCGTTGGCCTGCGGCGGGCGTAGTTCGGCGTCGCCGGTGCCGCCCGGCGGCACCACCACCTGGCCGATATCGTCGCGAATACCGCCGCCGTTCTTCAGCGATACCTGTACACCGGGCTCGGCCAGGCGTGCGTAGTAGAGGTTCGCATCGGCGGTGAGATTACCCAGATTCGTTTCCTCGGTACGCACCTGGGTGCGTCGACCGTCGAGATAGACGTTGGTAATGCCCTGGACATTACCGTCCTGCTCGACCAGCAGATCCTGTAGCGCGGACTGCACGGCCAGGATGTCACTGTCGGCGGTGGTGTTCAGACCGCGGTTGGCGAGCTGTTCGACCACGGCATCGGTGGAGGCCCAGGCGCCGTTTGTGGCCGTATCCAGCGAATCGGTCAGGAGCACGCCGTTGTCGTCGAAATCGACCACGAGTCGGCCGAGGTATTTGTAGTCGCCGTCGACGTTGACCACGAGCGTGGGCGTGTCGTCCGGGCCCTGAAACGACAGCGGATAGGTATCAGCGGCGGTATCGCCGTCGCGCAGCACATCGTTGCTGTCGGCCAGCAGCGTGTTCGAGCCGCCGGCAATGATGATGTCGACATCGTTCAGGCGCGTAGCCAGGGCTTTTTCGATGGCGATCTGCTGCATGTGCGCAACGATCACGATCTTGTTGATGCCTTTGCCGACCAGCGCATCGACGCTCGGCTGAATGGCCGCGGCCAGTTTGTCGTAGCCGGCATCGTCCATGACGAAATCGTCCGGCGACATGTCGATTCCGCCGGTCGAGGTGATGCTGGCCAGCAGCGGCGTGGTCGCGCCGACCACGCCGATCGTCTCGCCGCCGACTTCCACGGTGGTGGAGCCGGCCACCCGGCCGGCGACCTCGGCAGCCGGCTGGCCGTTCTCTGCGATCAGGCCGGAGAGATTGTCGTCGCCCGAGAAATCGGCGTTGCTGGATAGATAGGGGAAATCAGCACCCGCGTAGCCGCCCGCCTCGCCGTCGCCGGCGATCAGGTCGGAAAACGCCGACGTGCCTGAATCGAGATCGTGATTGCCGAGCGCCGAAGCAGCGGCGCCGAGACGGTTCACGAACACGATATCAGCACGGCCGTTGCCCGCCGCACCCAGCGCGGCCGGGACGTCTTCGTCGGCCAGGGCGCCGGAGGCGAAATAACGCGGACCCGGGATGAAGTTATCGCCCGAGGAGAGCACCAGCGTATGCTCGGCGAGCGCCTCGTCACTGGAGAAGGCGTTGACCAGGCGGGAGAAGTTCGACACATAGTCGAGCGCCGCGGTGGAGCCGTCCATATCCGCGAAATGCAGCAGCTGGAGGCGATATGTCTCGTCCTGCGGCGAGTTCGTATTCTCGATGTCTGAATCGCTGTCGGAACAGCCGGCGATAGCCGCGGTCAGACAGATTGCAAGCAGCGCGCGCCGCCAGACGGGTTGCGTCCTGGTCATGGGTCCCCCAAAAAAGCATCGGTTAGATTCGATGCGCAGGCTAGCCATGGCAGAAGGCGAAATGATGACAATTGCCTGACAGGCCGATGACGGTTGCAACGATTAAACCGCCGCGCCCAGACTGGCGTATAACTCGACCTTGGTCGCAGCTTCGAGATTTCATGATCCGACTCCACGAAACCATTCGCGTTGCCCGTAGTGCCGCCGACAGCTATCGCTATCTGGTCGATTTCTCGACCTGCGAGCAGTGGGACCCGGGCGTCTACCGGGCACGCAAGCTCACCCCCGGCGCGCCGCAGGTGGGCGGCGAATTCGAGGTGACCGTGCGAATGTTCGGCCGGCGCACGACGCTGTCCTACCGGATTACCGACCTCGCCGCGAACGCCCATATCGCGCTGGAAATGCAGGGTGCCGGCATCCGCTCGAGCGAAACCATTCGCTTTGAGGAAAACAGCGCCGGCGAGACGACCATCGACTATCGCGCCGATTTTTCCTTGTCCGGCGCGTTGGGCGCCAGCGAAATCGCGATGAAGCCGGTGTTCAAGCGGATCGGACGCAAGGCCGTGGCCGGTCTGCGCGAGGCGCTGACGATTCGCACCGAACCGCCGCGCCAGAGCTGGGTCAGCTATGCCGCGGATCGCAGCATGCTGCTGGCCGCACCAGGCTTTACCGAACGCGGCTATCTTGCGCTCGACGACAAGGCGCATAGCGAGTTCATGGATGATCGCGTGGTGGTGGTCACCGGCGCGACCAGCGGTATCGGCGAAGCAATCGCTGCCGAGTACGCGCGCCTGGGCGCGAGCGTAGTGCTGGTGGGCCGCGATGCCGACAAGCTCGCCGCATCGCGTCAGCGGGTGCAGGACTTCGCCGGCGGCGAAAAAACGCGTATCCATACCGAACAGGCCGACCTGCTCGATGTGGCCGCCACCACTGCACTCGGCAGTCGACTGGTCGAAAAATTCGCCAAGATCGACGTGCTGGTGAATAACGCCGGCGCCCTGTTCCACGAGCATGCGCTGACCGACGACGGCTTCGAGCGCAGCCTGGCCATCAATCTGGTCGCCCCCTTCGTGCTCACCGAAACGCTCATGCCGGCGCTGCTGGCCGCCGACGCGCGCGTGGTAAACATGTCCAGCGGCGGCATGTATCTGCAGCCGCTCGTGCTCGACGACCTGAATTTCGAGAACGAAACCTTCAGCGGCAACAAGGCCTATGCCCGTGCCAAACGCGGGCTTGTCGCGCTGACCCGCCACTGGGCACGCCGCTACGGCGATGCCGGGGTGAACTTCAACGCCATGCATCCCGGCTGGGTGGCCACGCCGGGCGTGACCGAGTCGCTGCCCGGCTTCGACAAGGTAATGGGGCGCATGCTGCGCGATGCCCGCATGGGCGCGGATACCGCCGTCTGGCTGGGCGCGGCCCGGGCCGCCCGCAATTGCCAGGGCGAATTCTTTCTCGATAGAACGCCCCACCCCACCGCGGTGCTGCCCAACACCGCCGTGCGCCCCAGCGATGCGCAGACGCTTTACGGCTGGCTGCGCAACGAAACGGGCATCGAGGTGCACGGTGTCGGATAAGCGCGAACAGCGGACCCGCCGCCGGCGCATTCTCGGTGCCGGCATGCGCAGCCTCGGGCGCGGCGTGCTCCAGACCATGCCCGGCTACGACCGTGCCAAGAGCTGGCAGAAAACCGGCCAGGACTGGTTCGATACGCTGGGCGGGCTCAAGGGCGCGGCCATGAAGCTGGGCCAGATCGCCTCCCAGTACCGCGATTTTCTGCCCGAACCGCTGGTCGAACAGCTCGCCCGGCTGCAACGCAACGCCGAACCCTGGGCCTTCGAGCGCCTTGAGCCGGTTATCGATGCGGCCTGGAGCGACGAACAGCGTGCCCTCGTGACGCATATCGACCACGAGGCCATGGCCGCTGCCTCGATCGGCCAGGCCCATCGGGCCACCCTCGCCGACGGACGCGAAGTGGTCGTGAAAATCCGCTATCCGGGCGTGGCCGATGCCGTGGACGCGGATATCGACAACCTCGGGCGGCTGCTCAAGCTGTCGCGTTTTCTGCCCATGCGCGGCAGCGATATCGACGCGGTGCTCGACGAGCTGCGCGAGCGTTTCATCGAGGAAACGAACTACGAACAGGAGCTGGCCCATCTACAGGCCCTGCGCGCTATCGAGCTGCCCGGCTTCATACTGCCCGAGCCGGTGCCCGAACTGTGCAGCGATGCGGTGCTGGTCACCACCTATATCGAGTCGCGCCCCGTGGACGAAGCCGCCCCCGACCGCGGCCATGCCATCGTCCAGGCGATCAACCTGCAGGTATTCACCCACGGCATACTGCACGCCGACCCGCACCCTGGTAATTTCGGCGTCACCGAAGACGGTTCGATCGCGCTTTTCGATTTCGGTTGTACCAAGACGCTGGACCGGGATACCCGCCGCGGTCTGCGCGACGTGGTGGCGGCCGCGCTCGACGGCCGCTGGCAGGATCTGCACCTCGCGCTGGAACATCTGGGCGTGGTGCCGGCCGATAGCTGGGCCGCCCACGGCGAAACCTACGAACAGATCTATGCCAGCCACGTGGCGGCCTCTCTCGAGCCGATCCGTGACCGCTCGCCTTACGTGTTCACCGACGACGGATTGATCGAGTCCATACGCGCCGAAATCCGGGCCTCGCTGCGTCACTGGCGGCTGTTCAACGCGGCCCCGCAGCTGGTCTTCCTGATGCGCACGCTCAGCGGCCTGTACTGGATCCTGCGTAATATCCATGCCGAGGCGGATTTATACGCCGAGTTGCAAAAGATTGCCGCAGGCGACTACGATCCGCCGCCGGCCGACGCACCGTCGGCGGACTGAGCACATCATTCGGGCGCATGGCGCCACGGGTTCCCTCACCCCGTCACGAAAAAGGAAGATAGGCATGTCGTTATCGTTATCGGGCTCGCAGTGGCGTCGTGTCGTTCTGGTGCTGGCCTGTCTGCATGTGCTGGTCATCGCGGCCAGCAATTATCTTGTGCAGCTGCCTTTCACGCTGTTTGGCTGGCATACGACCTGGGGCGCGTTCAGCTTCCCGTTCATCTTTCTGGTGAGCGATCTGACCGTGCGTTTGCTCGGCGGTGCCACCGCACGTCGGGTGGTGGCCGCCGCGATGGCGCCGGCGCTGGTGGTGTCGTATCTGTTGTCGGTGCTGTACGTGGACGGGCGTTTCGCGGGGCTCGATGCCCTGGCCGAATTCGACACCCTGGTCGCCCGTATCGCCTTGGCGAGCTTCTGCGCCTATCTGTTCGGCCAGCTGCTGGATATCGGCGTGTTCCAGCGCCTGCGCCGGCTGCGGCAGTGGTGGGTCGCGCCCACGGCCTCGACCCTGTTCGGCAACGCGCTGGATACGCTGCTGTTTTTTTCCATCGCCTTCGCCGGGTCGTCGAATGGCTTCATGGCCGAGCACTGGCTGGAAATCGCCTGCGTGGATTATGCATTCAAGCTGCTGATCAGCCTGGGCCTGTTCTTGCCGCTCTACGGCGCATTACTGGCCCTGCTGTCGCGCTATCTGCTCACTGCCACGGCCAGCGCCCCGGCCCGCGGGCAACGCGTGCCCGACTGCTGACACGGGCCAGCGTCGACGCCGTGCTATAACTGCAGATCCAGACCAGAAGCGCCCGCCTCGGGCTCATAACAAACGGCTTGCAGCGAGGGGAACACACCATGGTCGATCGTAGTCGCAGCCGGGTTGCCCCGCTGTACGTTTTCATCGGCGCCATACTGCTGCTGCTTGCAGCCGGCGTCGTCCATGCCCAGTCGGCGATCGTGAACACGCACAAGCCGTTCACGCTGAAAGTCCGCTACGGCGCAAACGCCGATCCGGCCGGGCCCGCCACGGACGGGCCCAGGTCACGCCGTATCGAGACCACCGTAGCGGAACTCGACAGCGGGCGGATCGAAACCCGCGACGCCGTGCTCGAGTACTGGATGGATGCCACCGGCGACAGCGGCGATATCGCCCTGTCCATCGACTTCACCCATGCCATTGCGCAGGGCAAGATGCATAGCCAGACACGGCTGCTTATGGGTACGGGCGAGTGGAAGCTCGTATCCGGCAGCAGTGGTTCGGATGGCGTTACCGAAAGCGTATTCGTACGTGTCGATCGCAACTGACGTGTTGGCGTGGGCAGGCCCCGGCTGCCGCCAACGCGTTCGAAGACCGTGCCGGCGACGGTAAGAAGAGCCGCGCGCAGCAAAAATTGATGTCGCCGTAACGGAACCTTCACAACGTGCTACGGTCGTAATCGTGCCGAGGGCGGATGCTTCGAGGGTCGAAGCGTTCGTATGGGGACCCTTAGCAAGGGTTCAACAATGGATAAAGCGGATCGCGCCGGCTTTGCGGCGTTTTTCGTGGCCTGTCTCTTTCTTGCCTTTCTGGGCGGCACACTCGTGGTGCTCAGCAAGGTATTTCCGTACGAATGGCTCAATGACGCCTACAAGGCCGGTCATGCGCTGATTGTTCAGGATTCGATCGACGACCCGTACACGCAGACCGATCAATGGCGTGAAGCGCGTAGCGACAAGCGCGGCGTCACGATCAACGACAGCGACCGTGCCTATAACGGCTACACCCTGTATACCTCGGGCGGTGCGCCGTATGCCTCGCTGGTGGACATGGACGGCAAGGAAGTCCATCGCTGGCAGCTGGACTACAGCAAGCTCTGGGATACCGCGCCTGACGGACGTGGCGCGCGCAAGGACGCGCTCATGTACTGGCGCAAGGCCATCATGTACCCCAACGGCGATCTGCTGGCGATCTATATCACCGCAGGCGATACGCCCTGGGGCTACGGTCTGGTCAAACTGGACGCCGATTCCAACGTCATCTGGAAGTATCACGGTGCGACCCACCACGATATAGACGTTGCCCCGGACGGGCGTGTCGTCGTGCTCACGCATGAATTCAGCGACAAGCGCTTCGAGAACTTCCCCGCCCTGGCAAAGCCGTTCCTCGACGACTACGTGGTGGTGCTCGACGGCGATACGGGCAAGGAGCAGGCCAAGATTCCGCTGTTCGAGGCGTTCTACGAATCGCGCTATCAGCCGCTGCTGACCAATATCGCCCATTTCGCGCTCGAGGACCCGCTGCATACCAACAGCGTGCAGTTCATCGATAACGAACTGGCGAAAAACTTCGCCCCGGCCCAGGGCCGTGGCAACCAGGTGCTGGTGTCGTTTCGCCACCCCGGCACACCCGCGCTCATCGATCTGGATACCGGCCAGATGACCTGGGCAATGGCCGGCTCGTGGCTTGGCCAGCACTCGGCGCGTGCCCTGCCCAACGGCCACTTCACCCTGTTCGACAATTACGGCCATTTCCAGGCCGACAACATGACCCGCGCACTCGAAGTCGATCCCGAAAGCGAAGAAATCGTCTGGCGTTACGAAGGTTCCCAGCAACATCCTTTCGCCAGCCGTCTGCGCGGTGCCATCACCACCCTGCCCAACGGCAACCGGTTGATCACCGAATCCGACGGCGGGCGCCTGTTCGAAGTCGCGCCCAGCGGCGATATCGTCTGGGAATTCTTCAATCCCGTGCGTGGCGGCGATCAGGACCAGTACATCCCCGTCGTCTCTTCCGGTCAGCGGCTGCGTGCCGAGGACCTGGAGCCGGCTTTCCGCGAAAGCATCCAAACGCCCTAGGAGGTCTGTCATGGATAAACTCGAAACCCGCAACCGTCGTGCGCCGCTGCTGCGCTCCGGCCTGGCGCTAGCCCTAGTGCTCGCGCCCTTCGCGGCGGCCCAGGCCTATGTCGGGCCGGGCGCCGGCCTGAGCCTGCTGGGCGCGCTCTGGGGCGTGGTAGCCGCGATTGGCGCTGCGCTGTTGTTCGTTCTGCTCTGGCCGATCCGGCGCATGCGCCGTCGCAAGAAGGAGCAGGCCGCCGCGCGCGACGCGCATACAGCGACCCCGGGCAACGACCCCGGCAACGGCCCGACCCGCAACTAGCCATTTCGACGGCCCGGTCGCCCCGGCGCGATCGGGCCGCCACGCGAAGGACATTATTCAATGGGGCTATTCGACCTACCGGCGCCGTTGTTCAACGCGCTAGACGGCGCCATGGCCACCGTCCTGCCCGCCGCCGCGAGGCTGGCGATCTGGGCGGTGTTCGGGGCGGTCCTTACCATGTTTCTCTACAAGCTGTGCTCGCCGCAGGCGAAAATCGGCCAGGCCAAGCGCGAGGCCAAGGCCGCACGGCAGCGGCTGAACGCATTCGACGGCGACTTCGCCGATGCCGGGCCATTGATCAAGAACCAGTTCACTACCGCTTTCAAGCATGTCGGTATGGTTGTGCCGGGCACGCTGCTGGCCATTCTGCCGCTGCTCGCGCTTTTGCTCTGGGCGGAAACCCACTACGGCCATACCCTGCCACCGAGCGGCGTCACGCCCGAGATCGCCACCGTGCCGGACGGAGTTGCCACCAGCTGGAGCAACGGCGCAGAGCCCGCCCGGCTCACGGTAGGCGATGCGAGCGCGCCGATCGCACAATTCGATATGACCTCGCCCGTGGGCATCGTTACCAAACAGCCCTGGTGGCACTGGCTGGCCGAGAATCCGCTCGGCTATCTGCCGGATGACGCCCCCGTAGACCAGGTGCATATCGATCTACCGGTACTTGAGGTCATCCCCTTCGGCCCGGCCTGGATGCATTCCTGGCTGTTCGTTTTCATGCCGGTGATGTTCATCGTATCGCTGGCGATCTATAAATGGGCGAAAATCGAATGACGGCAACTACCGACGCACCCCGTACCGCGCGCTCGAAACCCAGTGATGCGGCCATCGACAGCTTCGCCGTGCCCACCTGGATGGATCGAGTCGGCGGTTGGCAATATCGCCACCCCAGGGCCGCGATCAAGCTGGGCAACTTCGACACCCGCATGGCGGCCGAGGCGATCGAGGATATTGCGATCACCGCGCCTATTTACGTAGCGGGCCTGGCACGCTCGGGCACCACGATACTGCTCGAGCTGCTCGCCGAGCATCCGACCGTGGCCACCCATCGCTATCGCGACTTCCCGCCGGTATTCACGCCCTGGCTGTGGGATCGCTGGCTGGCACGCGTGCCGCAGAACAGCGAAACCGCGACCGAGCGTGCCCACGGCGACGGCATAGCGGTCACCTCCCAGAGCCCGGAAGCCTTCGAGGAAGTGCTCTGGATGGCGTTTTTCGAACGTATCCACGACAGCACGCACAGCAACGTGCTCGATGCGCAGACGCGCAACCCCGAATTCGAGCAATTCTATCGCGACCATATCCGCAAGCTGCTCGCCATTCGCAAGCGCCAGCGCTATGCGGCCAAGGGCAACTACAACCTCATGCGGCTGCAGTATCTGCAGTCGCTGTTTTCCGATGCCTGCTTCGTGCTGCCCGTACGCGACCCGGTTTGGCATATCGCCTCGCTGATGAAGCAACAGACCCTGTTCGAGGCCGGCGAGAGCGCGCATCCGCGTGCGCTCGAACATATGCGGCGAGTCGGACATTTCGAATTCGGCCTGGATCGACGCCCGATCCATACCGGGGACGACGACGCCGTCGATCATATCCAGCAACTCTGGAACGACGGCCAGGAGGTCGAAGGCTGGGCCCACTACTGGGCCATGATCTACGCAGATGTCGACCAGCGTCTGAGCAGCGACAAGCAGCTCAGCGACGCCACGCTGGTCATCCGCTACGAAGATCTGTGTGGCGATTCGCAGGCCGTGCTCGAACGCTTCTATGCCCATTGCGGGCTAGAAACCGACCCGGCAACCATCGAACAAGCCGCATCCCGGCTGCGTCTGCCCGGCTACTACAAACCGGCCTTCAGCGATGCCGAACTGGCCCGCATTCGCGAGATTACCGGGCCGGTGGCAGCCCGTTTCGGCTATACCTAGCGGCGCGAGCCGCGGCCATCGGGCATAAAAAAGGCGCGGCCCAGCCGGGCCGCGCCTTTTTACGAACGCAAGCGCCTAAGCGCTCGAGCGAGGCTAGCCGGCGACGGCCGCCACGCCTGCCTTGGCGGTCTGGGCATCCTGATCCGGCTTCACACCGGACACGCCCACCGCGCCCGCAAGCTGGCCATCCACCATCACCGGCACGCCGCCGGTCATCGTGGCCTTGAGCTCGGGTACGGACAGGAACGCCGCACGCCCGCCGTTGATCATATCCTCGAAGGCCTGCGTTTCCTTGCCACCGAGTGCAGCGCTGCGCGCTTTTTCGGTCGCCACATAGCTGCCCATCGGCGCACAGCCGTCCAGGCGGCGCAGCGCGATCAGGTGCCCGCCGTCGTCGACCACGGCAATGGCCACGTTCCAGCCCTGGTTCTCGGCTTCCTTCTGCGCGGCATCGAGAATCTGGTGGGCATCGTCGAGCGTGATTACGGATTTCTGTTTCATGGGCATATCCCGATAGTTAAATGGATTGTTGTTACGGCCACTACTATAAACGCTGTATTCAAGCGCTCAGCAACCGACGCGACAAACGAAAACGGCCCGCCATAAGCGGGCCGTTTTCGTCCATTTCGGCGATTTAGTTCATCAAGCCATCGACCACGCCGATGCCGTAGAACGCGATCAGGCCGATCACGCCACTAAGCACGCAGTAATAGAGCGTGGGCAACAATGTCTTGCGCAGGGTCGTACCCTCACGCCCGAGCAGCCCGACCGTGGCCGAGGCGGCAACCACGTTGTGAATCGCGATCATGTTGCCGGCGGCCGCACCCACGGCCTGCAACGCGACCATCATCGCGGTCGACAGCCCCAGCGTGGCGGCCACGTTGAACTGGAAGTCGCTGAGCATGAGGTTGGACACCGTATTCGAACCGGCGATGAAGGCACCCAGCGCACCCACGGCCGGTGCGAACAGCGGATAGATATGCCCCACGCCATCGGCCACCAGCTGGGCCATGGCCACCGGCATGGACACCAGATCCGAGCCGTTCACGCCGGAGTTGATCAGAATACGCACCATCGGGATCGTGAAGATCAGCACGAAGCCCGCGCCAAGAATGGTGTTGGTCGATTCCTTGAACGCCGAGCCCAGGGCGCCGCCACGCATGCGATGCAGGAAGAACGTAATAAGAACCGCCATGCAGATGATGCCGCCGGGCAGATACAGCGGCTCGATCGACCCGGAAATACCGGTTTGACCGAGAATATCGCTCCAACCGATCGCCACCGACTTCAGCGCGTTGGTGATCGGCTCGACCGTGCGTGAGATCACCAGCAGGATTGCCAGCAGCACGTAGGGCGCCCAGCCCATGGTCGGCGTCAGCGGCGTGCGACCGGCCACATGATCGGCCTTGATTTCCATATTGCCGACCCAGTCCGCCGGCCACTGGCTTTCATCGGGGAAATCCCAGGGCCGGGAGGGAATCAGAAAGCCACGACGTGCGGCCGGCACGACAATCGCCAGGCCGACCATGGCCCCAATCATCGACGGAAATTCCGGGCCCAGGAACACGCCCGCCAGCGCATAGGGCACCACGAAACTCACGCCCGCGAACAGCGCAAAGGGCGCGACTTCCAGGCCGTCGCCCCAGGATTTGCGCTCACCGAAGAAACGCGCCATTACGGTGACCATGATCAACGGCATCAGGATGCCGCAGATGGCATGCGTGATCGAAACCTGCGACGTAATCAGCTGGAAATAGGTCGCCCAGTCCGAGCCATTGGCGGTGAGCTGTTCGGAGATCTGGTTCTTCTGCAGGCCGCCTGCCACGCCCACGATAATCGGCGTGCCGACCGCACCGAAGGATACCGGCGTGGACTGAATCATCATGCCGACCACGACCGCCGCCAGGGCCGGAAAACCCAATGCCACCATAAGCGGCGCGGCAACGGCGGCCGGCGTACCAAAGCCCGAGGCGCCTTCAATGAAGCAGCCAAACAGCCACGCCACGATGATGGCCTGAATACGCCGGTCGGGGCTGATACCGGAGAAGCCGTTGCGAATCGCGGCAATACCGCCGGAATGCTTGAGCGTATTAAGCAGAAGGATGGCCCCGAAAATGATCCACAGGATCGAGATCGTGAGCATCAGCCCCTGCAGGCTCGACGCGACCACCCGCGTCACGCTCATATCCCAGGCCAGCAACGCGATCAGTACGGTCACGATGAACACGATCGGCATCGCGGTACGGGCCTGCACCCGAAAGCCGATCAACAACACGCCGGCCAGTACCAGCGGGACGAACGCGAGAAGCGACATCGTCAGAGAAACCATGCATTTATCCCCTGCACATATATTGACTAAGAGTGCGCGGCGTCGTGCAGCGCCTTCCCCGGTCGGCCGGCCGCGCGTGTGCCGCTAAGCTAATCACGTTGTTCGTGAAACGACAATTCATTATTCGCCGCCTAGGGCAGCCACCGTATCCTCGCAATGCAGCCGGCCACAGGCAGAACCGGCCCACGTTCACGGCCTCGCGGCATTCGAGCATGCGCCGGCTCGTGCGGCCGCCTAAGACCAATTGACGACACCCGAAACAGCGCTCGTTTGGCGCCCACGCGCCAGAATCATGAGCCCGGCGCCGGTATAAGCGCTTCTCCCGCTAGCAAACACGGTACGCGCATGTATGGGGTCCGCTGGCCGAGCTACGCAGGACACCGGATCGCGGTAATCTTCGTAACAGCCTAGAATGAAGGCTTCTCCGATCGAGATTTCGACCTGCATGCTGCGCTATGCGAAAAAAATTCCGGTCACCGAACTGGAGCTCGGCATGTATGTCGAGGCACTGGACCGGCCGTGGCTCGAAACCGACTATCCGCTCCAGGGCCTGCACATAAAGACACGGGAGGATATCGCGCGTCTGAGCCGGCACGTCGAATACGTCTATGTCTCTACGCCGCCCGAGGCCCCGGGTACGCCGCCGCCCGCGCGCCCGGAACCGGCCGGCTTCACCCGCCGCGGGGTTGCGCCCGCCGCCGTCTACAGCCGCTCACCGCAGAGCTTCAGCGCCGAGCTCGCCCAGGCCCGACTCATTCGCGAACAGGCCCGCGATTTCGTACGCAACATCCAGGCCGATGCCCGCGCGGGCCAGCCGCTGGAGCAACTCGATGCGCGCGAGCTGGTCGTGCAAATGATGGCAAGCGTATCGCGCAACCCGGATGCGCTGGTGTGGTTCACAAACCTCAAGAACCGTGACGAGTACACCGCGCTGCACAGCATCAATGTCTGCATGCTCTCGGTGGCCCTGGCGACTGTCCGAGGCGAGCCGGAAGCCGATATCGAGGAAATGGGCGTCGGCGCGCTGCTACACGATGTCGGCAAAATGAAGGTGCCGATGGATATCCTGCACAAGCCGGCACGCCTGTCGGCCGCCGAATTCGCGGTCATCAAGCAGCATCCGCAATATGGTGTACAGCTGCTCGAGCAGGGCTCGCAGCTATCCGAGCAGAGCCTGCGCATCGTGCGCGAACACCATGAACGCCTGAACGGCCACGGCTACCCGGACGGACTCACCGGCGACGAGATCTCGCACTACGCCCAGATCGTGGCGATTGCCGACGTTTACGACGCGATGACCAGCGATCGCGTGTATCAGGAAAGTCGGGCACCGGGCGAGGTAATGAAGCTCATGAGCCGCAGCCGGGGCGACTTCAACCCCACCCTGCTCGATCAGTTCATCCATACCCTGGGCGCCTATCCGGTGGGCAGCCTGATCGAACTCAACACCGGCGAAGTCGGTTTTGTCGTACCGAGCGAAGCACGTCAGCCGCGTCCGACCATGCTGGTGGTGCTCGACCATCGCAAGCGTCGCTACTTTCCGCAGCGCATACGCGATCTCAACCACTTTCCCAATTTTCGTATCGTGCGCACCCTCGCCAACGGCGCCTACGGCGTGGATATCGACGACTACGCATCGGCCTGGAGCTAGCGACCGACGCTTGATCCGCACGCCGCATGGTTGTTCGCCAAGCGAACAACCCGTGTCGTTGCTACACTGGCGTCCGTTTTCCACCAGTTGATCAGCGACGTGCCACGCGAACAGGACGACAGTTTTACGGGGCTGACCCCCGACCATCGCGACTTTGTTACCGCGCTGGATACCGGCCTGCAGGTCATTCGTGCCTTCGACGGCGACCACCCACGCATGACCCTCAGCGAGGTCGCCGCACGCACCGGTATGAACCGTGCGAAAGCCCGTCGTTTTCTGCTGACTCTTCACGGGCTGGGCTATGTTCGGCGCAAGGATCGCTATTTCGAGCTGGCGCCCAAGACGCTGCAGCTGGGCTATGCGTTTCTGTCGTCGAACAACTACCAGCCGGTCATCCGCCAGCACCTGGAACGCATTACCGAAATCACCGGCGAGTCGTCATCCATGGGCGTGCTCCAGGGCGCGGACGTGATCTACGTGGCGCGCTCGGCGGCCCCGCATCGTTTGATGACGATCGCACTGTCGATCGGCACCCCGCTGCCGGCCGCGACCACCTCCATGGGGCGTATGCTCCTGGCCATGCTCGAGCCCGCCGAACTGGACGCGGTGCTGGCCAATCTTAAGTTCGAAACCTATACCCCGCGCACGATCACCGATGTCAGCAAGCTGCGGGCACATCTCGATAAGGCCCGCGAACAGGGCTTCTGTATCGTCGATCAGGAGCTCGAATCGGGCCTGCGCTCGCTGGCCGTGCCGGTGTACAACATGCACGGCGTACTGCTGGGCGCGATCAATATCAGCACCAACGCGGCGCGAGTGGATCGCAAGACGCTCAAGTCACGCTTTCTGCCGTTGCTGCAGCAGACCTGCGACGAGATCGCCCGCCAGGTGGGCTGATCGCCACGCCCGGTCGTCGGCGCCCAATCCGCGCGATCCGTTCGGGAGTATCGCCATGCTCGACGCGTTTATCCGTCATCCCTTCATGAGCCGCGCCGGCGTCGCTGCCTGTTCGCCGCGGGACTTCCTTGCGGCGATGTGCCGTGTCGAATGTGCGCTGGCCCGCGTACAGGAACGCGCCGGGCTGGTGCCCGCCGGCACCGCCGCCGCGATCGAAACCCGGCTGGATATCGACGCCTTCGACCTCGACGCCCTGGCCGCCGATACCGCCGACGGCGGCAACGTCGCAATTCCCTTCGTCAAGCAGGCCAAGGCCTTGCTCGACGCCGACCTGCGGGCGCATTTTCATTATGGCGCCACCAGCCAGGACATCGTCGACTCCGCGTTGATGCTTGTCATCCAACCGGGGCTCGCACGCATTGAACAGCGCCTCGTCGAAGCACGCGGCCACGGCAGCGCACTGATGACGGCCCATGCACGCACCCCGATGATCGGGCGTACGCTCATGCAGCAGGCGCTGCCCATCACTTTTGGCGCCAAGGTCGCGCACTGGCTCGGGGGACTTGCGCAAGCCGAAACGCGCCTGGTCGATATCGCTGCAAACGGTCTGTTCGTACAGTTCGGCGGGCCGGTAGGGGTACATACGGGCTTTCCCGATCACGGCCCGGCGTTGATGGAGGCCCTGGCCGACGAACTGGGCCTCAATCGCCCGCTGCTGCCCTGGCATACCGATCGCCAGCCCATCGTGGCCCTGGCAGACGCGCTCGACGCGGTCGCGATCGCCGCGGAAAAGATCGCGCTCGACGTCGCGCTCATGGCCCAGACCGAAATCGGCGAGCTGAGCGAACCCGCAGCCACCGGCGCCGGCGGCTCATCGTCCATGCCGCACAAGCGCAACCCCGTGGGCTGTACGCGCATGCGCACGGCCGCACGGCAGGTCCATGCCAACGTGGCGCTGGTGCACAATGTCGCCGCCCAGCCGCTGGAGCGCGGGCTCGGCGAATGGCAGGCCGAATGGGCACCGCTCATCGACAGCCTGCAGCTGGTCGAGGGCATGCTCGATACGCTGGTCGTGATGTTCGAAGGGCTCGATGTGCGCGTCGACGCCATGCAACACAATCTGCGTCTGGCAGCCAGCGCATTTCTCGCCGAGCCTGCGACAGACATGCTGATGCCCCATCTCGCGGCCGCGGCGGCCGCACGGCTTGTCGCCGAAGCGATCCATCAGGCAGTCGCCCAAAAAAGGGCGCTGGCCGACGTGCTGCTCGAACGGCCCGAGGTGGCGGCCCACGTCGATGAGCAACGGCTGCGCGCCGCGCTCGACCCGATGGCGCATGTCGGCGCGAGCCTGGCGCAGGTGGAACGCGTACGCCAGATGCTGAACCGGATGTAATCGCCCACCCCACGACAAAAGGTGATCCACACGCCGCGCAGCGCGCGCACGGCGCGCGTTGACGCCAGCACCATACAGCGATTAGGTTATTCGCGATGCAAACGTACGTTCGCAAGGCGAACCATTGCATCAAGAGCCGCAGGTTTGCGGTTACATCATGCCGCGATTGCAGCACGCGCTCGAACGCCCGTCACCGGCGGGTCGTCGGTTGTATCGACCGCGACGCGGTCGAGGCAGCGACTGACGCGCGTCTATTCGAACAACCGCATAACGAGATCCAGCCATGTCCAACACCGTCTATCTTTGTCATCCAGCCCGTACCGCGGTCGGCCGCTTCGGCGGCACGCTGGCCAGCGTGCGCCCTGACGACATGCTCGCGCATATCATCAAGGCCGTAATCGCCCAGGCGCCGAATCTGGACCCGGCCGCGATCGACGATGTGCTCATGGGCTGTGCCAACCAGGCCGGCGAGGACAACCGCAACGTCGCGCGCATGAGCGCGCTACTGGCCGGGCTGCCGACGGCCGTACCGGGCTCCACCATCAATCGCCTGTGCGGCTCGAGCATGGACGCCATCGGTACGGCAGCCCGCGCAATCCGGTCGGGGGAAACGAAGCTGATGCTCGCGGGCGGCGTGGAATCCATGTCGCGGGCGCCCTACGTGCTGGCCAAAGCCGAATCCGCCTATAGCCGCCAGCAGATTCTGGAAGACACCACCATCGGCTGGCGCTTCGTCAATCCGCTGATGAAGCAGTGGTACGGCATCGATTCCATGCCCGAGACCGGCGAGAACGTCTCGGAGCAGTACAAGGTTTCGCGCGAAGATCAGGACGCCTTCGCCCTGCGCTCGCAGCAAAAAGCCGAAGCCGCCCGCCAGGCCGGCCGTCTCGCCGAGGAAATCACGCCGATCGAGATCCCCCAGCGAAAGGCCGACCCGATCGTGTTCGATACCGACGAACACCCGCGTGCGAACACCACGCTGGAAAAACTCGCCAAGCTGCCGACGCCGTTTCGCAGCAACGGCACGGTGACCGCCGGCAACGCCTCGGGCGTGAACGACGGTGCCGGCGCGCTGCTGGTGGCCGGGGAGGAGGCCATCAAGCAGTTCGATCTGCAGCCCAAGGCCCGTATTCTGGGTATGGCGACCGCCGGCGTGGAACCGCGCATCATGGGCATGGGCCCGGTATACGCTTCGCGCAAGCTGCTCGACCGTCTCGGACTGTCCATCGAGCAGATGGACATCATCGAACTCAACGAAGCGTTTGCCAGCCAGTCGTTGGCCTGCCTGCGCGAACTGGGCCTGCCCGACGATGCCCCGCACGTGAACCCCAACGGCGGCGCGATCGCGCTCGGTCACCCGTTGGGCATGTCGGGCGTGCGCATCGTCAGCGCGGCCCTGCACGAGATGGCGCGCACCGATGCCCGCTATGCGCTGTGCACCATGTGTATCGGTGTAGGCCAGGGTATCGCCACCGTGATCGAGCGCGTCTGATCCAAGCGGGAAAAACCATGGCGTTTGTCGAGTGCAACGGCCGGACCATTGGCTACGACGATAGTGGCGAAAGCGACCTGCCCGCGATGCTGTTTGCACATCCGCTGGGCATGTCGCGCGATGTATGGCGGGAGGTCACCGCCCGGCTGCGCGGGCGCTGGCGCTGTATTGCCTGGGATTTGCCGGGCCACGGCGCCAGTGCGCCACTCGACCACGCCGTAACCGCCCACGACCTGGCCGCGGATGCCAGCGCCCTGCTGGCCGCCCTGGCCATCCCACGCTGTACGTTCGTGGGCTCCTCCATCGGCGGCGTGATCGGGCAGGCGTTGATGCTCGATGCGCCCGCCGTTGTAGAGCGGGCCGTACTGACCAATACCGGCGCGGTGATCGGCCAGCCCGAGGACTGGCAGACGCGTGCCGCAAGGGTTCGCAGCGAAGGCCTTGCACAGATGGCGCCCGAGCTTGCCCAGCGCTGGTTTGGCCAGGCCTACAAGCAACAGCAGCCGGCCGGCCTGGCCGGCTGGACGTATCAGCTCGCACGCACCGACAACGAAAGCTATGCGCGGCTGTGCGAACTGCTCGCAGACGCAGACTTGCGCGGCCGGCTGAACACCATCGACCGGCCGGTCCGGCTGATTGCCGGCAGCGATGATCCGGCCACGCCGGTGGCCACCCTGCAGGCCCTGGCCGAAGAACTGGGCGGCGCGCCGCTCACCACGATCGAAGGCGTGGCGCACGTGCCGTCGGTGGAAGACAGCGCGGCCTTCGCCGACTGCCTGGTCGCGGCCTGCGCTGCCCACCCCGGCCCCGCAACGCCGGCAACCCATGCCGACGGGATGAACACAAGGCGCGCCGTGCTCGGCGACGCCCACGTCGATCGTGCCGCCGACTCGGCCACAACGCTGGACGCGCCGTTTCAAGACATGATCACGCGCTATGCCTGGGGGGAACTCTGGGGCAATACGGACCTGCCGCGCACCCAGCGCAGCCTGATCACCATCGCCATACTCGCCGCGCTCGGCCGGGACGACGAGCTGATCCTGCACCTCAAGACCGCACAGCGTCTGGCCGTACCCGAAGCCGAACTGCGACAGGCACTCATGCACGTGGCGATCTATGCCGGCGTGCCGGCGGCCAATCACGCTTTCAAGCTCGCCAAGGAACAGGGCTGGGGCCGCAGCGACCCGGCGTAGGCCTGGCTTGGCAGCGGCGACACGCGGACTCGATTCACGGTTCCGATCTGTTGCACAATGCAGCCTATTCGATTGGACGGGCCGGCTGATACGCGACCACCAGGAGAGGTCATGGCGCAGAACAAGCACAACCGCTTCGTCATGCGTGATCGCGAATGGCACCCAAGGCCCTATGCCCCCGCCTACAAGACATCCGTCGCCCGGGCTCCGCAGCAGCCATTGGTCAGCCTGCAAAGCCCGACCGCCTCGGAACTGACCGGCCCGGATTTCGACCGGTTTGCGCTCGGCCGCTTCGACAACGACCTGCTCCTGAACTTTCGCTCGGGCACGGCACAGGACGGCCTGCCCATCGGCGAACGCATCATTGTTCACGGCCGCGTGGTGGATCAGTACAACAAACCCGTGGCCGGTACACTGGTCGAGATCTGGCAAGCCAACGCCGGCGGCAAGTATCGCCATATCAAGGACGGCTACCTCGCCCCGCTCGATCCGAATTTCGGCGGCGTGGGCCGAACCATCACGGATGACGACGGCTGGTATCGCTTTCGTACCGTCAAGCCCGGCCCCTATCCCTGGCCGAACGACGTGAACTCGTGGCGCCCGGCGCATATCCACGTCTCGGTGATGGGCCCGTCGATCAGTACGCGTCTAATAACCCAGCTTTATTTCGAAGGCGATCCGCTCATCCCGCTGTGTCCGATCGTGAACACGCTCGATGATCCGGAGGCGGTCGCCACCCTCGTCGCCCGGCTCGACAAGGCCGCGGCCCGGCCGATGGACTGTCTCGCCTACCGTTTCGATATCGTCACCCGCGGCGCGCTGCAGACCTACTTCGAAAACGCGAGCTGAATATGACGCGCCCCACCCGTGATGAAGGACTTTCGTACCCGGAAACCCCTTCGCAGACCGCCGGGCCGTTCGTGCATATCGGCCTGGCACTCGATGTAGCCGGCCTGCCGCCGCGCGCGTCGGAAATCGGCCCCGAGATCGCCGCCGCGGATGCCGCAGGCGAGGCGATCGAAATCCACGGCCGGGTGATCGACGGCAACGGCGATCCGGTCGAGGATATCTTCGTCGAGGCCTGGCAGGCCGACGCACACGGCGTCTATCAAACCGACTATCGCGCCGAGCACGCCTTTCGCGGCTTCGGGCGCAGCGCGCCATCGGCGACCGACGACGGCTGGTGGACGTTTTATACGGTCAAACCTGGCCGTGTGGCGCACCCGGGCGGCCAGCCGATGGCACCACATATCAACCTCATGCTCTTCGCACGCGGCATCAATATCCACCTGCATACGCGGCTGTATTTCGATGACGAACACCAAGCGAACGCCGGCTGCCGCTTCTTTAACGCGCTGCCGCCGAGTCGGCGCGACACCTTGATCGCGCGCCGCGATACCCAGGCCGACACACCACGCTATCGCTTCGAAATCCATCTCCAGGGCCCGCAGGAAACCGTGTTCTTCGATTTCTGATAATCGGGCGCCGTGACAACGCCGTGCCGCGGCGCGTCGACTTGTGCGTCCCGAGCCAAGCCATCACGCTGAATAGAAAGCCAAAAAAGGACGACCCATGCATCGCACCCAACCTCCCTTTCGCTGCGACCACGTCGGCAGCCTGCTGCGCCCGGCAAACCTCATGCAGGCCCGTGCCGAGCATGCGCGGGGCGAGATCGACGCCGATGCGCTGCGCGCTGTCGAAGACAAGGCGATCGCCGACGTCGTCAGAAAACAGGAAAACGTTGGCCTCCCGTGTGTGACCGATGGCGAATTCCGGCGTGCCTATTTCCATCTGGATTTTCTGCAACAGCTGGATGGCGTGAGCGTCACCGGCGGCATCAGTGCCAACCCCAACGCCAAGTCGTCGGACGACGGCTTCACGCCGCCCAAGCTCAGCGTGACCGGCAAGCTCGCCCACGCCCGCAATATCCAGGTTGCGGACTACCGATATCTGGCAGCCCATAGCGGCGTCATGCCCAAGGTTTCGATCCCCTCCCCGACGATGGTGCATTTTCGCGGTGGCCGCGCGGCGATCGATATCGAGGCCTACCCGGAACTGGACGGCTTCTTCGAGGATCTCGCCCAGTGCTATCGCGACGAGATCGCGGCCCTGCACGACGCGGGCTGTCGCTATATCCAGCTCGACGACACCAATCTGGCCTATCTCTGCGATCCGGACATGCGCGCTGCCGCGGCCGATCGCGGCGACGACCCGAACGAACTGCCGCACCGCTATGCCGAACTCATCAACGCCGCGCTCGAAGGCAAGCCGGACGATCTGACCGTCGGCGTGCATCTGTGCCGCGGCAACTATCGCAGCACCTGGTTTGCCCAGGGCAGCTACGAGCCGGTGGCCGACGTGCTGTTCAACGAGCTGAACGTGGACGCCTATTTTCTGGAATACGACGACGAACGCTCGGGCGACTTCGCGCCGCTGCGTTTCGTACCCAAGGGCAAGGACGTGGTGCTCGGCCTGGTTTCCTCGAAGCGCGAAGCGCTGGAGTCGCACGACGAACTGGCCAAACGTATCGACGAGGCCGCACAGTACGTGCCGCTCGATCAGCTATGCCTGAGCCCGCAGTGCGGCTTCTCCAGTACCGCCGAAGGCAACGAGATCACCGAAGACGTGCAGTGGGCCAAGCTGGAGCGCGTGGTCGAAACCGCGGAACAGGTCTGGAAATAACGCCATCCGCCTCGGCCTGCGTTTGTTGCAGGCCGAGGCGCGCAAGCCGCCGTGCATTCGCCCGCGCCATTCGGGCCGGCCGGTTATCGCCGGCTCAGGGCGCGGCCGGCATGGCGCGTTTGTGGGCGGTGGCTTCGTAGGCGTCGATAATCGTTTCACGCGCCTCGGCGCTGACCTCGCCACCTTCGAGAAAGCGGTCGATCTCGTCGTAGCTCACGCCGAAGACTTCTTCGTCCGGGCGTTGCGGACGCAGCGATTCCAGATCGGCCGTGGGCTGCTTGTTCACCAGTTCCTCGGGCGCGCCGAGTCGTTCGCCGAGCGCACGAACCTGGCCCTTGGTCAGGCCGAACAACGGCGTCACATCGGCCGCGCCGTCACCGAACTTGGTGAAGAACCCCATCACGGCTTCCGCAGCCTGATCGGTTCCGACCACCAGGCCCTGATGCCGGCTGGCGATGGCGTACTGAACGACCATGCGCTGGCGCGCCTTGACGTTGCCGAGGATGAAATCCTCCTGTTCGGCGTCATCGAAGCTCAGGTTGCTGTTCTCGAGCGCCTGCTGCATGCCGCTCGTGGGCGCCTCGATATTCACATCGAGCAGTTCGTCGGGCGCAATGAAATCGAGCGCGCTACGAGCATCGTCGGCGTCGTGCTGTTCACCGTGCGGCAGGCGTACGGCATAAAAACGCGCCTCGCCCCCGTCATCGCGAATGCGCTCTACCGCAAGCTGGCAAAGCCGTCCGCCGATGGTGGAATCCACGCCACCGCTAATGCCCAGCACTAGGGCATTCAAACCACCGTGGCGCAAATAGTCGGCAAGAAAACCGATACGGCGCTCGACTTCGCGCTCGGCGTCGATACGCGGCGAAACATCCAGCGCTTCGATGATGTCTCGCTGCGTGGTCCGGGATTGCATAGCCATTGATCATTCCTTGGTTGTCGGCTTACACGGCCGTCGGGTTATGGCCGGAAAAGACTTCGTCGAAATAGAACACCAGCCGCTGCAACCCGTAATGGGCCGCGCCGTGGCGTACCTCGTTGCGCTCGCCCTCGAAATAGCGCGTTTCGGTGAATCGATGAACCGTGTCGCCGCGGCGAACCGCCCAGGCCAGGCACACCGTCCCCGGCTCCAGCCCGTTCGGGCCGGCCGCGGGCCCGGCAATGCCGGTATTGGCGACAGCCGCGTTGGCATCGTTGTTATCGAGCGCGCCGGCCACCATGGCGTCGGCAACGGCTTCGCTGGTCAACCCGTGCTCGTCGATGAGTTCATAGGCCACGTTCAGATAGCGGTTTTTTGCCTGCGGCGAGTAAACGGCCAGGCCGCAGTCGATCGCCTGGCCGCTGCCGGGCACACGTGCCAGCTCGGATACGATCAATCCCGCAGTACAGGATTCGGCCGTGGCGAGCTTGACCTCGTTACGCAGCAGGAAATTCGCGATGTCTTCGATACGATCCATACCGGGCAGCTCCTTCGTTATGGTCGTGTTCTGCCTGTCTGCCGGCACATTAGCGATCGGGCCGCGCCGTCGTCTGTCCGTGTTTCTGCGCATTTCGCCGCGGCTCGCGAAGATTTTCGAAATGCGGGGGAAAATACGGATTTATCCCGCCTTTCGTGATCTCTAGGGTTCGCCCGCTCCTGTGAACTTCACATGCAGACGTACCCGCGCGGCCGGCGTAGGCCCGTCGAACGCATACCTGCGTCTGCAGATAGATTTGACCATCGGAAAGGCTCCGACATGGACGACCCGCAGAATATCGCCGTCATCGGTCTGGATGACTTCAACCTCGAGATGTTGCGCACGGTACGCGACGCCGAACGCTACAACTTCTCGGGTTTGATCGACTACGACCAGATCGTGAACCCTGAAAAATATCCGGTCGAGGATTTCATCCACGATGCCCAGTACGGCATGGACAAGGTCCCCGGCGGTTTGCATGCGATCGTCGGCCACTGGGATTTCCCGACCACCAGCCTGCTGCCGATTCTGCGTGACCGCGCCGGTCATGCCACGCCCTCGCTCAAGGCCGCGCTGATGTGCGAGAACAAGTACGGCACACGTCTGGCGACCTCGGAAGTCGCCCCGGAACTGACGCCGCCCTTTGCACTCGTCGATCCGGAAGACGACGCGCTGCTCGACGATCCGCCCCTGCCCTATCCGTTCTGGCTCAAGCCGGTGGTCGCGTTTTCGAGCACGCTGGGCTTTCGTATCGACGGCCGCGAAGACCTGCGCCATGCGCTGCGCGAAATCCGCAAGGGCATCGACAAGTTCGCCGAGCCCTTCGAAGCCTTCAGCCAGCGCGCCACGCTGGGCGATCAGCGTGCGCTACTGCGCGGACGCTATTGCGTGGCCGAAGGCATCATCGCCGGGCGTGGCTGCACCGTCGAAGGCTATGTGCAGAACGGCGAGGCCCATGTGTACGGCGTGATCGATTCGCTGCGTGCACCGGGTGGTTCGAGCTTCACGGGCTATGTGTATCCATCGAATCTGCCGGATGCCGTGCTCGATCATATGCGCCAGAAATCCTGCGAGCTGGCCACCCATATAGGGCTGGACAATACGCCGTTCAATATCGAGTTCCTCTGGGACGAAGAGCGTGACGATCTCAAGCTGCTCGAGGTCAACGCACGTATCTCGAAGTCGCACTCGCCCCTGTTCTATCTCGTCGAGGGCGCGTCGCACCACGAGGTGGCGATTGACGTGGCCATGGGCAAGCAGCCCAACTTCCCCAACGGCGGCGGCCCGTACAACTATTCGGCCAAATTCATGCCGCGTGCCTACGACAGCGCGCGCGTCACCCGCGTACCGGGCGAAAAGGACATCGAACGGCTACGCGAGCGTTTTCCGCATGCGATGTTCAAAAGCCATGTCAGCGAAGGCATGCAGCTCGAGGATCTGCCCAACCAGGACAGCTACAGCTTCGAGCTGGGCGACCTGTTCCTGGGCGCGGACAACTACGACGACTTGAACAAGTATTTCCACGAGGCCATGCATATCCTCGGATATCGGTTCTCGCGTAAGGTCGAGACCAACTACGACTGACATTCACGACGTCGAACAAGCGAACTTCATGAGCGATCTAGCGGCACACGAGGCCAATCACCGCGTTATCGAGCACACCACCATCCCGATGCGCGACGGCACCCGTCTGGCAGCCCGTATCTGGCTGCCCGACGATGCCGACAGCCAACCGGTGCCGGCGATCCTCGAGTACATCCCCTACCGCAAGCGCGACTTCACCCGCTCGCGCGACGAAACCATGCACCCGGTATTCGCCGATAACGGCTATGCCGGCGTGCGCGTGGATCTGCGCGGCAGCGGTGATTCCGAAGGCGTGCTCGAGGACGAATACCTCGAGCTCGAACTCCAGGACGGTGTGGAAATCATCGAGTGGCTCGCCAAGCAGCCCTGGTGCGACGGCAGCGTCGCGATGATCGGGATCTCCTGGGGCGGCTTCAATGGCCTGCAGGTCGCAGCCCGCCAGCCCGAGGCGTTGAAGGCCGTCATCAGCGTGTGTTCGACCGACGATCGCTATGCGGACGACGTCCACTACATGGGCGGCTGTCTGCTCGGCGACAATCTGTCCTGGGCGTCGGTGATGTTCGCCTTCAACTCGCTGCCGCCGGACCCGCAGCTGGTCGGCGAGCAATGGCGCGACCTATGGTTCAAGCGCCTGGAAGGCAGTGGCCTGTGGCTGGAAAAATGGCTGGCACACCAGACGCGTGACGACTACTGGCGCCACGGCTCGATCTGCGAGGATTTTTCCTCGGTCCAGTGCCCGGTGCTCGCGGTCAGCGGCTGGGCGGACGGTTACACCAATTCCGTATTCCGCCTGCTCGACAATCTGGACGTGCCCACTCAGGGGCTGGTCGGCCCCTGGAGCCACAAGTATCCGCACCAGGGCGTGCCCGGACCGGCCATCGATTTCCAGGGCGAGGTGCTGCGCTGGTGCGATCGCTGGATCAAGAACATCGACAACGGCGTGGAAAACCAGCCCGCCCTGCGGGCCTGGATGCAGGAAAGCATTCCGCCGTCGGGCAGCTACAGCTACCGCCCCGGCTACTGGGCCGGCGAAAGCCAGTGGCCGCCGCAGCGCGATGAACGCGTGTTTCAACTCGAACCCGATCTGCTGACCGAGAACTTCGACGACCCCGAAGTTGGCCATCACGATGTCGAGTCACCGTTGAGCGTGGGCCTGTTCGCCGGCAAATGGTGCTCCTATGCAGCCGGCCCGGACCTGCCGCACGATCAGCGCGAGGAAGACGGCGGCGCTCTGGTGTTCGACACCGAGCTGTTCGAGCAGGATTTCGAAATGCTCGGCGCGCCGGTGGTCGAACTGGAGCTGTCCTGCAATCAGCCGACCGGCATGGTCGCGGTGCGTCTGTCCGATGTTGCCCCGGATGGCAGCGCTACCCGATGCACCTACGGGCTGCTCAACCTCACCCATCGCAACGGCCATGACCGGGTCGAGGAACTCGAGCCGGGCAAACGCTATCGCGTATCGGTTCAATGCAACGAGCTGGGCCAGATCATCGCGGCCGGCCACTGCCTGCGTCTGAGCGTGTCCTGCTCCTACTACCCGCTGGCCTGGCCGCCGGCGCAGTCCACTCGGCTTACGGTACATACCGAGAACTCGCGCCTGCGTCTGCCCGAACGCGCGCGTCAGGCAAGCGACGCCGATATCGCCTTCGATGCACCGCGCGACGTGCCCAAGCTCGACGTCGAACAACTCACCCAGGGTCAGCAGCGCTGGCTGGTGCATCGCGACCTCGACAGCAACGAGTCGACGCTGGAGGTCATCAAGGACGGCGGGCGCTATCACATTGCCGACGCCGATCTGACCGTGGCCGACGATACGCGCGAGTACTACAGCTTTCGCACCGGCGACTTCGGCTCGCCCAGCGCAGAAGTCGTGGCACATCGCACGCTCGAACGCGAGGGCTGGTCGATTTACACGCGTACCCGCACCGTGCTCACCGCGGACAGTGAGAATTTTCACGTGCACGCCGAACTCGATGCCTACGAAGACGGGCGGCGCGTGTACTCGAACAACTGGAATCGAAAAATCGCGCGCAACGGCGTTTAATGCGAGCACGCGATAGGCAGACTTGGACTATCCAAAAAAAGCTATGCAAATCGATGACTACATCCGCCTGACTGCGAGCGATATGCTGGCGCGTCTGGCCCGTCGTGAGGTCAGCGCGACGACGCTGGCCGACTGCGCACTGCGTCGTATCGAACAGGTGGATGCCCGGCTCAACGCCTTCTGTCATATCAACGAACGCGCCACCCGCGATGCCGCGGAAGCCGCCGACGAGCGCTACCGCACCGGACAGCCCATGGGCCGTATCGACGGTCTGCCGGTGGCGGTGAAAGACGCCTTCGACATGATCGGCTGGCCGACCCGCGACGGCTCCAAGCTTACGGATACCCGGGCCAAGACCTTCGATGCGCCTACGGTCGCCGCCTGTCGACGCCACGGCTTCGTGCCCGTCGGCAAGACCACCACACCGGAATTCGGTTGGAAAGCGGTGACCGATTCGCCGCTGACCGGTATTACCCGCAACCCCTGGAACACCGCCATGACCTGCGGTGGCTCCAGCGGCGGCAGTGCCGCGGCGGTGGCCGCGGGCGTCACCCCGGTCGCGCTCGGCGCCGATACCGGCGGCTCGATACGCATCCCGGCCAGCTTTTGCGGCGCGGTGGGCTTCAAGCCATCGCATGGCCACGCGCCCACCCTGCCCGGCAGTCACCACGACAAGCTCACCGAACGCGGGCCGATCACCCGGACCGTGCAGGACGCCGCCACGCTGATCGACGTGATTACCGAAAGCGATCCGAGCACGCCACAGCACGGCGGCGACGAAAGCCGCTCCGATCGGGCCATGGCCGGCGACATTCGCGGCCTGCGTATCGCCTTCAGCCCGGCGCTGGGTTTCGATGTCGACGTGGACCCGCAGATCGCTGCCGCGCTCGAGCATAGCGCGGACCTGCTGGCCAGCCACGGCGCGCGCGTGGTGCGTACCGACCCGCCCATCCATCCGGATACGGGCGCGCTGCGCGAAAGCTATCACCAGATGTTCTTCACCGAGACCGCGGTCATGGCCCGCGACTGGAGCGAGGCCCAGATCGAAACGCTGGATGCGCCGCTACAGCCAATGGTCAAACGCTATCTACAGGCCAGCGCGGCGGATTATTTGGCTGCCGACAGTGAGCGGGTCGCGCTGATGCAGCGTATGAGCGACTTTCATCGCGACTACGATCTCGTGCTCTGTCCCACCGCCCCCGTGCTGCCCTTCGAGGCCGGACGCGAAGTACCAGCCGACTGGCCGCACGAGCGCTGGACCAGCTGGGCACTATTCGCCTGGCCCTGGAACATGAGCGGCCAGCCGGCAATCACCGTGCCCTGCGGCTTCGGCGACGGCGAGCGCCCGATCGGCGCCCAGTTCGTCGGCCCGCGCCACGCCGATCATCTCGTGATGCGCGCCGGGCGCGTACTACAGCAGGCCCATCCGCTCACTGACCGGGCACCGCGTCTGGGCTAGGCACCGTCGTTTGCCTGGCTTCGACCCGGTGTCGATAGCGGCGTGACCGTGAACAGTTCTTCCGGATAGACGTTGTCGGGGCCGAAGTGTGTGGCTTCCAGGTAATCCGGGGTCACATGGCACTGCGCGCCCTCGGCCTGGGCCAGGCGTCGGAACAGCCCCTGCGAAGCGCTGTTGCTCGCCGTCACCGTGGCTTCGAGGGTTGTGACATGGGCACAGACCGGGCGCGCCAGTACGGCCTGGATCATGCGCAGCGGCAGGCCTTGGCCACGCCCCTCGGCGTGCACGCCCACCTGCCATAAAAAATAGGTATTTGCCTTCTTAGGGTGCAGATAGCCGCTCACGAAGCCGATGATGCGGCCGCCGCGTTCGGCGACCACGGTGGTTTCCGAGAAGTGGGTACACTGCAGGATATTGCAGTAGACCGAGTTCTCGGCCAGCGGATGCAGTGCCCGCACGAAACCATGCAGCCGCGCGCCGTCGTTTACATCGGGTTCGCGAAGAACCAGCGTTCCATCGCTCATTTGCGTTATCGCCGTTTCGAATCTGGCGCCATGCTAAAACCCTGCGCGCTTTTCCTCCTTGAGTAGAAGTACGTAACCGTACCCACGGGGGGCGGGCATCGATTTTGATATCGATGGCCAACCCAGCACGCCGCACCCGCCTGCGGAAATTGCGTATTGTTCGCGGCGGCATGCCGGCCTAGCCTCGTGCCGCCATTTCTTGTTCAAGGCCCCGATGTCCGCTTTTGAACCCACCCGCGCCAATACGCGTGCCACCCTCCAGTCCGGCCTGCTCATCGGCATCGGGCTGATGTCAGCGGTCGACGAGATCGTATTCCACCAGCTGCTGGCCTGGCACCACTTCGTCGACGCGCGCTCGGGCGCCTTCGCTCTGTTCTCCGACGGTCTACTACATGCCGGCGAGCTGCTGTTTCTTATCGCCGGAGCGTTCATCGCCCGCTCCCTGCTGAAGACACAGCGCTTCGCGCCCCGGCATTTCAAGGCCGCCCTTTTGCTTGGCGCGGGTGGTTTCCAGGTCTTCGACGGGGTGGTCGACCACAAGATTCTCGGCCTGCACCAGGTGCGCTATGTCGACCCCGTCTGGCCCTACGACGTGGCTTGGATTGGTGCAGGGCTGCTCATTCTTGTGGCGGGAATGGTCGCCCTGCGCCACGCGCGGCGGCACTGCGACACCCCGTGATCGGGCATGCGCTGCTCCTCGCGGGCCTGGGCGCGGCAACTCTGGCCTATGGCCTGGCCTGGTATGCCTGTCGAAACGAATGGTCCCTGCAACGTGGGCTCAGCTGGCTGGCCGGCGCCGTACTGGCCTTGATCGCGCTGAGCCCGGCCATGATGCATTTTGGCCATGCACGCATCGAAGGCCATATGGTCCAGCACCTCATGCTCGGCATGTATGCCCCGGTCGGGCTGGTGCTGGCCGCGCCCGTCACCCTGGCGCTACGCGTGCTGCCGCAGCGGGCTGGCCGTACCTTGGTGCGTCTTCTCGGCAGCGTACCGATACGCGCGCTCGCCCATCCGGTCAGCGCCGCGCTGCTGGATATCGGCGCCATGTTCCTGCTCTATCTCACCCCGCTGTATGGCTTCATGCACGACACGCCGTGGGCAGGCACGCTGCTGCACCTGCACTTCTTGCTCGCCGGCTGCCTGTTCGTATGGTCGATCGCCGGGCCAGACCCGGCCCCACACCGACCCGGGCCGCGTCTGCGCCTGCTCGTGTTCTTTGTGGCAATGGCGCTCCACGGCGCCCTGTCGAAGTACATGTATCTGCACGCTTATCCGCTCGACTCGGGGAGCACGCTCGATCAGCGCCAGCTGGCAGCAGAGCTGATGTACTACGGCGGCGACCTGGCCGCGATCGCGATGGCGATCGCCTTCTTCGCCGCCTTGTTCAAACCCCGTGGTAGCGCCCGTCACGCGGGGTCAAACAGCAAGACTATAGAGGCGACCGACCATGGCTGACGCGCCGAACGTGACCCAGCGTCGGTCACGCACCAACCCGTCATTACGGGCGCATCGCTTCTGACAGCAACGGCAGATCCACGCTGCCCGAAAACGTCACCACGCGCGGCAGACGATTGAAGCTGAGGTAGTACTGGTTATGAAAGCCGTACACCATCAGATACACCTCGTCGCCGGGGTTGAGCCGGGTCGATATACCCACCAGTGGCTGTTGGTAAACCCCGTCGGCGTGCCCGCTCAACGGCGCGACCTGCGTATTGATCAGATCGATGCGGGTTTCGCCCTGACGTTTGAGGCCCAGGCCTACGAACACGATGGGATTCTCCGCCGCGCTCTCGATCTTCAGGTCCGCCACGGGGATACCCGCCAGCGTCATCGGCTGTTCTGCGGTGAACAGGAACAGTTCCCGCGACGGCGCGGTCAGCTCGTTGAGCAATTCCGGCGGTAGCAGCTGCAGCACCTCGTCGGTCAGCACGCTGTCGAGTTCGCCCGGGTTGGTCAACAACGCCTCGAGCGTATCCAGCAGGTTGGCCACCGTCATGCCCAGCGACTCGAGCACGGTCGGCAGCAGCGGGCTGCCGTTGATCTGCAGGCCCTGGAGTACGTTGACCACGGTTTCCACCACCGGGCCGGTGGACAGGGTGGTGGAAGGTATTGTGTAACGCTGCCCACCGATCGGGACATCGTCGGTCACCACGCCGTGCGTATCCTCCTGAACGAAGCAATTGTCGTCGACCGGCGGGCGGGCCTCGACACCGCGCAGCTTCTCGTCGAGAAAGCTGAGCATGCGCTCCGAGGTGGCATAGGTCGCATTGCCGCAGGTAACACGCGGGTCCAGGTCGAAACCGAACGCGCCCTGCACGGCCTGGAAAAGCGGCAGGATATGGCCGGTGCGCTGAATGAGCACGCGCACGTCGTTGCCGGCCGCACGCAGGCACTGGGCGTTGCGCACGGCCTCGTTCATGTTGAACAGCGTATCGTTCACGCCCTGTACGAAAAACGCATCGACGCGCGGTACGCCTTCGCTCGGGCGTAACCCATCGCAGAAGGCGTTCAGCCCGTTGCCTTCGACCTCGGCGAGAATATCCTCTGAAATCTCGCCAAACTGGGCTTGCACGAAGCCCTCGTAGAGAAACGGATCGAGCGCACCTTCGGCGCCGGTCACGCCGAGCAGGACCAGCAGATCCAGCCATACGGTCTTGGGCGTGCCGTTCGGTGCGAGGCTATAAGTCAGGTCGTGCCAGGTGGCCGCGGGCACGATGGCGTCGATGCGCGGGTCCACGCCGGCGCCCACCAGCTGATAACCGCCGCCATAGGACAGGCCGAGCGCGCCGAGCACGGGTTCGCCGCGACGATAGGCCAGACGGCCCTCGAATCGTTCGATCGCATAGTCGATGACCGCTGTCGTGTCGCGGCCTTCGAAGTCGGGGTTTTCGACCATCACCCGGCCCCCCGTCTCGCCAAAGCCGCGCTGATCGAAACTGACCACGAAATAGCCCGATTCCCACGCCTGGCGAGTGGCCAGATCGGACGCGTTGGCGTCGTCTGCCACGTCGTCGAGGGCGGTAATCCGGCTGCCGCCAAAGCCGTGGCTGTGAACGATCAGCGGCGCGCACTCGCCTTTGTCGAGCGCCGGCGTATACAACGTCATGGCCACATCGATCGTCGTGCCATCGATATCGGTCGATTGCGTGACCGCGTCGACGCGCCCGGCCTCAAGCGCGGGTGCGTTCTCGTCGCAGAACAGGGCTGCGGGTGTGGCAGGATCACCACCGCCGCCGTCCACGGGCTCGCGAGAGCTCGTGACGTCTACAGACCCGTCATCGCCATCGCCGCAGCCGGCCAGGCCCATGGCAAACAACAGAACAAGCGCCCACCCGGCCATGAATGCCTTCTTACCCATCACGCCCCCTTCCCCGCCGCGGCAGGCCCATGTTCTCGATAAGCGCTAGACGTTATCCCTTTGTCATCGGGAAGTAATGGGTATAAACACCGACAATACGACTTTAAGACGAGACGCATGCGGGCGGCCGCTGCGCGCCGCTTGCTGCCACCCGCGTTCTGCTGCGAGTTAGCGTTGTAGCGATCATGGCTGGAACGCGCTCGGGCTACGGAGCGCTGGGGCATCGCGGGCCCGGGAAGATTACTTGCGGCTACGCCGCTCGCCCTTTCGGGCTCGTACAGCTAAAGCTGCACGATTCAGCCGCTACGCGGCTGTCGAACGATTGTTATCTGTCGGGAGTTCGAATTGCGTCGTTGCAAATAAAAAAGGCCCTCCATCTCTGGGAAGCCTTCTTTGCATGGCGGGCCCGGGAAGATTATTCGCCGCTACGCGGCTCACCCCTTCGGGGCCGGTGCGGCTGCGCCGCCCCGTTCAACCGCGCTGCGCGCGGTTGTCGAACTCTCTTGTTGTCTGTCGGGAGTTCGAATTGCGTCGTTGCAAATAAAAAAGGCTCCCCATGTCTGGGAAGCCTTCTTTGCATGGCGGGCCCGGGAAGATTACTCGCGGCTGCGCCGCTCGCCCTTTCGGGCTCGTGCAGCTAAAGCTGCACGATTCAGCCGCTACGCGGCTGTCGAACAATTGTTATCTGTCGGGAGTTCGATGAGTCCTAGATAAAAAAAAGGTTCATCGCACATTAC